>NZ_JBHVRX010000005.1:0-389645 GCF_042885515.1 Streptomyces sp. NPDC058052 | reverse complement strand
TCCTTCGTTCCTGTTTCCAGGCCCTCCGGGCGCTTCCTTCGTTTCCGACTCTATCAGATCTTTCCGATCCGATTTCCTCGGTGCTTTCCAGTCCCTTTCGCTTTCGCTCCGGGCCCTTCCGGCGTTTCCGACTCTATCAGATCCTTTCGGCGTCTGATTCCCAGTCAGCGGGGTTTGTCTTCCCGGCTGTTGGGCCGTTCCGACGAGTGAGACATTAGCGGATTCCCCGGCCCCGAAGCGAATCGGGGCCCGCGTCCGGACTTCGAACGCGGATTCCTCATTTCGCAAAAACGCACGGAAAGCAGAACGGCACGACGAATCGCGGCCGTCAGGCTCAGTGGTTCTTGCGGAATCGCTGTCCGGGGCCGGCCGGGGCCGGTGCTCACGTCGGACAACTCGGAGAACACTACGGATCCGTCAATCCCGTGTCAACCCTGGTCCGGAGGCGTACGCTCTCCCCATGACTACGCATGCGCACACCACCCAGTGGTGGGCCGCCTGACCGGCGGCCCGTACTGACGCATGCACACGGCCGCCGCCTCGGCGGCCGTTCGCGTATCCCCCTCCGGGAGCCGGGCCGTCGGGCCGGCGATGGACGGAGAAGGAACGGACGCGATGACGAGGATCTTCAGCGGGGTCAAGCCGACCGGGCATCTGACGCTGGGCAACTACCTCGGGGCCGTACGGCGGTGGGTCGAGGTGGACCAGCACCGGGGCGAGGCGCTGTTCAGCGTGGTGGACCTGCACGCGCTGACCGTGGAGCACGATCCCGCGCGGGTGCGCCGGCTGAGCCGGCAGGCGGCGACGCTGCTGCTGGCGTCGGGGCTCGATCCGGAGCTCTGCACGCTCTTCGTGCAGAGCCACGTGGACGAGCACGCCCGGCTCTCGTACCTCCTGGAGTGCACGGCCACCGACGGCGAGCTGCGGCGGATGATCCAGTACAAGGAGAAGAGCGTGCGGGCGCGGGAGTCGGGGCAGAGCGTGCGGCTGTCGCTCCTCACCTATCCCGTGCTGATGGCGGCGGACATCCTGGCCTACGGGGCCGAGGAGGTGCCGGTGGGCGAGGACCAGACGCAGCACGTGGAGCTGACGCGGGACCTCGCGGTGCGGTTCAACCAGCGGTACGGGCACACGTTCGCCGTGCCGAGGGCGACGCGGCCGGCGGTGGCGGCGCGGGTGATGGACCTCCAGGACCCCGGTTCGAAGATGGGGAAGTCGCACGAGAACGGGGCCGGGATCGTCTATCTGCTGGACGACGCGGAGACCGTGCGGCGGAAGGTCATGCGGGCCGTGACGGACAGCGGGCGTGAGGTCGTCTACGACCGGGACGCCAAGCCTGGTCTCGCGAACCTGCTCGATCTGATGGCGGCGGCGACGGAGGGGAGCCCGGAGGAGCTGGCCGGGGCGTACGCGTCGTACGGAGCGCTGAAGAAGGACACCGCGGACGCCGTCGTCGAACTGCTGCGGCCGGTGCGGGAGCGGCATGCCGAGCTCGCGGCGGATCCCGGGTACGTGGACGGGGTGCTGAGGGAGGGGGCCGAGCGGGCCCGGGGCATGGCGCGGCCGCTGGTGGACCGGGCCTATCGGGCGATCGGGCTGTTGCCCGCCGTGTGACGGAAGGCGCCGCGGTAGTCGCGCGGGCTGGTGGCGAGGTGCGAGGCGAAGTGCTGGCGCATCGTGACCTCGCTGCCGAAGCCCGCGCGGCGGGCCACCTCGGGGAGGGGGTGGTCGGTGCGTTCGAGGAGTTTCTGGGCGGCGGCGACGCGCTGGGTGATGAGCCAGTGGAGCGGGGTCGTTCCGGTGGTGGCCTGGAAGTGGCGGGCGAAGGAGCGCGGGGACATGCCGGCGCGGGCCGCGAGGCTCGCGACGGTGTGGGGCTGGTCGAGGTGGGCGAGCGCGTGGGCGCGGACGGCGGCGAGCGCGTCCTCGTCGCGGTCGGCCCTGGGGGTGGGGCGCTCGATGAACTGGGCCTGGGTGCCGGTGCGGAAGGGGGCGGTGACCATCGAGCGGGCGACGGTGGCGGCGACCTCGGCGCCGTGGGCCGTACGGACGAGGTGGAGACAGAGGTCGATGCCGGCGGCGGTGCCGGCCGAGGTCCAGATGCCGGTGTCCTCGATGTGGAGCGCCTCGGGTTCGACGCGGACCCGGGGGTGGCGGGCGGCCAGGGTGTCGGCGAGGCGCCAGTGGGTGACCGCGCGGCGGCCGTCGAGCAGGCCGGCGCGGGCCAGGACGAAGGCGCCGGCGCAGAGGGAGGCGACGGGGACGCCGCGCGCGTGGGCGCGGCGGAGGGCGTCGAGGACGGGGGCGGGGACGTCCGTGTCGGGGTCCTCGATGCCGGGGACGAGGACGAGGTCGGTGGGGGTGAGGGTGTCGAGCCAGTCCAGCGGGCGGTCGGGGGTGAGGCTCAGGCCGCCGCGGATCGGGATCGGGGTGGCCGGGTCGGCCGCGGTGCGGCGGAGTTCGAGGGCGGGGACGCCTCGGTCGGTGCGGTCGGTGCCCCAGACCTCGGTGACGACGGAGACGTCGAAGGCGCGGATGCCGGGGAAGGAGAGGAGAGCGATGCGCTGGGGGGCCGCCATGGCTGGCAGTAAACCATCGATCGTCGGCTTCCGGGCTTCTGGGGCGGGCGTCGGGGCGGCGGCAGGATCGTGGTCATGGAGATCGAGAAGAACGCGGCGCTGATCGTCGTCGACGTCCAGAAGGGCTTCGGGAGCGAGTTCTGGGGACGCCGGGACAATCCCGGGGCGGAGGAGAACATGGCCGCCCTGATCGACCGGTGGCAGGAGACGGGGAGGCCGGTGGTGTTCGTGCGGCACGACTCGGTGCAGGAGGGGTCGCCGCTGCGGCCGGGTACGGAGGGCAACGCGTTCCAGGACTTCGTCGAGGAGCGGCGGGGCAGGGGCGCCGGGCCCGAGGTGCTGGTGACGAAGACGGTGAACTCCGCCTTCTACGGGGAGCCGGACCTCGACGCGTGGCTGAGGGGGGCGGCTCGCGGCGGAGCCGCCGGCGGACGCCGTGGGCAGGTCGTGATCGTCGGGATCCAGACGAACATGTGCAACGAGACGACGGCCCGGATGGGCGGGAACCTCGGGTACGACGTGCTGTTCCCGCTGGACGCGATGCACACCTTCGACCTGGCCGGGCCCTTCGGGTGGACGCGGACGGCGGAGGAGCTGACCCGGGCGACGGCGGTGTCGCTGCACGGTGGGCGGTTCGCCCGGGTCGTGACCACCGAGGAGGTGCTGGCGGCGGCCGGGTAGGGGTCAGCCGTTGCCGGAGGCGAGCTCGCGGCTGCGGTCGCGGGCGGCTTCGAGGGCGGCGATGAGGGCGGCGCGGACGCCGTGGTTCTCCAGCTCGCGGATGGCGCTGATGGTGGTGCCGGCCGGGGAGGTGACGGCCTCGCGGAGCTTCACGGGGTGCTCGCCGCTGTCGCGGAGCATGACGGCGGCGCCGATGGCGGCCTGGACGATGAGGTCGTGGGCCTGGGCGCGGGGCAGGCCGAGGAGGATGCCGGCGTCGGTCATGGCCTCGACGAGGAAGTAGAAGTACGCGGGGCCGGAGCCGGAGAGGGCGGTGGCGGCGTCCTGCTGGGACTCGGGGACGCGGAGGGTCTTGCCGACGCCGCCGAAGATCTCCTCGGTGTGGGCGAGGTGGGCGGCGGTGGCGTGGCTGCCGCCGGAGATCACGGACATGCCCTCGTCGACGAGGACGGGGGTGTTGGGCATGACGCGGACGACGGGGGTGCCGGGGCTGAGGCGTTCCTCGATGAAGGAGGTGGGGATGCCCGCGGCGGCGCTGATGACGAGACGGTCGGTGGCGACGTGGGGGCCGAGTTCGTCGAGGAGGCGGCCCATGTCCTGGGGCTTGACGGCCAGGATGAGGGTGTCGGCGCGCTTGGCGGCCTCGGCGTTGGTGACGGTCTCGACGCCGTAGCGGTCGCGGAGTTCCTCGGCGCGCTCGCTGCGGCGGGTGGTGACGAGGAGGTGCGCGGGGCGCCAGCCGGCTCGGATCATGCCGCTGAGGAGCGCTTCACCGATCTTGCCGGTGCCGAGGACTGCGACGGTCTGGGTCATGGCTCTGTTCACCTCGCCGGAGGGGGTACGTGTCGTCATCCTCGCACCGGCGGGGCGGCCGGTGCGCGGGGTGTCCGAGGGTCGGTCACGCGGTGCGGCGGCGGAGGGTGGCCGCGCCGAGGA
The DNA here is from genome assembly GCF_042885515.1 of Streptomyces sp. NPDC058052. NCBI lineage: Bacteria > Bacillati > Actinomycetota > Actinomycetes > Kitasatosporales > Streptomycetaceae > Streptomyces > Streptomyces sp. NPDC058052. Next base: position 385,449 of record NZ_JBHVRX010000005.1, on the reverse strand, counting down.
CGAGGACGAGGACGGCGCAGCCCGCGACGACGAGGGCGTCGCGGACGAAGGCGCCGGTGATGTCGGGGTGGCGGAGGACCTCGTTCATGCCGTCGACGGCGTACGACATGGGGAGGACGTTCGAGACGGCCTCCAGGGCGGGGGCCATCTTGTCGCGCGGGGTGAAGAGGCCGCAGAGGAGGAGCTGGGGGAAGATCACGGCCGGCATGAACTGGACGGCCTGGAACTCGGAGGCGGCGAAGGCGGAGACGAAGAGGCCGAGGGCGGTGCCGAGGAGGGCGTCGAGGAGGGCGACGAGGAGGAGGAGCCAGGGGGAGCCGACGACGTCGAGGCCGAGGAGTCCGACGGCGAGGCCGGTGGCGAGGACGGACTGGACGACGGCGACGAGGCCGAAGGCGAGGGCGTAGCCGGCGATGAGGTCGGCCTTGCCGAGGGGCATGGCGAGGAGGCGTTCGAGGGTGCCGGAGGTGCGTTCGCGCAGGGTGGCGATGGAGGTCACCAGGAACATGGTGATGAGGGGGAAGATGCCGAGCAGCGAGGCGCCGATGGTGTCGAAGGTGCCGGGGCTGCCGTCGAAGACGTAGCGGAGCAGGAAGAGCATCGCGCAGGGGACGAGGAGCATCAGCGCGATGGAGCGGGGGTCGTGGCGGAGCTGGCGCAGGACGCGGGCCGCGGTGGCGAGGGTGCGGGAAGCCGTCATGGGTGGGTCTCCTCGTGGGCGGCGCGGGCCGCGGCGGCGTCGACCAGGTGGAGGAACGCCTCTTCGACCGTGGTGGTGCCGCTCTGCCGGCGGAGGGCGTCGGGGGTGCCTTCGGCGAGGATCTCGCCTTCGCGCATGAGCAGGAGGCGGTGGCAGCGCTCGGCCTCGTCCATGACGTGGGAGGAGACGAGGAGGGTGGTGCCCCGGTCGGCGGCGAGGCGGTGGAAGAGGTCCCACAGGTCGCGGCGGAGGACGGGGTCGAGGCCGACGGTGGGTTCGTCGAGGACGAGCAGGTCGGGGGTGCCGAGGAGGGCGACGGCGAGGGAGACGCGGCTGCGCTGGCCGCCGGAGAGGCGTCCGGCGAGGGCGTCGGCGTGGTCGGTGAGGTCGACGTCGGCGAGGGTGTGCTCGACGGCGGTGCGGCGGGCGGGGCGGTGGGCGCGGCCGGGCAGGAGGACGGAGGCGAAGTAGTCGAGGTTCTGCCGGACGGTGAGGTCGTCGTAGACGGAGGGGGCCTGGGTGACGTAGCCGATGCGGGGGCGGAGGCCGGGGTGGCCGGCGGGGCTGCCGAGGACGGTGAGGGTGCCGGTGACCTTGGCCTGGGTGCCGACGACGGCCCGCATGAGGGTGGTCTTGCCGCAGCCGGAGGGGCCGAGGAGGCCGGTGACGCGGCCGGCGGGGACGGTGAAGTCGAGGTCGCGCAGGACGGTGCGGTCGCCGCGTACGGCGGTGAGGGCGCGGGCGGTGAGGGCGGGGGCCGGGTCGGGGGGTTCGGGTTCGCCGGGCTCTCCGGGCCGCTCCGCGGGCTCCCCGGAGTCGTAATTCATCATGTGATGAATAGTGGGGACGGAGAAGCCCCCGCGTCAAGGACCGCGGGGGCTCGGGAAGGGGCCGGGGCCGGGCGCGCCGGACCGGGCCTCAGGAACGCCTGGGCTTCTTGCGGGCGGCGGGGTTGCCGGTGCGGGCGCCGCGCCGCTTCTCGTGGCGGGTGCGGGCGGTCTCGTACTCGGCGCGGCGCAGCTTCTCGCCGGGGGCCTCCAGGAGACAGCGGAGGGCGTAGGCGAGGAGCACGCCGATGAAGCCGATGGCCTTGAGGCTCTTGAGGGAGTCCTCGCGGGCCTGGTCGGCGGGGCGGCGGCCGAAGCCCTCCCAGGTCTTGGTGAAGGCGATGGCCGCGCAGATCGCGAACATCAGGATGACCAGCGTGTTCACGATGCCGCCGACGTCCGCGACCTGGAGTCCCTGGTAGGCGAAGCGCAGGACGAAGGCGCCCGCGACGGCCGCGGCGAGCGCGCCGGCGGCGAGGCCGGCGCGCCGCAGTCCGTAGTGGGCGCTGTGGTCGACCCAGGTCGTCCCGAAGAAACGGATCTCCTCGGGCTGGGGGCCGCTCGTGCCGGTTCCGGGGGTCTGCTTGTCCTCGCTCACGAGACCGATTATCCCCGGTGCGGCGCCCGGAGGGCCGAGGCGAAGGTCCTCAGGCGCAGCGCGGCGCGACGTAGTCGTCGCTTCCGGTCTTCACGTAGGCGTCGGAGACGTACTGGCCCGGGGCGATGCTGTCCCAGACGCGGGTGGTGCCGTACGGTCCGGAGACCCACTCGCCCGGCTTCTGGCAGTGGATCGGGACGGTCGCGCCCTCGGACAGCACCCGGACCACCGGGTACTGGGTGCTCGGACCGGACCGGACGTTGAGCCGGTAGCCCGGCGCGACCGGGTAGTACTTCACCGCCATGATGTTCTCCCCCTGGTTTCACTCTGTGCGACGCGCGCAGGCTAGCAAGCTCCTCCGACATCACGGGGCCCATCGACTAGGCTCCGTCGCGTCGCGCACGCGCGCGTGGACGGACGCGGAACCACACGGGGGTGGGAGATGCCGCCGTTGAGCAGCACCAACGCCGACAGGGACGCCGAGGGTCCCGAGTACGCCGGGGAGTACCGGCTGCAGGCGGTGCTCGGCGCGGGCGGCATGGGTGTCGTCCATCTGGCCTCCTCGCCCTCGGGGCTGCGGCTCGCCGTGAAGGTGGTGCACGCGCGCTACGCGGAGGATCCCGACTTCCGGGCCCGGTTCCGGCAGGAGGTGGCCGCCGCCCGACGGGTCAGCGGCGCCTTCACCGCGCCCGTCGTGGACGCCGACCCGGACGCCGAGCGCCCCTGGATGGCCACCCTCTACGTCCCCGGCCCCACCCTCGCCGACCAGGTCCGCCAGCGCGGCCCCCTCTCCCCCGCCGAGCTGCGCCGGCTGACCGCCGGGCTCGCCGAGGCGCTGCGCGACATCCACCGCGCCGGGGTGGTGCACCGGGACCTCAAGCCGAGCAACGTGCTCCTCACCGACTCCGGGCCCAAGGTCATCGACTTCGGGATCTCCCGTCCCGTCGACAGCGACCTGCACACCGAGACCGGGAAGCTGATCGGCTCCCCGCCGTTCATGGCCCCCGAGCAGTTCCAGCGACCGCGTGAGGTCGGGCCGTCCGCCGACGTCTTCGCGCTCGGCTCGGTCCTGGTGCACGCGGCGACCGGCCACGGCCCCTTCGACTCGGACAGCCCGTACATCGTGGCCTACCAGGTGGTCCACGACGAGCCGGACCTCAGCGGGGTGCCCGCCGAGCTGGCGCCGCTGGTCGCGCGCTGCCTCGCCAAGGAGCCGGCCGACCGGCCCGGCCCGGCCGAGATCATGGCGGCCCTGCTGCCGCCCTCGTACGAGGCCGAGGCGTTCATACCGTCCCAGCGGCGGCGGCCCTCGCTGCCGGTGGACCCGTTCGCGCCGGACGGGCGTACCGGCGGCTCCGCCGGGGCCCGGACCGGCGGCCTCGGCCGCGACGACACCACCACCCGGGCCTCCGTGCCCGCCCCGCCGGCGCCCCGCCGGCGCTCCCGGCTCGCCCCGCGCCTGACGGTCTCCGCCGCGGTCGTGCTCGTCCTCGCCGGAGCCGGCGTGTACGCGGCGGTGCGCCCGCCGGCCCGGCCCGTGGTCGAGGGGCCCGCCCACCCCGCCGAGGTGGCGACCTCGTTCGACGGCTGGCACACCCAGCTCCAGCGGTACGGCGCCTCCACCGCGCCCGCCTGCTTCCACGAGGCCGGCTCCCTCTACTGCGCGGCCCGGGGCGTGGCGCTCGCCCGCCTCGACCCGCGGACCGGCGAGCTCCTGTGGAAGCGGACCGGCCCCGTCGACGCGGAGCCGCCGGACGCGCCCGTGCCGCTGGCAGGCGGGACGGACGCGCTGGTCGGCGCCGCGCCGAAGGCCGGTCCCCTGCGCGCGTACGGCGTCGCGGACGGGACGCCCGGCTGGGCCGCGGACACGGACGTGCCCGAGACGTACCGTCCGGCCGGCCCGGTGGTCGTCCTCTCCGACGGGCGCGGCGCGCTCCGGGCGGTCGACGCGCGGACCGGGGAAGCGCGGTGGGCGCGTCGCCTGCCCGGGTTCGACGCGCCGGTGCTCGGCGCGTACGACGCCCCGACGGGGCTGCTCACCGTCTCCGAGACGGCCGCCGACGGGCGGAGCAGCCGGATCGCGGCCGTGCTGCCGGCGACGGGCGAGATCGTGTGGAGCCGGGAGGTGACCGGGGACGCCGCCCCGGTCGGGCGCACCGGCGACGGCACGCTGGTCCTCGCCTCGCGGTACCAGGGGGATCTGGTCGACGCGCTGGTGCTGCTCGCGCCGGGCGACCCCCGCGATCCGGGCAGCGGGCCGGACGCCGGTGCGGAGCGCCGGATCGGGCTCCAGGAGCGGATGCCGCTCGGCGGCATCGCCGTGCGGGGCTCGGTGGTCCACCTGCTCTCCGTGGACGGGCGGCTGCTCGCCGTGGACACGGCGGTGGAGAAGGGCGGCCGGCTGTGGGAGCTGGAGACGGGGGCCTCGAACGTCTCCGCGCCGGTCCTCGGCCCGGACGACCGGCTCTACCTCTCCGCGGCGGACGGGCGGCTGTTCGCCGTGGACACCGCGCGCGGCGCGGTCGTCGGGCAGACCCGCCCCCGGCTGCGGAACGGGCGGCTCGGGTACGCGACGCAGGTGCCGGCGCCCCTGGTCGCCGGGGACCGGGTGTTCGGCACGGCGCCGGACGGCTCGGTCTTCGCGGTGGACGCGCGGGTGGCGGAGTCCTGGTAGCCGTACGTCCGTACCGGACGCACGCGTGAGGGGGAGCGGGTCCGTCGACCCGCTCCCCCTCTCGCGTACCCGCCGGGGACGTCCCGGTGTCAGCCGAGCTTCGACACGTCGCGGACGGCGCCCTTGTCGGCGCTGGTCGCCATCGCCGCGTAGGCGCGCAGCGCCGCCGACACCTTGCGCTGGCGGTTCTTCGGCGCGTAGACGCCGCCGAGCGCCTCGCGGCGGGCGGCGAGGGTCTCGTCGTCGACGAGCAGCTCGATCGCGCGGTTCGGGATGTCGATGCGGATCCGGTCGCCGTCCTCGACGAGGGCGATGGTGCCGCCCGAGGCCGCCTCGGGGGAGGCGTGGCCGATGGAGAGGCCCGAGGTGCCGCCGGAGAAGCGGCCGTCGGTCACCAGGGCGCAGGTCTTGCCCAGGCCCCGGCCCTTGAGGAAGGAGGTCGGGTAGAGCATCTCCTGCATGCCCGGGCCGCCCTTGGGGCCCTCGTACCGGATGACGACCACGTCGCCGTCCTTGACCCGCTTGTTGAGGATCTTCTCGACGGCCTCCTCCTGCGACTCGCAGACGACGGCCGGGCCCTCGAAGGTCCAGATCGACTCGTCGACGCCGGCGGTCTTCACGACGCAGCCGTCGACGGCGATGTTGCCGCGCAGGACGGCGAGGCCGCCGTCCTTGGAGTAGGCGTGGGCCGCGTCGCGGATGCAGCCGCCGGCCGCGTCCAGGTCGAGGGTCTCCCAGCGCTCGGACTGGGAGAACGCCTCCGCGGAGCGGACGCAGCCGGGAGCCGCGTGGAACAGCTCGACGGCCTCGTCGGTGGGCGAGCCGCCGCGCACGTCCCAGGCGTCCAGCCACTCCTTGACGGAGCGGGAGTGGACGGCGTGGACGTCCTCGTTGAGCAGCCCGGCGCGGTACAGCTCGCCGAGGATGGCGGGGATGCCGCCGGCCCGGTGGACGTCCTCCATGTAGTACGTGCCGCGCGGGGCGACGTTCGGGGCGACCTTGGCCAGGCAGGGGACGCGGCGCGAGACCTCGTTCATGTCCGACAGGCCGTAGTCGAGCTCGGCCTCCTGGGCGGCGGCGAGCAGGTGCAGGATCGTGTTGGTCGAGCCGCCCATGGCGATGTCCAGCGCCATGGCGTTCTCGAAGGCCGCGCGGGTGGCGATGGAGCGCGGCAGGACCGAGGCGTCGTCCTCGTCGTAGTACCGGCGGGTGATCTCGACGACCGTGCGGGCCGCGTTCTCGTACAGGGCGCGGCGGCCGGTGTGGGTGGCGAGCATCGAGCCGTTGCCGGGGAGGGAGAGGCCGATGGCCTCGGTCAGGCAGTTCATCGAGTTGGCGGTGAACATGCCGGAACACGAGCCGCAGGTCGGGCAGGCGTTCTCCTCGATGCGGAGGATGTCCTCGTCCGAGATCTTGTCGTTCACGGCGTCGGAGATCGCGTCGACCAGGTCGAGCGTGCGGACGGTGCCGTCGACGAGCGTGGCGCGGCCGGACTCCATCGGGCCGCCGGAGACGAAGACCGTGGGGATGTTGAGGCGCAGGGCCGCGTTCAGCATGCCGGGGGTGATCTTGTCGCAGTTGGAGATGCAGATCAGGGCGTCGGCGCAGTGCGCCTCGACCATGTACTCCACGCTGTCGGCGATCAGGTCGCGGGAGGGCAGGCTGTAGAGCATGCCGCCGTGGCCCATGGCGATGCCGTCGTCGACGGCGATGGTGTTGAACTCGCGGGCGATGCCGCCGGCCGCCGTGATGGCCTCGGAGACGATCCGGCCGACCGGCTGGAGGTGGGTGTGGCCGGGGACGAACTCGGTGAACGAGTTCGCCACGGCGATGATCGGCTTCCGCCCGATGTCCGCGCCCGGTACACCGGAGGCGCGCATAAGGGCGCGGGCGCCCGCCATGTTGCGGCCGTGGGTGACTGTGCGGGACCTCAGCTCGGGCATCGTCGCTCGCTCCTCGTGACGGGTGTGCTTCCTACGAGCGTACGCCGACGCTCCAAGATCTGGACAGCCTGTCCGGAATGCGGGACGGGTGTTCAGGCTTCGGTCAGGTAGCGCTGGAGGGTCGGGGCCACCTCGGCCACGATCTGCTCCGGGTCCGCCGAGGCCAGCGGCTCGACCTGGATCACGTACCGCAGGATCACGATCCCGATCATCTGCGAGGCCGCCAGCTCGGCCCGGAACCTGGGGTCCGGTACGGCCAGGTCGGCGGCGATCCGCTCCAGGAGCCGGCGCAGCACGAAGCTCCGCAGCACCTTCGCCGCCGCCTCGTGGGTGACCGCCGAACGGATCACCGCGAGCAGCGGGGCGCGGGTCGCCGGGTTCTCCCAGACCCCGATGAAGAAGCGGGCCAGCCGCTCGCCGACCGCCTCGCGCGGGCCGTCGAGGATGGCCGGGACGACGAGCGCGGGCTCGAAGGAGACCTCGATCGCCGCCGCGAAGACCTCGTCCTTGGTCCCGAAGTAGTGGTGCACGAGGGCCGGGTCGACCCCGGCCGCCTTGGCGATGCCGCGGACCGAGGTCTTGTCGTAGCCGCGCTCCGCGAAGTGGGTCCGGGCCGCCGCCAGGATGCGCTCGCGGGCGCCGGGGCCGCTGTCGTCGGCGGTGCCGCGCGCGGGGCGGCCGCGGCGCCGGGGGGAGGCGTCGCTCACGCGCGCGTGCCCCGGGCCGCCGAGGCGAGGTGGAGCCGGGTGAAGGCGAGCGCCTCGGCGAGGTCGGCCTCCCGTTCGGCGGCGGACATCGCGCGCCGGGTGTTGACCTCGATGACGACGTGCCCGTCGAAGCCGGACACCGCCAGCCGCTCCAGGAGCTCGGCGCACGGCTGGGTGCCCCGGCCCGGCACCAGGTGCTCGTCCTTGGCGGAACCGCGCCCGTCGGCGAGGTGGAGGTGGCCGAGCCGGTCGCCCATGCGGTCGATCATCGCGAGGGTGTCGGTGCGGGCGGTCGCCGTGTGCGAGAGGTCCAGGGTGAAGTGCCGGTAGTCGTCCTTGGTGACGTCCCACTCGGGGGCGTACGCGAGCATCTCGCGGTCCTTGTACCGCCACGGGTACATGTTCTCGACGGCGAAGCGGACGTCGGTCTCGTCCGCCATCCGCCAGATGCCGGTCACGAAGTCGCGGGCGTACTGGCGCTGCCAGCGGAACGGCGGGTGGACGACGACCGTGGACGCGCCGAGCTTCTCGGCGGCGGCCTGGGCGCGCTGGAGCTTGACCCAGGGGTCGGTGGACCAGACGCGCTGGGTGATGAGCAGACAGGGGGCGTGGACGGCGAGGATCGGGACCTGGTGGTAGTCGGAGAGCCGCCGCAGGGCCTCGATGTCCTGGCTGACCGGGTCGGTCCACACCATGACCTCGACACCGTCGTACCCGAGGCGCGCGGCGACCTCGAAGGCCGTCGCCGTCGACTCCGGATAGACCGAGGCCGTCGACAGGGCGACCTTCGCATCCGGGACGCGCACCGCTGGTTCTGCCACGACAGACAGGGTACGGGGCGCACCTGGGCGCGGGAGGGTGGTTCAGGTCACCCCCGCACGCCGCCGGTCCGCCCCCGTCCGCACGCGCGCGTGGCACCGCCGTACGGCCCCGGGCAGGGCTCACGCGCCGACCGGCACCTCGGGGAGGTGGTCGAGGCGGCGCAGGATGACGCCCTCGCGCAGGGCCCAGGGGCAGATCTCCAGCTGCTCCACGCCGAGCAGGTCCATCGCGCCCTCCGCGACCAGGGCGCCGGCCAGCAGCTGGGCGGCGCGGCCCTCGGAGACGCCGGGCAGGGCCGCGCGCTCGCCGCCGGACATGGCGGCCAGCCGGGGCACCCACTCCTCCAGGGAGGCGCGGGTCAGCAGCCGCTCCACGTACAGGCCCTCCCCGGAGCCGGGCGCGCCGGCGATCCGGGCGAGCTGCTTGAAGGTCTTGGAGGTGGCGACGACGTGGTCGGGCCTGCCGAAGCGGCTGAACTCGCCGACCGTCCGGGCGATCTGCGCGCGGACGTGGCGGCGGAGCGCCTTGACGTCCTCCGTGTCGGGCGGGTCGCCGGGCAGCCAGCCGGCGGTGAGCCGGCCCGCGCCGAGCGGCAGGGAGACGGCCGCGTCGGGGTCCTCGTCGATGCCGTAGGCGACCTCCAGGGAGCCGCCGCCGATGTCGAGGAGGAGGAGCTTGCCCGCCGACCAGCCGAACCAGCGGCGGGCGGCGAGGAAGGTGAGCCGGGCCTCCTCCTCGCCGGTGAGGACCTGGAGGTCCACCCCGGTCTCGTCCTTGACCCGGGCGAGGACCTCGTCGGCGTTGCTGGCCTCGCGGACGGCGGAGGTCGCGAACGGCAGGACCTCCTCGCACCCCTTGTCCTCGGCCGCGTGGAGCGCGTCCCGGACGGTCCCGATGAGCCGCTCGACACCGCCGGGCGCGATGGCGCCGCGCGGGTCGAGAAGCTCGGCGAGCCGCAGCTCCGCCTTGTGGGAGTGGGCGGGCAGCGGGCGGGCGCCGGGGTGGGCGTCCACCACGAGCAGGTGCACCGTGTTCGAACCGACGTCGAGGACTCCGAGTCTCATGGCGGAAACGCTACTGCGCCCACCCGCATACGCTTGGCGTTGTGCCAAAGACGAAAAAGGCGAAGCCGGGCAAAGACAGTGCCTCCGGTGGCGACGGTGCCGTGCGCGACGAGGCCGCGCACGACGTGCGGGACGTGAAGTACGCGCGGGACGTGAAGGGCGCGAAGCCGCCCGTCAAGGGTGTGACGAAGCAGCGCAAGGGAGCGGAGCCGGACGAGCAGGGGCTCGACTTCCCGCGCGCGTGGGTGGAATTCGCGGATCCGGCCGACGAGGAGCAGGTCTTCCGCTGCGACCTGACCTGGCTGACCTCGCGCTGGACCTGTGTCTTCGGCAGCGGCTGCCAGGGCATCCAGGCGGGCCGGGCCGCGGACGGCTGCTGCACGCTGGGCGCCCACTTCTCCGACGAGGACGACGAGAAGCGGGTCGCCGAGCACGTGGCGAAGCTCTCGCCGGAGCTGTGGCAGTTCCACGACGTCGGCAGCGAGACGGGCTGGACGCAGGTCGACGAGGACGGCGACCGGCAGACCCGCCGCTGGAAGGGCTCGTGCATCTTCCAGAACCGTCCCGGCTTCGCGGGCGGCGCCGGCTGCGCGCTGCACATCCTGGCCCTGAAGGAGGGCCGGGAGCCACTGGAGACCAAGCCGGACGTGTGCTGGCAGCTGCCGGTGCGCCGGACGTACGACTGGATCGACCGGCCCGACGACACGCGCGTGCTCCAGGTCTCCATCGGCGAGTACGACCGCCGGGGCTGGGGCCCGGGCGGTCACGACCTGCACTGGTGGTGCACGTCGGCGACCTCGGCCCACGGCGGCGGGGAGCCGGTCTACGTCTCGTACCGGCCGGAGCTGATCGAGATGATGGGCAAGGACGCGTACGACGTCCTGGTCGGGCTCTGCGAGGCGCGGCTCGCCTCGACGCTGCCGATGGTGGCGCCGCACCCGGCCGACCCGAAGCCGTAGCTCCTCCTTTCGGGAGGAGCCTCAGGAAGAGGGCTCCGGGGTCGGTCCGTCCGTGGCCGGCGGGGGCGTGCCGGGGTCGGTGGTGCCCGGCTCCGTGGTCGGCGGCGGGTCCGTGGCCGGCGGGGGCGTCGTCGGCTCGGTCGTCGGCGGCGGGGTCGTGGGCTCCGTGGTCGGCGGCGGGGTGGTGGGGGGCTCCTCCGTCGGCGGGGGCGTCGTCGGCTCCGTCGGCTCCGGGGGCTCCGTCGGGAGCGTCGGCCCGGGACCGACCGGCCCGCCGCTGGGCGGGGGCGCGGTGGGCGGGGTCGTGGGCTCCGTGGTGACCGGCGGGGGCGGGATCACCCGGTCGTCGATCGGGGCGACCGGCCCCTGGCCGCTGATCCGCAGCACCGCCCCGGTGGGGTCGACGCCGATCCGGGCGCTCCAGGGACCGCGCGGTTCACGGGCGCGGTCGACGCGGACGGCGACGGTGACGGTCCCGCCCGGGCCCAGGGTGCCGAAGGCCCGGTCCACGTACAGCCAGGGCGCGTCCGTCCACAGCGCCCAGTCGACGGGGGTGCCGCCCTCCCCGGTGAGGGTGATCAGGGTGACGTCCCCGAGACAGCGCGCGGTGACGCCGATCCAGCCCGGCACCGGGTCCCCGGGCCGCGCGGGGGCGGCCGGGGCCGCGGAGCGGGCGGGGGTGACGACCTCGACGGAGACGTCGGGGGAACGGCTCCCCCGGGTGGAGTCCGCGTCGGGGGTCGTCCGGGCGTTGCCGGCGTTCTCGTACCGGTCGTAGGGCCGCCCGTCGGCGCCCGTGCCGTCCCCCCGCTCGCCGGCGCTGACCCGGGAACCGTCCCGTCCCGCCTCGGCGCCCGCGGGGACGCCCCGGTAGGAGGTCCACAGGGCGAGCACCGGCGCGGCGACGACGGCGGCGACCACGGTGGTGGTGACCGCGCGGGCCCGCATCCGGTCCCGGCGGGCGACGAGGTCCTTCGGGTCGATCGGGAAGCCGGTCGGGGCGAAGCGGGGGGCGCCGGCACGCGCGCGCGGGACGTGCAGCATCGCCATGTAGGCGGCGGCCCGGGGCGCCTCGACCAGCGGCAGCCGGTCCTGGACGGCCCGCGGCCCGCCGCCCGGCCAGGGGGCGGTGGCGCCGACCCGCTCGGCGGTGCGGCGGCAGACCGGGCAGTCGTCCACGTGCCGGACCAGTTCGGCGCGCAGGGCCGCCGAGAGGATCAGCTGCTGGTCGCCGGTGAGGAGCCGGGCGACGGTGGGGCAGCCGCCGGTGGAGACGACGGCGAGCGCGGCCCGGGTGCGCTCGACCTCGCAGCCGGCGGTGGCGAGGAGCTCGCGGGCGGCCTGCGGGTCGAGGGCCAGGACGGCGGCGACCTGGCGCGGGCTCAGGCCGTGCCGGACGGCCAGTTCGAGCGCCTCGCGCTGCTCGGGGGTGGTGCCGGCGGCCTCGGGCCAGGCGAGGGTGGCCAGCTCGGCGCGGCGGCGCTCGGCGGTCTCCGCGGAGACCGGCGGCGGTCCGGGCGGGGTGACGGCGGGGCGGCCGGTGTGCGCGCCCTGGCGCCGGCGGCGCTGCTCGCCGAGGCTGCGCAGACAGGCCCAGCGGGCCAGCGCGTACAGCCAGGCGGTGCGGCCCTCCGCGTCGGAGGGGCAGCGGCCGTGGTGGCGCTCGGCGGCGGCGAGGACGTCGCCGAGGACGGCGGTGGCCGTGTCGTGGTCGCAGAGGACCGAGAGGCAGTACGTGAAGAGCCCGTCGAGGGCGGCCTCGTAGCGGGCGGGGGGTCGCTGGCCGAGCGTGCGCGGTCCCTGCTGCGGGCCGCGGCGCGCCCGGTGGGCGCCCGGGGTGCGGGAGGAGTCCAGCCTGCTGCTCGTCACTGGGCGACCGTAGGCGCGCAGGGGGGCACTCTTCATACCGGATCCGCCGTTCTCAGCCTTACGGGTGAAGCCCTCACTCGAAAGGGGACAGGAGGAGGGTGTTCCGCTGCCGTGGCGGCGGGCTGTCCACAGGTCGCGCGCCGTCCGTCCACAGGCCGGGAGCGGACGGCGGTCCGCTGTCGGTGGCGGCGGCTACGGTGTGGGGCATGGCTGCCCGTACGAAATCCGCCAAGGACCGTCCGTCCTACCGCTGTACCGAGTGCGGCTGGCAGACGGCCAAGTGGCTCGGCCGCTGCCCCGAGTGCCAGGCGTGGGGGACGGTCGAGGAGTACGGCGCGCCCGCCGTCCGGACCACCGCCGCCGGCCGGGTCTCCACCGCCGCGCTCCCCATCGGCCAGGTCGACGTCCGGCAGGCGACCGCCCGCTCGACCGGTGTCGACGAGCTGGACCGGGTCCTCGGCGGCGGTCTGGTGCCCGGCGCCGTCGTGCTGCTCGCGGGCGAGCCGGGCGTCGGCAAGTCGACGCTGCTGCTCGACGTGGCGGCGAAGGCGGCGAGCGACGCGCACCGCACCCTGTACGTGACGGGCGAGGAGTCCGCGAGCCAGGTCCGGCTCCGCGCGGACCGGATCAACGCCCTCAGCGACCACCTGTACCTGGCCGCCGAGACCGACCTGTCGGCGGTCCTCGGCCACCTGGACGAGGTGAAGCCCTCCCTGCTGATCCTGGACTCGGTGCAGACGGTCGCCTCGCCGGAGATCGACGGCGCCCCCGGCGGCATGGCGCAGGTCCGCGAGGTCGCGGGCGCGCTGATCCGGGCCTCCAAGGACCGCGGGATGTCCACGCTGCTCGTCGGCCACGTGACGAAGGACGGGGCGATCGCCGGTCCCCGGCTCCTGGAGCACCTGGTGGACGTCGTCCTGCACTTCGAGGGCGACCGGCACGCGCGTCTGCGTCTGGTCCGCGGCGTGAAGAACCGGTACGGGGCGACGGACGAGGTGGGCTGCTTCGAGCTCCACGACGAGGGGATCACCGGGCTCGCCGACCCGTCCGGGCTCTTCCTGACCCGCCGTGACGTGGCCGTGCCGGGCACCTGCCTCACGGTCACCCTGGAGGGCCGCAGGCCGCTGGTCGCCGAGGTGCAGGCGCTGACGGTGGACTCCCAGATCCCGTCCCCGCGCCGGACCACCTCCGGCCTGGAGACCTCCCGGGTCTCGATGATGCTGGCGGTCCTGGAGCAGCGGGGCCGGATCAGCGCGCTGGGCAAGCGGGACATCTACAGCGCCACCGTGGGCGGGGTGAAGCTCTCCGAGCCCGCCGCCGACCTGGCCATCGCGCTGGCGCTGGCCTCCGCCGCGAGCGACACCCCGCTGCCGAAGAACCTGGTGGCGATCGGCGAGGTCGGCCTCGCGGGCGAGGTGCGGCGGGTCACCGGCGTACAGCGCCGTCTGGCCGAGGCGCACCGCCTGGGCTTCACCCACGCCCTGGTCCCCGGGGACCCGGGGAAGGTGCCGGCGGGCATGAAGGTGACGGAGGTCGCGGACATGGGCGACGCCCTGCGGGTGCTGCCGCAGAACCGCCGCGCGGCCCGGCGGACGGAGGAGTCGGGGGGCTGACGGGGCGGGTCCCGGGGCCGCCGGAGGAGGGCCCCGCCGGGTCCTCCGGTGCGGGGCGGGGGTACTCCGGTGGGGTCGCGGAGGGGTAGGCGCGTGACCGAGCGGGTAGGGCGGATCGCGACCGGGCCGCCCCGGCGGGCGCCCGTCCGGAGCACCCTGGACCGGCGCGCGGCCCAGGGCGGCGGGGTGGTGTCGCTAGACTTTGCCCTGGTCTCGCCCATCCGTACGAGCCGGAGGAGTGCAGTGGCAGCCAAGGACGGGGCAGCAGCTCCTGGAAAGTCCGGCGCGGGCTCCGGCAACGAAGCGCTCATGCGCGCGGCCCTGAGCGCCGTCGCGCCCGGCACCGCCCTGCGCGACGGCCTGGAGCGGATCCTCCGCGGAAACACCGGTGGCCTGATCGTCCTGGGCATGGACAAGACGGTGGACTCGATGTGCACCGGCGGCTTCGTGATCGACGTCGAGTTCGCCGCGACCCGCCTGCGCGAGCTGTGCAAGCTCGACGGGGCGCTCGTCCTCGACAAGGACATCTCCAAGATCCACCGGGCGGGTGTGCAGCTGGTCCCGGACGCGTCGATCCCGACCGAGGAGACCGGCACCCGTCACCGCACCGCGGACCGGGTCTCCAAGCAGTGCAACTTCCCCGTCGTCTCCGTCTCCCAGTCGATGCGTCTGATCGCGCTGTACGTGAACGGCGAGCGGCGGGTCCTGGAGGAGTCGGCCGCGATCCTCTCCCGGGCCAACCAGGCGCTCGCGACGCTGGAGCGGTACAAGCTCCGCCTCGACGAGGTCGCCGGCACGCTCTCCGCCCTGGAGATCGAGGACCTGGTGACCGTCCGGGACGTCACCGCCGTCGCCCAGCGCCTGGAGATGGTCCGCCGGATCGCCACCGAGATCGCGGAGTACGTGGTCGAGCTCGGCACCGACGGCCGGCTGCTCTCGCTCCAGCTCGACGAGCTGATCGCGGGCGTGGAGCCGGAGCGCGAGCTGGTGATCCGGGACTACGTGCCGGAGCCGACGGCGAAGCGTTCCCGCACGGTCGCGGAGGCGCTGACCGAGCTGGACGCGCTCACCCACACCGAGCTCCTCGAACTGCCCGTCGTCGCGCGGGCCCTCGGCTACAGCGGCTCCCCCGAGACCCTCGACTCGGCGGTCTCCCCGCGCGGCTATCGGCTTCTCGCCAAGGTGCCGCGGCTGCCCGGCGCGATCATCGAGCGTCTGGTGGAGCACTTCGGCGGGCTGCAGAAGCTGCTCGCGGCGAGCGTGGACGACCTCCAGACGGTGGACGGCGTCGGCGAGGCCCGGGCGCGCAGCGTCCGCGAGGGCCTGTCGCGGCTGGCGGAGTCGTCGATCCTGGAGCGGTACGTCTGACGGACGGGCCTCCGCCCGCCTTCCCCGCCCGGGTCCGGGGCAGGTCGCAGGAGCCGGGTCGCCCGGGGCCGGGTCCTTACGGGCCGGGTCCTCTTGGCGCAGGTCCACGTCGGCCGGTCGCGGGGGCCGGTCAGTCCTTGGCGAGGGCGAACGGTGCCGCGACCGCCTTCGCGCCGGGCACGGTCGCCTCGACCAGGTAGTTGCCCGGACCGGCCTCCCCCGCGGGGGCGGTGGCGCACGGGGAGGCGCTGCGCCGGAGGTCCCACTCCACGGTGTGGGTGATCGTCCCGCGCGCGGGGACCTTCAGCAGCACCGGGTCGCCGGGGCGCGGGCAGTCGTCGGAGGCCCACAGCCGGTCGTTGCGCGCGTCGCTGATCTTCAGCACGGCGGAGCGCGGTCCGAGGTCGGCCTTGCAGTCGGCGTCCGAGGTGTTCCTGACGGCGAGGTGGAAGCGGGGCTTCTCGCCCGGCTCATAGGTGAGCTTGGCGCTGCGCAGCGTCAACTCCAGTGAACCGGCGGGGCAGTTCGGGAGCGTGGAGCCGGCCGGGACCTGCTGGCCGGCGCCGGTGCCCGCGCCGCCGTCGCCGCCCGCGCCGTCGGTGTCGCCGTTCTTGCCCGGCGTACCGGAACCGGCCGAGCCGGAGCCGTCGCCGGAAGCCCCGCCCGTGTCCGTACCGGATCCGGCGTCGGAACCCGCACCCGACCCGGAGCCCGAGCCGTCGCCCGTACCGGACTCGCCCGCGTCGCCGGACTCGCCCGACTCGTCGCGTCCGCCCGGCTGTTGGCTGATGGCGGGTCCGGTTCCGGCGGGGCCGGGGGTGATGGAGGGCGCGGGGGCCGAGCCGTTGGCGGCGTCGTTCGCCTTCTTCCCGCCTCCGTCACCGGAGGTGACGGCCCACAGGGTCAACAGGGCGAGAAGTGCGATGAGACACAGCGCGACCGCCCTCCGTCGCCAGTAGATGGTGGAGGGAAGCGGCCCGACCGGATTGCGCAAAGATCCCACGCCCCGAACCTTACGAGAGATCCGGCCCAACTCCCGCCCCACCCGCCGCCCGAGAGGCCAAGTTTTGCCGATGATCACATCCCCCGGGAACGGGAACTCTCGCCGCGATGGCCGGAAATCACCCCTCCCTCCAGCCATCCCCCACTTTCGTCAGGGGTCGGATCCTTCCTTGGCCCGGGGCGCGACACCCAGAATTCCGGTTAGCGTCATGCACCATGGACAACCTCCTCGACCTCTCCGACCGTCTCTACCTCGACGTCCTCGACTTCGCGCACTCCACACCGCACTGGTTCCAGTGGCTCGCCGAGGTCTGGACGGAGCTCGGGCTGCTGCTCTTCGGCGCACTGTTCCTGGCCGGGTGGTGGCGCTCGCGGACCGGATCGAGCCAGGCGATGACCCTCGCGCTCCTCGCCCCTCTCGCCACCGCCTTCGGATACGTGGTGAGCGAGGGCCTGAAGTCGCTGATCGACGAGGAACGCCCGTGCCGGGCCGTCGCCGGGGCACCCGCCGCGCTCATCGAATGCCCCGCCTACGGCGACTGGTCCTTCCCCAGCAACCACTCCGCCATCGCCGGCGCGGCCGCCATCGCCCTCGCCCTCTCCTGGCGCGGGATCGTCTGGCTGACCGTGCCCATGGCGATCCTCATGGCCTTCTCCCGCGTCTTCGTCGGCGTCCACTACCCGCACGACGTGACCGCCGGCCTGCTCCTCGGCGGCCTCGTCGCCTTCCTCTTCATGCGCGCCGCGCGCCGGCCGATGACGGCACTGGTGGACACGGCCCGCTCCAGCAGGAGCGCGGCGGTCGTGTGGTGCGCGGGGCGGGGGCCCGCGACCCCCGCGCACGCCTCCGCGCGCCCCGAGCGCCGTACGCGGGCCCGCCACGGCGCGTACTGATCGCTCCCCGGACGTGCCAGGATCGGGGGTGCCATGACTTCCATCGATGCCCCCGCCTCCCTGTCCTTCCCCACCGGTACGGCTCCGTCCGCCGTCGCCCCGACCGAGCTGCACGGGCCGGTCCTCGCCTGGTTCGACCGGCACGCCCGTGACCTGCCCTGGCGCCGCCCCGAGGCCGGCGCCTGGGGCGTCATGGTCAGCGAGTTCATGCTCCAGCAGACCCCCGTCGTCCGGGTGCTCCCGGTGTACGAGCAGTGGCTGGCGCGCTGGCCGCGCCCGGCCGACCTGGCCGCCGAGCCGCCCGGCGAGGCCGTCCGCGCCTGGGGCCGGCTCGGCTACCCGCGCCGGGCGCTGCGGCTGCACGCGGCGGCCGTGGCGATAAGGGACCGCCACCGCGGTGACGTCCCGAGCGACCACGGACAGCTCCTCGCCCTCCCCGGCATCGGCGAGTACACCGCCGCGGCCGTCGCCTCCTTCGCCTACGGGCAGCGGCACGCAGTCCTCGACACCAACGTGCGCCGGGTCTTCGCCCGCGCGGCGAGCGGCGTCCAGTACCCGCCGAACGCCACCACCGCCGCCGAGCGGCGCCTCGCCCGCGCCCTGCTCCCCGACGACGAGGGCACCGCAGCCCGCTGGGCCGCCGCCTCGATGGAACTCGGCGCCCTGGTCTGCACGGCGAAGAACGAGGACTGCGGGCGCTGCCCCATCGCCGACCGCTGCGCCTGGCTGACCTCCGGCAAGCCCGCCCACGACGGCCCGCCCCGCCGCGGCCAGACCTACGCCGGCACCGACCGCCAGGTCCGCGGCCGGCTCCTCGCCGTCCTCCGCGACTCCCCCGGCCCCGTCCCCCAGTCCGCCCTCGACGCCGTCTGGGACGAGCCGGTCCAGCGCGGCCGCGCCCTCGACGGCCTGGTCTCGGACGGGCTGGTGGAGCCGCTGGACGGCGGGCGGTACCGGCTTCCGCTGACCTGAGGCCGGCGGAATCGGATCCCGGCCCCCCGGCTGTTACACAACCGATGGGTAGCCGTGCGTCCACCGACGGCTGCCCCGCACACCCTCGTGACAACCGCTCCGTAGCGTCGTCGTCGACACGGAGAACAAGCAGGTCACGGGGATGTGGAGGCAGTCGGGATGAGCCAGGGCGAGGTGCTCGACTTCGAGGAGTACGTCCGCACACGGCAGGACGCGTTGCTGCGCAGCGCCCGCCGGCTCGTCCCGGACCCGGTCGACGCGCAGGATCTGCTGCAGACCGCGCTGGTGCGGACGTACGGCCGGTGGGACGGGATCGCGGACAAGTCGCTGGCCGACGCGTACCTGCGGCGGGTCATGATCAACACGCGGACGGAGTGGTGGCGGGCGCGTCGGCTGGAGGAGGTGCCCACCGAGCAGCTTCCGGACGCGAGCGTCGAGGACCCGACCGAGCAGCACGCCGACCGGGCCCTGCTCATGGACATCCTGAAGGTGCTGGCGCCGAAGCAGCGCAGCGTCGTGGTGCTGCGGCACTGGGAGCAGATGAGCACGGAGGAGACGGCGGCGGCGCTCGGCATGTCGACGGGTACCGTGAAGTCGACGCTCCACCGCGCGCTCGCCCGGCTCCGCCAGGAGCTGGAGAGCCGCGATCTGAACGCCCTCGCCCTGGGGCGGCCCGTGGAGCGGACCGGAGGACAGCGGTCGGCTGCGGCGGCCGTGCGAGGTGACGAGGGAGGGCGCCAGCGGTGCGCGGCCTAGACGACGGCGAAGTCGGCGACGGCAGAACCGGCGACGGCGGAACCGGCGACAGAGCCGGGGCCCGGGGCGGGATGCCCCGGGCGGCCGGTACCAAGGCGGCGGGTGTCACGGCGGTGGCCGGACTCGCCGCCCTCGGGCTGTTCGTGGCCGCGTGCTCGACCGGCGGGACGGGTTCGCGCGACGAGGGCGCGGCCCGCGCCGACGCGACGGCCGCCGCCGCCCCCACACCGCCCGCCACGGCCTCCGGCTCGGCGAAGGCGGCCGAGCGCGTGGACCCGATCGCGCTCCTCAAGGGCGACCCGAAGATCGGCGCCCGGGTGAAGGACGACCTGAAGCCGTGCGTGGCCGACGCGTACCCGGTGGACACCTCGTACGGCAACCTCACCGGCGGCACCGCGCCCGACGTCGTCGTCAACGTGATGACCTGCGGGGACGCGGTCGGCATCGGCACGTACGTCTACCGCAAGCAGTCCGGCGGCAACGCCACCGCGGACACGGCCACCGCCGACGGCTACGAGAACGTCTTCATGGCGGAGGACGCGGCGGTCTACGGCACCATCGACCGCGGCGACCTGATCGTGACGAAGCAGGTGTACGCGGAGGACGACCCGGTCGCGTACCCGTCGGGCGAGGACGTGATCACGTACCGCTGGTCGGGGAACCGGTTCACCCAGCACGACTGGGTGCACAACGACTACAGCCGGGCCGTCGGCGAGGGCGACGGGGCCACCGAGACGCCGGAACCCGCGCCGGAACCCTCCGCCGCCGACTGACCCCCGACCCGACCGCCCCACCCCCCACACCGAAGGACCCCCGCACGATGGCCGAGACCCATGTCCTGTTCGTCGAGGACGACGACGTCATCCGTGAGGCCACCCAGCTCGCGCTGGAACGGGACGGCTTCCGCGTCACCGCGATGCCCGACGGGCTCTCCGGCCTCGACGCCTTCCGCGCCCACCGCCCGGACATCGCGCTGCTCGACGTGATGCTGCCCGGCATGGACGGGGTCAGCCTCTGCCGCCGCATCCGCGACGAGTCGACCGTCCCGGTGATCATGCTGTCGGCGCGGGCCGACTCGATCGACGTCGTCCTCGGCCTGGAGGCCGGAGCGGACGACTACGTGACCAAGCCCTTCGACGGTTCCGTGCTCATGGCCCGCATCCGGGCCGTGCTGCGCCGTTTCGGCCACGCGGCCGGCAACGGGACGGGGGAGGCGGAGGAGCGGGCCGGGGACGGCGGGCCGCTCGTCTTCGGCGACGGGGACCTGGAGGTCGACACCGAGGGCATGGAGGTGCGGCGGGGCGGCGAGCCGGTGGCACTGACGCCGACCGAGATGCGACTGCTGCTGGAGTTCTCGTCCGCGCCGAACACCGTGCTCTCCCGGGACAAGCTCCTGGAGCGGGTCTGGGACTACGGCTGGGGCGGCGACACCCGGGTCGTCGACGTGCACGTGCAGCGGCTGCGGGCCAAGATCGGCCAGGACCGGATCGAGACGGTCCGCGGCTTCGGCTACAAGCTCAGGGGCTGATCGGTGAGAGCGCTTCCGCTCCGCACCGGCGTCCGCTGGAAGATCGCCCTGGCCATCGCGGCGGTCGGCGCGCTGATCGCGGTCACGCTCAGCGTGGTCGTGCACAACGCCGCGCGGATCTCGATGCTCGACAACGCGCGCGAGGTCCAGATGGAGCGGCTGCTCTTCGCCCAGCGCCTGTACGAGACCTCCAAGCCGAAGGAGCCGCGCTTCGGCGCCAAGCTCAACGACCCGGCGCTGCCGGACCAGCTCGACCAGCTGATGCGCGACCAGCGCCGGGGCACGTACGTGCAGGAGCACCGGCACGGCGGGCCGCCGGACGTGTGGGCGGCGGTGCCGCTGGCCAACGGCGACGTGCTCTCCCTGCACATCCCCTTCGCCGACCGCAGCGCCACGATCATGAAGGACCTCGACCGGGCGCTGGTCATCGGCTCGGTCTCGGTGGTGTTCGGCGGCTGCGCCCTCGGCATCCTCGTCGGCGGCCAGCTCTCCCGGCGGCTGCGGAAGGCAGCGGCGGCGGCCGGGCGGGTCGCCCAGGGCAACGGCGACGTCCGGGTCCGGGACGCCGTCGGCGGAGTCGTCCGGGACGAGACCGACGACCTGGCGTGGGCCATCGACTCGCTCACCGACGCCCTCAACGAACGGATCGAGGCCGAGCGGCGGGTCACCGCGGACATCGCGCACGAGCTGCGCACCCCGGTGACCGGGCTGCTCACGGCGGCCGAGCTGCTGCCGCCCGGGCGCCCCACCGAACTGGTGCGGGACCGCGCGCAGGCGATGCGGACGCTGGTCGAGGACGTGCTGGAGGTGGCCCGGCTGGACGGGGCCTCGGAGCGGGCGGAGCTCCAGGAGATCGCGCTCGGGGAGTTCGTGGAGCGCCGGGTGCGGTCGATGTTCCCGGACGCGGAGGTCCGGGTGGTGCACGAGTCCTGGGTGTCGACCGACCCGCGCCGGCTGGAGCGGATCCTCGGCAATCTGCTGGCCAACGCGGCCAAGCACGGCAAGGGCCCGGTGGAGGTCACCGTCGAGGGCCGGGTGGTACGGGTACGGGACCACGGCACCGGGTTCCCGGAGGCGCTGCTGCGCGAGGGCCCGAGCCGCTTCCGTACCGGCACGAGCGACCGGGCGGGCCAGGGACACGGGCTGGGCCTGACGATCGCGGCGGGTCAGGCGCGGGTGCTCGGCGCCCGGCTGACCTTCCGCAACGTGGCCTCCGAGGCGTCGCCGGAGGGGGTGGGCGGCGCGGTCGCGGTGCTGTGGCTGCCGGACCACGCGCCGACGAACACGGGGAGCTTCCCGATCCTCCGGCTGCCGGAGTAGGGCTCCGGGTACGCGCGTGGGGCCCGGTCTCGCGGAAACCGGGCCCCACGCGCGCGTGCCGGACGGGGTCAGACCGTCTCGGCGACCTTCGCCGTGCCGTCCTCGGCCGGCTTCTCGGCCGGGGCGGGGCCGGCGCCGCGCAGCGCCACCTCCTTGACGAAGAAGGCGAGGACGAAGCCGAGGACCGCGACCGCCGAACCGACGAGGAAGGCGGAGTGGGTGCCGACGGCGACCGCCTGCTGGTACGCCTCGCGCAGCGCCTCCGGCAGCTTGGCCAGGCTGGCGGCGTCGAGCTGCGCGGTCCGCTCGGTGAGGGCGGAGCCGCCGTTGGCGGCCATCTCGTCCTGGACGCGGCTGGTGAAGAGGGCGCCCATGATGGCGACGCCGAAGGAGGAGCCGAGGGTCCGGAAGAGGGTGGTGGAGCTGGAGGCCACGCCCATGTCCTTCATCTCGACGCTGTTCTGCGCGACGAGCATGGTGATCTGCATGAGGAAGCCCATGCCGGCGCCGAGCAGGGCCATGTAGAGGCCGGAGACCAGGCGGGTCGTGCCGGTGTCCATCGTGGAGAGCAGGAACAGGCCGGCGATCATCAGGGCGCCGCCCGCCACGGGGAACGCCTTGTACTTGCCGGTGCTGGTGGTGACGCGGCCGACGACGAGCGAGACGACCATCATCGACAGCAGCATCGGCAGGAGCAGCAGGCCGGAGTTGGTGGCCGAGGCGCCCTGCACGGACTGCTGGAAGATCGGCAGGTAGAGGACCGCGCCGAACATGACGAAGCCGGTGATGAAGCCGATCAGCGACATGAGCGTGAAGTTGCGGCTGCGGAAGATGTGCAGCGGCATGATCGGGTCGCTCGCGCGGGTCTCCACGTACAGGAAGGCGGCGAGGGCGGCCGCACCGCCGAGCGCGAGGCCGACGATGGTGGCCGAGCCCCAGGCGTACTCGGTCCCGCCCCAGGTGGTGACGAGGACGATCGCGGTGATGCCGACGGTCAGCAGGGCCGCGCCGAGGAAGTCGATCCGGGTGCCGGCCGCCCGCTGCTTCCGGGGCAGGTGGAGGACGGCGGTGACCATGGCGAGGGCGACGGCGCCCAGCGGCAGGTTGATGTAGAAGGACCAGCGCCAGCCCCAGTGGTCGGTGATGGTGCCTCCGACCAGCGGTCCGCCGATCATGGCGAGCGCCATCACGCCGGCCATCATGCCCTGGTACTTGCCCCGCTCACGGGGCGGGATCAGGTCGCCGATGATCGCCATCACGCCGACCATGAGACCGCCGGCGCCGAGGCCCTGGACGGTGCGGAAGCCGATGAGCTGGCCCATGTCCTGGGCCATGCCGCTGAGGGCCGAGCCGATCAGGAAGATGACGATCGAGGTGAGGAAGACGCCCTTGCGGCCGTACATGTCGCCGAGCTTGCCCCAGATGGGGGTGGAGGCGGCGGTGGCCAGGGTGTAGGCGGTGACGACCCAGGAGAGGTGCTCCAGGCCGCCGAGCTCGCCGACGATCGTCGGCATCGCGGTGCCGATGATCATGTTGTCCAGCATCGCGAGGAGCATCGCGATCATGAGGGCGAGGAGGACGACCCGCACGCTGCGCTGCGGCCGCTCCCCCTGTACCTGGTGAGATGGTGCGGTGTCCGTCATGGCCGTCCCCTTACTTGCCGCCCGGCTAGTTACTACACTGGGGACGGTAGGCCCGTCACTTGCCGGTCGTCAAGTAAGTTTTGTGGAAAGTGGGAGTGAACAGCCATGGCCCGAGGCAACACCCGCCAGCGCATCCAGGACGTGGCTCTCGAACTCTTCGCCGAGCAGGGCTACGAGAAGACCTCGCTCCGGGAGATCGCGGAACGCCTCGACGTCACCAAGGCCGCGCTGTACTACCACTTCAAGACCAAGGAGGACATCCTCGTCGGGATCTTCGAGGACCTCACCCGGCCGATGGACGAGCTGATCGAGTGGGCGCAGGCGCAGCCCCGGACCCTGGAGACCCGCCAGGAGGTGCTGCGCCGCTACCAGGTGGCGCTGCGCGCCGCGGCACCGCTCTTCCGCTTCATGCAGGAGAACCAGGCGACGGTCCGCGAGCTCAGCGTCGGCCTCACCTTCAAGGAGCGCATGATCGCGCTGACCGGCCTGATCCAGGAGCCCGACTTCGCGACCGTGGACCAGGTCCGCTGCGTGAGCGCGATCTTCACGCTGCACGCGGGCACGTTCTTCATGCAGAACGTCGAGGGCGACCCCGAGGAGAAGCACGAAGCCGTCCTCGAGGTCGCCCTCGATCTGCTGAACCGGGCCCACGGGGCCGGCTAGCGCGTCGTTCGACCGTCCACTCAGATGGACACGCCGTGGGTCCGCAGGAACGCGGCCGGGTTGACGGCGGAGCCGTAGTTCGGGGTCGTACGGATCTCGAAGTGCAGGTGCGGGCCGGAGGAGTTTCCGGTGTTGCCCGAGAGGGCGATCTTCTGGCCGGCGGCGACCTTCTGGCCGACGTGGACCTGGATCTTCGACAGGTGGGCGTACTGGGAGTACGTGCCGTTGGCGTGCTTCACGACGATGGCGTTGCCGTACGCGGGGCCGTCGCCGCCGCCGTTCGGGCCGGCCTTGACGACGGTGCCGGCGCCGGCGGCCTTGACCGTGGTGCCGACCGGGACGGCGAAGTCCTGGCCGGAGTGCTTGTGCGCCCACATGGCGCCGCCCTGGTTGTAGCTGGCGGTCAGGGTGTAGGCGGCGACCGGCTTGACCCAGCCCTTGGCCTTCTTCGCGGCGGCGGGCTTGGCGGCGGCCTTCTTGGCCGCGGCCTTCACCTGGGCCGCCTTCGCGGCCTTCGCCTGGGCGGTCTTGGCCTGGGCGGCCTTCACCTGGGCGGCGACCTTGGCCTGGGTCTCGGCCTGCGCCTCGATGGCGGCGGCCGCGGTGCCGGCGAGCGGGGCGGCCTTGCTCTCGGCGGCGAAGGCGGACCCGGCTCCGGCCACCAGCGACGCTCCCAGACCGGCGGTGGCGAGGGCGACGGCGGTGACTCGGACGGCGGGGTTCATGACGCGCTTCGACATACGGGGGAAGACCTCCGGGCAGTACGGGACCCGACGCGATCGGTGCGTTGCGCCGGGCTGGCTGTTCCTTGGTAACCCGCCACCCAGGTCATCCCAAAACACCCCATCTACGACACAAGGTCGTAGCGATCTCCACAGGAATACGGCTCTTGACACCCCCGGGGGCCGTCCTTGAAATCGGACATATCAACCCAAGTTTCTAGGTTTAGCGCCATGTCGGCGGGGCCCCGCACGGCCCGGGGGGCGGCGCGGCGCCCGATTCGACCGACTCGGGACCCAGGTCCCGGCGGTTGACTCCTGAACGTCCCGATTCGCCCCTTATCAACACTACGATCCCGTCTAGTACCCCTTAAAACCCCTGTGCCGCTTGTCACCGCGCGGGGCCTGCCATTGGGACCTGGGTCACGCAACCGGAGCCTCCGCGCGACCGTCCCGTACGACGCCGCCCGCACCGGGGACGCTCGGGGAGGGGCCTGGAATCAGCGCTCATCGGCACCCGGCTCGCGTCGGCCGCGATCGGCCCGCCGCCGAGGAGACCGCCGGCCGGCGACGTCCCCGGAGCGGGTCTCACCGGCCGGGACCGGCCCTGACGGGCTGGACGGCCCCCCGCCCGGCCGGAACGGCCGGCAGGGGCGTTCCCCCGGCTCCAGGGCCTCCTCGTCCCGCCGGGCCCGGACGGCCCCGCCCCGTGCGCAGCGTCCGACCACGCACCGGAATCCGGCCCCACCGAAAATAGGGGCGGCCCCGGAACCGTGTGGTTCCGGGGCCGCCCCTTAGGCGCGGACCGTGCTTACGCGTCCTTGGACAGGTTCGGGCCCGTCTCGCCCGCCGCGACCGGCGGAGCGTCCGGCAGGGCCGCCTTCTCCTCGCCGCGGAAGGTGAACTTCTGCTCCTCGCCCTCGCCCTCGGTGTCCACGACCACGATGTGACCGGGGCGCAGCTCGCCGAAGAGGATCTTCTCGGAGAGCGAGTCCTCGACCTCGCGCTGGATCGTCCGGCGCAGCGGCCGGGCGCCCATGACCGGGTCGTAGCCCTTCCTCGCCAGGAGCTCCTTGGCGGACTGGGAGAGCTCGATGCCCATGTCCCGGTCCTTGAGGCGCTCGTCCACGCGGCCGATCATCAGGTCGACGATCTGGAGGATGTCGTCCTGGGTCAGCTGCGGGAAGACGATGACGTCGTCGACACGGTTGAGGAACTCGGGGCGGAAGTGCTGCTTCAGCTCCTCGCTGACCTTCGCCTTCATCCGCTCATAGTTGGACTTCGTGTCGCCCTGGGCGGCGAAGCCCAGGTTGAAGCCCTTCGAGATGTCCCTGGTCCCGAGGTTGGTCGTCATGATGATGACCGTGTTCTTGAAGTCCACGACCCGGCCCTGGGAGTCGGTCAGGCGACCGTCCTCCAGGATCTGGAGCAGGGAATTGAAGATATCGGGGTGGGCCTTCTCGACCTCGTCGAAGAGGACGACGGAGAACGGCTTGCGGCGCACCTTCTCGGTGAGCTGGCCGCCCTCTTCGTAGCCGACGTATCCGGGCGGCGAGCCGAAGAGACGGGAAACCGTGTGCTTCTCGCTGAACTCCGACATGTCGAGGGAGATCATCGCGTCCTCGTCGCCAAAGAGGAATTCGGCGAGCGCCTTGGAAAGCTCGGTCTTACCGACACCGGACGGACCGGCGAAGATGAACGAGCCGCCGGGGCGCTTCGGGTCCTTCAGACCGGCCCGCGTACGCCGGATGGCGCGCGAGAGGCCGATGACGGCGTCCTTCTGGCCGATGACGCGCTTGTGGAGCTCGTCCTCCATGCGGAGCAGACGCGAGGACTCCTCCTCGGTCAGCTTGAAGACCGGGATGCCGGTGGCGGTCGCGAGGACCTCGGCGATCAGCTCGCCGTCGACCTCGGCGACGACGTCCATGTCGCCGGCCTTCCACTCCTTCTCCCGCTTGGCCTTCGCGGCGAGGAGCTGCTTCTCCTTGTCGCGCAGGGACGCGGCCTTCTCGAAGTCCTGCGAGTCGATCGCGGACTCCTTGTCGCGGCGGACGCCGGCGATCTTCTCGTCGAACTCGCGGAGGTCCGGCGGCGCGGTCATCCGGCGGATGCGCATCCGGGAGCCGGCCTCGTCGATCAGGTCGATCGCCTTGTCCGGGAGGAAGCGGTCCGAGATGTACCGGTCGGCCAGCGTCGCGGCCTGGACGAGGGCCTCGTCGGTGATGGAGACGCGGTGGTGGGCCTCGTACCGGTCGCGCAGACCCTTGAGGATCTCGATGGTGTGCGGCAGCGACGGCTCGGCGACCTGGATGGGCTGGAAGCGGCGCTCGAGGGCGGCGTCCTTCTCCAGGTACTTGCGGTACTCGTCGAGCGTGGTGGCGCCGATGGTCTGGAGCTCACCGCGGGCCAGCATCGGCTTGAGGATGCTGGCGGCGTCGATCGCGCCCTCGGCGGCGCCCGCACCCACGAGGGTGTGGAGCTCGTCGATGAACAGGATGATGTCGCCGCGGGTGCGGATCTCCTTGAGGACCTTCTTCAGGCGCTCCTCGAAGTCACCGCGGTAGCGGGAGCCGGCGACCAGCGCGCCGAGGTCCAGGGTGTAGAGGTGCTTGTCCTTGAGGGTCTCGGGCACCTCGCCCTTGACGATGGCCTGCGCCAGGCCCTCGACGACGGCGGTCTTGCCGACGCCGGGCTCGCCGATGAGGACCGGGTTGTTCTTGGTGCGGCGGGACAGCACCTGCATGACCCGCTCGATCTCCTTCTCGCGCCCGATGACCGGGTCGAGCTTGGACTCGCGGGCCGCCTGGGTGAGGTTGCGGCCGAACTGGTCGAGGACCAGGGACGTCGAGGGGGTGCCCTCGGCGGGACCGCCGGCGGTGGCGGCTTCCTTCCCCTGGTAACCGGAGAGCAGCTGGATGACCTGCTGCCGCACCCGATTGAGGTCGGCGCCCAGCTTCACGAGGACCTGGGCGGCGACGCCCTCGCCCTCGCGGATCAGGCCGAGCAGGATGTGCTCGGTGCCGATGTAGTTGTGGCCGAGCTGGAGGGCCTCGCGGAGCGAGAGCTCCAGGACCTTCTTGGCACGAGGGGTGAAGGGGATGTGGCCGGACGGGGCCTGCTGGCCCTGGCCGATGATCTCCTCCACCTGCTGGCGGACCGCCTCGAGCGAAATCCCGAGGCTCTCCAGGGCCTTAGCGGCGACACCCTCACCCTCGTGGATAAGGCCCAGAAGGATGTGCTCGGTGCCGATGTAGTTGTGGTTGAGCATCCGGGCTTCTTCCTGAGCCAGGACGACAACCCGCCGCGCGCGGTCGGTGAACCTCTCGAACATCGTTAATCGCTCCTCAGAGCGGTCAGTCAGTTAGGGGTCGATCCCCTCCCTGTCCTTCCGCAGCTTAGTCCCGCAAGCGGGGACCGCTCATTCCAACTGCCGACATCCGTCCGGATCACCCCCTTGTCCATGGGGTGGTCCGCTGCCGAACAGCCGACAAATGCTCCAACTCGATGGTGCGAGACGATGTTCCCGCAGGCCAAGTAGTTACCCCCGCCTTGAGTACGCCGATGGCGAACGTGAGACGGCCCGGCCCGAGGAGTCACCCCTCTCCACTAGGAATGTCTTACCCGTAGGGTCCGACACTCCATGCGGCGCACCCGGGGTCCCTCCGCTACCAGCGAACAGAGTTGCGCCGCCGAATGCACTCGTACACCCCATTCCCGGACACCTCGGGTCCCCGGACCGGAACGTTACGTCACCGGTGACGCCCGGGGCCGTAACCTCCCCGGCTCCCCGGGAGTTCCCCGGGCATGGCCCTCACCGTCCCCTTTCCCCGCTCGCCGATCGACGGCGGACGGGCGCTCTCGCTCTGGTACGAGCGGGAGCTCGGGTGGGCGACGGTGCCGGGCCCGCCGGTGCAGCTGGTGACGGGGCTCCGCTTCGACGTGCTGGAGCTGCCCGCGGCGGCCGGCCGGGCGGTCCTGCGCCGGGTGGGCGCCGCGACGGGGCCGGTGGCGCTGATGGGGCGCCGCATGCGGCTCCTGGTGGCAGCGGGGAGCGCGGAGGAGCTTCCCGGTCTGCTGGAGTGGCTGGAGTGGGGCGGGATCTCACTGGATCTCGCGGCGCTGGGCGCCGACGGCCGGATGACCGCTCCCCTGCCTCCGGGGCGGGGTGGCTCCGGCGCGCCGGGCGCCGCCGTGTGGCTGCGGGCTCCCGGGCCGGGGCGCGAGGTGGAGTCCTCGCTGCCGGCGCCGAGGTCCGGGCCGTGGGGCCGTGCGGAGGCCCCGTGCCTGACGCGCCTGGTGGCCGCGGCCGCGGTGGAGTGCCATCGGCTGCGGCTGCTGAGCGCCCGGACCGGCGGACCGGCGGCTCAGCGGGGGACGCCTCAGCGGTTCGCGTCCTCGTAGGCCGCCTTGACGTGGGCGGGGACGCGGCCGCGGTCGTTGACCTCCATGCCGTTCTCCTTGGCCCAGGCGCGGATCTTCGCCGTGTCCTGGCTGCCGGAGGCGGCGGGGCGGCCCTTGCCGCGGCCCGTGGTGGTGCGGCCGCCGGTGCGGCGTCCGTTGGCGGTGTACGGCTCGAGCAGGCCACGGAGCTTTTCCGCGTTGGCGGTGGTGAGGTCGATCTCGTAGGTCTTGCCGTCCAGCGCGAACGTCACGGTCTCGTCCGCCTCGACACCGTCGAGGTCGTCGACAAGAAGGACCTGAACCTTCTGTGCCACCGGATTTCCTTTCATCGAAAATGCAGTACGCGGAAAGGAAACCGCTTTTCCGGGAAAAACACAAACCCCTGGCAGAGGTTCAGAACCTCGGCAACGCGGGAAACGTACGCGATTCGGACATAGGGTTCCGCCGGGGTTCCGTCCGGGTTCCCCCGGGCTTCCGGTCACAGGTGCAGAAGCATCCGGCTGTTGCCCAAGGTGTTCGGCTTCACTCGTTCGAGACCGAGGAACTCCGCGACACCCTCGTCATAGGAACGGAGGAGCTCGCTGTAGACATCTCCGTCGACCGGGGTCTCACCGATCTCGACGAAGCCGTGCTTCGCGAAGAAGTCGACTTCGAAGGTGAGACAGAAAACCCTGCGCACACCGAGCCAGCGCGCGGTCTGCAACAACTGGGCGAGCAGCTGATGACCCACGCCGGCGCCCTTGGACTCGGGATCGACGGCGAGCGTACGGACTTCCGCGAGGTCTTCCCACATGACGTGCAGGGCGCCGACTCCGACGACCTCCGCGTCCTCGTCGCGTTCCGCGACCCAGAACTCCTGGATGTCCTCGTAAAGCGTCACCGTGGCCTTGTCGAGGAGGATGCCACGGCGCGCGTAGGGATCGACCAGACGTCGCACGGCGGCGACGTCGGAGGTGCGGGCACGGCGTACGGTGACGGCTTTCGACATGGGGGGACGGTACCGCTAGGAGGGCGCCGGTTCCCCTCCGCCCTCCTCGGGCGCGGGAAGCGGGTTGTCGCGCTGGACGATGCGGATGGCGTCGTTGAGGGACTCGCGCTGTTCCGGGGACATCATCCCGAAGAAGGCGACCAGGGCGGCCGCGGGGTTGTCGCTCTGCGCCCAGGCGTCGTTCATCAGTGCGGCCGAGTAGGCGGCGCGGGTGGAGACCGCCGTATATCGATAGGCGCGGCCTTCGACTTCCCTGCGCACCCAGCCCTTCTGATGGAGATTGTCCATGACGGTCATGACGGTGGTGTAGGCGATGGAGCGTTCCTGCTGGAGGTCTTCCAGGACTTCCCGGACGGTCACCGGGCGGTTCCATTGCCAGACGCGCGTCATGACGGCGTCTTCGAGTTCTCCCAAGGGGCGGGGCACGGACTCAGCCTAGTAGGAGATTCCGGGAAGAACGGTTATTGATCCCCGAATCGCGGCCAGAACGCGACAAAAGGGGCGCCGACCGCGGACGGTCATGCGCCCCTCGGGGGTTCGGGGGTCCTACGCGTCGGTGCCGTCCGCCTGGCGGGCGGCCTCCGCGCGGGCGAGCGCCGCGTCGACCGCCGCGTCCTCCTTGGCCTTGTTCGGGCCGCCCTGGGTCTTCACGATCACGACGATCAGGGCGATGAAGAACGCAGCCATCACGACGGGGGGCAAAAGCGCGGATACGTAGTCCATGGCGACCAGAGTAGCTAGCCCGCGACCCGCTCCTCGGGCGGGGGCGGCGGCACGGGCCGCCGGCGCGGCGGGAAGACCTCGGAGGGCTTGGGCACCGGGCGCTCGGCGGGGGCCGGGCGGGGCGGCTCGGGCCGGGGCTCCTCGGACGCGCGGCCGCCGGGCAGGGCGAGCAGCCGGGCCCGGGAGGCGGCGGCCGGGGCGCTCGCGGTGGCCTGGGAGACGCGCGCGAGGCGGGCCCTCACGGAGCGCTCGGCGAGGATCTGGCAGCGGTCGAGCAGCCGGGCGGCGGCGGGGGCGGCGCGCAGCGCCCGCAGGGCGGCGAGGTCGTCGGCCCCGGGGTCGTACCCGCCGGCCAGGGAGTCCTCCAGAAGGTCCAGGTAGCCGGGGAGCGAGCCGGGGAGCGCCTCCCGGTAGCGGGCGAGGTCGTCGAGGAGGAAGGCGCGCAGCCGGCCCGCCTCGCGCACGACCTCGTCCACGGAATCGGCCAGGCGGAGGGCGTCGCGGACGTCCTCGTCCGGGAGGGGGGCGGGGTGGAGGGCGTTGGCGAGGGCGCGTCGGAGCACACGCAGCTCGTCCGCGCTGAACGCCATGCCGCCGCGGGATCCGTATGGCGTGGGCATGGCCCGACGATACGCGCTAATCGGACAAATTTCGCTTAGCGATCATCCGGCGCGTCGGCGCCGAATGCCCCTCCACCTGCGGATTCCCGCCCCCAGGCGCATGCCTCCCGTCGCGGGTGCGATCACCGCGAAGCGTCGTGACCGCGCGGTGCCGCACCCGCGGCGACCCGGTCAGGACGGTGCACCCGGGGCGGCCCGGCCAGGGCGTCGTGACCGCGCGGTGCCGCACCCGGGCGGCCCGGTCAGGGCGGTGCCCCGGGGAGCCGCCGCGGGCGGCACCCGGCGGGGTCACATGCGGGAGACGTTCCGCTCGTAGACCAGGCGCAGGCCGATCAGCGTCAGCCAGGGCTCGTGCCGGTCGATCTCCGCCGAGTCCCGCAGGACCATCGGCGCGAGGCCGCCGGTGGCGATCACGGTGACGGTCGACGGGTCGCCCTTCGGGCCGACCAGCTCGCGCTTCATCCGGGCGACGACGCCGTCCACCTGGCCCGCGTAGCCGAAGACGATGCCGGACTGCATCGCCTCGACCGTGTTCTTCCCGATCACCCCGCGCGGCCGGACCAGCTCGATCTTGCGGAGCATCGCGCCCTTCACGCCGAGCGCCTCGACCGAGATCTCGATGCCGGGGGCGATCGCGCCGCCCGCGTACTCCCCGCGCGCGGTGACCGCGTCGTACGTGGTCGCCGTGCCGAAGTCGACCACGATCGCCGGACCGCCGTAGAGCTCGACCGCCGCGACCGCGTTGATGATGCGGTCCGCGCCGACCTCCTTCGGGTTGTCGGTGAGGATCGGCACGCCCGTCTTCACGCCGGGCTCCACGAGGACCGCCGGCACGTCCCCGTAGTAGCGGCGGGTCACCTCGCGCAGCTCGTGCAGCACCGAGGGGACCGTCGCGCAGATCGCGATCCCCTCGATGCCGTCGCTCAGCTCGGCGCCGAGCAGCGGGTGCATGCCCATCAGGCCCTGGAGCAGGACCGCCATCTCGTCGGCGGTCCTGCTGGGATCCGTGGAGATCCGCCAGTGCTCGACGATCTCCTCGCCGTCGAAGAGCCCGAGGACCGTGTGCGTGTTGCCGACGTCGATGGTGAGCAGCATCAGCCGCGCACCTCGCGCAGGTCCAGGCCGATGTCGAGGATCGGGGAGGAGTGCGTGAGGCCGCCGACCGCCAGGTAGTCCACGCCGGTCGCCGCGTACGCCGCCGCGTTCTCCAGGGTGAGCCGGCCCGAGGACTCCAGGACCGCGCGGCCGCCGACCAGGGCCACCGCCTCCTCGGTCTCGCCCGGGGTGAAGTTGTCCAGCAGGATCAGGTCGGCGCCCGCGTCCAGCACCTCGCGGACCTGGTGCATCGTGTCGACCTCGACCTCGATCGGCACCTCCGGGAACGCCTCCCGGACGGCCTTGAACGCCTCGGCGACCCCGCCGGCCGCCACCACGTGGTTGTCCTTCACCAGGGCCGCGTCCGAGAGCGACATCCGGTGGTTGACGCCGCCGCCGCAGCGGACCGCGTACTTCTCCAGGGCGCGCAGGCCCGGCGTCGTCTTGCGGGTGTCGCGGACCTTGGCCTTCGTGCCCTCCAGGGCGTCCGCCCACGCGCGCGTGGCGGTGGCGATGCCGGAGAGGCGGCACAGGATGTTCAGCGCGCTGCGCTCGCCCGTCAGCAGGTCGCGGGTGCGGGCGGTGACGCTGAGCAGCAGGTCGCCGGGCTCGACGCGCTCGCCGTCCTCGCGGTGCCGCTCGACCTCGAACTCCTCGGTGCAGACGATCGACAGGACCGCCTCGGCCACCCGCAGACCGGCGACCACGCCGGCCTCGCGGGCCACGAAGTCGGCGGTCGCGACGGCGTCCTCGGGGACGGTCGCCACCGTCGTCACGTCCACGCCGCCGTCGAGGTCCTCGGCGATCGCCAGGTGGGCGATGTCCTCGACCTGGACGGGGTCGAGGCCGGCGTCGGCGAGCAGCTGGGCGAGCGCGGGGTCGAGCCCGCACTCGTACTCCTCGGCGTCGCCGCAGCCGCAGCCGTCGCCGCAGCCGCCGGTCTCCTCGTACGAGCTGATCTGGATGAGAGGGACGTCCACGGGCTCGGGACGGGCTTCCTCGGGCGTGCTCACGGCTGCGGCTCCCTGGGGGCTTCGGGGGTTACGGGCGGAAAGTCCGCGGTCTCGGTGGTGCGCACCACCGGCCGGCGGTCGGGCGTGAGGCGGACGACCAGGTGGCGGCGCCACCGCTCGTCGTCCCGGTCCGGGCGGTCCTCGCGCCAGTGGCAGCCGCGGGTCTCCTCGCGCGCCAGGGCGGCCGCGGCCAGGACCCGGGCCACGCAGAGCAGGTTGGTGGTCTCCCAGGAGTCGACGCCCGGCTCGGCCGCCTTGCGCTCCTCCTCGGCGTCCTGCCGGAGCGCCTCCAGGGCGTCGGCGGCGGCCGTCAGGGAGGCGGCCGAGCGCAGCACGCCCGCGTCCCGGGTCATGATCCGCTGGATCTCCCGGCGGACCTCGGGGGCGAGCAGCGTCAGCACCGTCGTCCCCGGCTCGGTCCGGAGCACGCCCTCGCGGTGCGGGCCGTGCCCGGCGATGTCCGCGGCGATCCGCTCGGCGAAGACCAGGCCCTCCAGGAGGGAGTTCGAGGCGAGCCGGTTGGCGCCGTGGACGCCCGTGCAGGCGACCTCGCCGCACGCGTACAGACCGGGGACGGTGGTGCGCCCGAGCAGGTCGGTGCGGATGCCGCCGGAGGCGTAGTGGGCGGCCGGGGCGACCGGGATCGGTTCGGTGACCGGGTCGATGCCGTGCGCCCGGCAGGCGGCCAGGATCGTGGGGAAGCGGTGCTCCCACATCTCGGCGCCGAAGTGCCGGGCGTCGAGGTACATGTGCGCGGCGTCCTGCTCCTGCATGCGGCGGGTGATCGCCTTGGCGACGATGTCCCGGGGCGCCAGCTCGGCCAGCTCGTGCTGCCCGAGCATGAACCGGACGCCGTCCGCGTCCACCAGGTGCGCGCCCTCGCCGCGGACCGCCTCGGAGACCAGCGGCTGCTGGCCCTCGGCGCCGGTGCCGAGGAAGAGCACGGTCGGGTGGAACTGCACGAACTCCAGGTCGGAGACCTCGGCGCCCGCGCGGAGCGCGAGGGCGACGCCGTCGCCGGTGGAGACGGACGGGTTGGTGGTGGCCGAGAAGACCTGGCCCATGCCGCCGGTGGCGAGGACCACGGCGGGGGCGCGGACGGCGCCGACGCCGTCGTGCTGGCCCTCGCCCATGACGTGCAGGGTGACGCCGGCGGTGCGGCCCTCGTCGTCCTTGAGGAGGTCGAGGACGAGCGCGTGCTCGATGGTGCGGACGCCCTGCGCGCGGATGGCCTCGACGAGGGCCCGGGAGATCTCCGCTCCGGTGGCGTCGCCGCCCGCGTGGGCGATCCGGCGGCGGTGGTGGCCGCCCTCGCGGGTGAGGGCGATCTCGCCGTCGTCGGTGCGGTCGAAGTCGGCGCCGGTGGCCATGAGCCGGCGGACGGCGTCCGGGCCCTCGGTGACGAGGAGGCGGACGGCCGGCTCGTCGCAGAGCCCGGCTCCGGCGACGAGGGTGTCGTCCAGGTGCTGGCCGGGGGTGTCGCCCTCGCCGAGGGCGGCGGCGATGCCGCCCTGGGCCCAGCGGGTGGAGCCGTCGTCCAGGTTGGCCTTGGTGACGACGACCGTACGGAGCCCGGCGGCGGTGCAGCGCAGGGCGGCCGTCAGTCCGGCGACGCCGGAGCCGACCACGACGACGTCGGCGTCGATGTCCCAGCCCGGCGCGGGGGCGTGCAGCCGTATTCCGGTCACGTGGCGGCTCCCTGGGTGGCTCCGAAGGTCAGCGGGATGTTGTCGATGAGGCGGGTGGTGCCCACGCGCGCGGCGAGCGCGAGGATCGCCTCGCCCCGGTGGGCGTCCTCGACCTCGGTGAAGTCGGCCGGGTCGATCAGGGCCAGGTAGTCGAGGACCAGCGGCGGCTCCGCCTTCGCCGCCTCGTCCAGGACGGCCCGCGCGGCGGCCCGCACGGCCTCGGCGCCGCCGCCGTCGCCGGCCTGCGCGACCGCGTGCGCGTCGGCGGCTGCCCGGGCCTCGCCGATCCGGGAGAGCGCCTCCGCGCGGTTCCCGGCGCGCCCCTGGGCGCCCGGCAGGGCGACGGCGCGCGCGTGCAGGGCCTCCTGCGCGGCGAGCCGGTCGCGGGCGGCGAACAGGGCCCGGGAGAGGGCGAGGGCGGTGTGCCGCTCCGGGGGCGACAGGTAGCGGTTGCGGCTCGACAGGGCGAGGCCGTCGGTCTCGCGGACGGTCGGGACGCCGACGATCTCGACCGGGAAGTTCAGGTCCCGCGCCATGCGGCGGATGACGGCCAGCTGCTGGGCGTCCTTCTGGCCGAAGAGGGCCAGGTCGGGCCGGGTGAGGTGGAGCAGCTTGGCGACGACGGTGAGGACGCCGTCGAAGTGCCCGGGCCGGGAGGCGCCCTCCAGACGGTCGCCCATGGGGCCGGCGGTGATCCGGACCTGGGGCTGCCCACCGGGGTACACCTCGTCGGCGGAGGGGGCGAAGACGGCGCTCGCGCCGTTGGCGAAGGCCAGCTCCAGGTCGGCGTCGAGGGTACGGGGGTAGCGGTCGAGGTCCTCGCCGGCGCCGAACTGGAGCGGGTTGACGAAGACGGTGACGACGACGAAGCCGTGCGCGCCGACCCGCTCGCGGGCGGCCCGGATCAGGGTGGCGTGCCCCTCGTGGAGGGCGCCCATGGTCATCACGACGGCGTTGGTCCCCGGCTCGCCGCCGAAGCGGGACCGCGCCCGCTCCAGCTCCGCGCGCGTGGAGACCAGCTCCGCGGGCGCGTGGCGTCCGGGGCTCGTCCGGTCGGTCGGGCTCATCGGTCGTCTCCTCGGGGCCCGTCGGCGGGTCCGGTCGTGTCGGCGCCGGGGTCGGCGGCCAGGACGCCCAGCAGGTCCTGGGCCAGTTCGGGCTTGAGCAGGCCGTGCGCGAGGGCCCGGTCGGCGGTGGTGCGGGCCATCGCGAGGTAGCCGGCGACGGTGCCCGGCGCGTGCTTGCGGAGCTCGGCCACGTGGGCGGCGACCGTGCCGGCGTCGCCGCGGGCGACGGGGCCGGTCAGGGCGGCGTCGCCGGACCGCAGCGCGTTGTCCAGCGCGGCGCCGAGGAGGGGGCCGAGCATCCGGTCGGGGGCGGCGACGCCGGCCGTGCGGAGCAGCTCCATCGACTGGGCCACCAGGGTGACCAGGTGGTTCGCGCCGAGGGCGAGGGCCGCGTGGTAGAGCGGCCGGGCCTCCTCGGCGATCCACTCGGGCTCCCCGCCCATCTCGATGACCAGGGCCTCGGCCGCGAGCCGCAGCTCCTCCGGCGCGGTCACCCCGAAGGAGCAGCCGGCCAGCCGCTGCACGTCGACGGCGGTGCCGGTGAAGGTCATGGCCGGGTGGAGGGCCAGCGGGAGGGCGCCCGCGCGGCGGGCCGGGTCGAGGACCCGGGCGCCGTACCGCCCCGAGGTGTGGACGATCAGCTGTCCGGGCCGGACGGCTCCGGTCCCGGCGAGCCCCTCGACGAGGCCCGGCAGGGCGTCGTCCGGGACGGTGAGCAGGACGAGGTCGGCGAGGGCGAGGACGCGCGCGGGCTCCACCACCGGTACGTCCGGCAGGAGCTCGGCGGCGCGGCGCCGGGAGGCGTCGGAGACCGCGGAGACGGCGACGGGGCGGTGTCCGGCGAGCTGGAGGGAGGCGGCGAGGGCGGGGCCGACGCGGCCGGCGCCGACGACTCCTACGGTGAGCCGGGCGGGCCGGTCCTCGGCCCTGGGCTCTGGCGCTGATGGTGCGTTCACGGTGGGTACGGCCTTCCGTTCCAGTCCTCGGCGGGTACCGGACGATTTCTGGTCATGCTACGCCAGCGTTTCGTCCCTCCCCCGGTCGCCCGAAAGTCGTGAGCGGCGGTGCGGGCGACGGTGTGATGATCTGCCCATGGATGTGGATGCACTGCCACCGGAGACGCCCGGTGAGGTGACCGGCGGGACCGCCGGGACGACGGACGACGGGGTCGCCGGGACGACCGACGGAGGGTCCGCCGAGGCGGCGCCCGACGAGGGTGCCGCGCGGCGGTACCGCGCCCAGGTGTGGGGCGGTGCCACCCGCTCGATGTGGCGGCCGTCCGTGGACGGCACGGTCGGCGGACGGCTGCGCGCGCTCGCCGACTGGACGGACGCCGCGGGCCTCGCGGACGCCGCCCCCGACCTGTACGGCGACGGGCTGGTGGAGGTCCTGGAGGAGCGGATCGCCGCGGAGCTGGGCATGCCCGCCGCCGTCTTCTTCCCCACCGGCACCATGGCCCAGCAGGTGGCGCTGCGCTGCTGGGCCGGGCGCACCGGCAGCCCGGTCGTCGCCCTCCACCCGCTGGCCCACCCCGAGGTCCACGAGGACGGCGCCCTCGGGGCGGTGTCGGGGCTGCGGACGGTGCACCCGACGGACGCGCCCCGGCTGCCGACGGCCGAGGAGGTGCGGGACCACCCGGAGCCCTTCGGGACGCTGATGCTGGAGCTGCCGCTGCGGGACGCGGGCTTCGTGCTGCCGTCCTGGGAGGAGCTGACCGCGGCGGTCGGGGCGGCCCGGGAGCGGGACGCGGTGGTCCACTTCGACGGCGCCCGGCTGTGGGAGTGCCCGACGCATTTCGGCCGTCCGCTCGCGGAGATCGCCGGGCTCGCGGACAGCGTGTACGTCTCGTTCTACAAGTCCCTCGACGGGATGTCGGGGGCGGCGCTGGCCGGTCCCGAGGACCTGGTGGCGGAGGCGCGGGTCTGGCTCCACCGGTACGGGGGCCAGGTCTTCCAGCAGTACCCGGTGGCGCTGGCGGCGCTGCGCGGCCTGGACACCGAGCTGCCCCGGCTGCCGTCGTACGTGGCGCACGCGCGCGTGGTGGCCGAGGCGCTGCGCGAGGCGCTCGCGGCGGAGGGCGGTCCCGGCTGGTTCCGGATCCACCCGGAGGTGCCGCACACCCACCAGTTCCAGGTGTGGCTGCCGTACGAGCCGGACGTCCTCACGGCGGCGGCGCTCGCCCTGACCGAGCGGACCGGGGCCTGCCTCTTCCGCCGCTGGTCCCCGCCGGGCGCGGGCGGCCCGCCGGGGACCGCCGTCACCGAGGTGACGGTGGCGGCGGCGGGTCTGGAGTGGACGGCGGAGGACGTCAGGACGGCCGTACGCGACTTCCTGGCGCTCGTCGCCCGCTGAGGGCCCGCACCAGCCGGGCCAGGGCCGCGCGGAGGCGGCCGGTCGCGGGGCGGCCGGCCACCACCCGCTCGAAGCGGCGGTGGTCGCGGAGCCCGCGCAGCACGGCCAGGTCGTGGGTGCCGGGGGCGGGCGGGGCGGACTCGCCCCGCTGCGCGGACCGGTAGCTGTCGAAGAGGTGCTGCTGCAGCGCGTCCATGGGCTCACCCTGGGGCCGCCGCGGGCCGCCCCGCCCTCCGATTGACGGGCCTCGTCAATCGGAGCGACGGAGTCCCCGGTGCGTCCCGCACCATGGGGGCGTGAGCGTGACCATCGACATCACCGGAGTGCCGCCCGAGCGGATCGTCTTCTGCCCCTCGCCGCTGGCCGAGCTCGGCAACGCCGTCCACGTCCTGGCGGAGCCGGGTCACCATCCCGGCCACCACGCGTGGGCGACGGCGACCGCCGCCGCCCTGGAGCCCGGCCTCGCCGACCGGCTCCTGGAGGCGGACTTCATGTGGCGGTCGACCCGCTCGGACTTCCTGCTGCCGGCGCGGCCCCGGGAGACGCTGGCCGAGGAGCTCGACGACCTGGACCGGCTGGACGACGAGAAGTTCGTCGGCGCCGCCCTGGAGATCTCGTGCAGCCCGCTCTACGCCCGGGGCGGCATCCCGTCGCCGCTGGTCGACGAGCGGTCCGCGCGGCGGGCCCTGGACCTGGCCGCCGCGCGCGGTCCGCGCCAGGCCGCGTTCGCGGAGCGGATGCTCGTCGCCCCCACCGCCACGCGCGCGTGGATCCGGCGTCTCCTGGAGGACTGCGACGAGGCGTTCTTCGGCGACGCCTGGCGGCGGATCCGGGTGCAGCTCGCCGCGGACGCCCGCCACAAGACGGAGCTGATGCGTCACAAGGGGCTGGCCGAGGCCCTCGCGGACGCCTCGCCGGCGCTGAGCCTGGAGGAGGACGGCGAGAGCAGCCGGATCGTGGTCGACAAGCTGATGGAGGCCCGGGCGGACGCGCGGGCCGGAGCCGTGACGCTGGTGCCGAGCGCCTTCGGCCGGCCGCATCTGATGGCCCTGTACTCGCCCGGCTGGCAGCCGGTGATCATGTACCCGGCGGCGAGCCGCGAGGTCGGCGGCCTGGAGTCGGTCGAGACCGTGCGGCTCCGCCTCGACGCGCTCGCCCACCCGGTGCGGATGCGGATGTGCCGGAGCCTGGCGCGCGGCCCGTACTCGACGAGCGAGCTGGCGGACACGTACGGCATCACGGCGCCGGAGGTCTCCCGGCACCTGGCCGTCCTGCGGAAGGCCGGGCTCCTCACCACCCGCCGCCGGGGCCGTTACGTCCTCCACCAGCTGGACTTCTCGGTCGTCGCCCGCCTGGGCAGCGACTTCCTGGAGTCGGTGCTGCGCTGAGCCCCGGCACCGGCCGCCGGTCAGCCCTTGGCGCCGCCGCCCGCGCGGACCAGGCCCGTCTCGTACGCGAGGACGACGACCTGGACGCGGTCGCGCAGGCCCAGCTTGGTGAGGATGCGGCCCACGTGGGTCTTGACCGTCGCCTCGGAGAGGACCAGACGGGCGGCGATCTCGCCGTTGGAGAGGCCCTGGGCGACGAGGAGCATGACCTCGCGCTCGCGCTCGGTCAGCCTCTCCAGCTCGCGGTGCTCGGGCTCGCGGCCGGAGGACGGGAGCATCGGGGAGAAGCGGTCCAGCAGGCGGCGGGTGGTCGAGGGGGCGACGACGGCGTCGCCGCTGTGCACCGAACGGATCGCGCCGAGCAGTTCGGCCGGGGGCACGTCCTTCAGCATGAAGCCGCTCGCGCCGGCCTTCAGGCCGGAGAACGCGTACTCGTCGAGGTCGAAGGTGGTCAGGATGAGGACCTTCGGGGCGTCGGGCTCGGCGCAGATCCGGCGGGTCGCCTCCACCCCGTCGAGGCGCGGCATCCGGACGTCCATGAGGACCACGTCGACCTGGGTGGCCCGCAGCACCTCCAGGGCCTCCGCCCCGTCGCCCGCCTCCGCCACGACCTCCATGTCGGGCTGGGCGGCCAGCACCATGCGGAAACCGGTGCGGAGGAGCACCTGGTCGTCGACGAGCATCACGCGGATGGACATGCGGTTCCTTCGGTGGGTGGGGACGGAGCTCGGGCTCTCAGTGTGCGGGCTTGAGCGGCAGCAGGGCGCTGATCCGGAAACCGCCGCCCGGGCGCGGGCCCGTGTCCAGGGTGCCGCCCACCATGCCGACCCGCTCCCGCATGCCGATGAGGCCGTGGCCGCGCCCGTCGGCGCCGCCGTCCTCGTACATCTCCTGGGGGGCGCCCCGGCCGTCGTCCTCGACGAGCAGGCCGAGGCCGTCGTCGAAGTAGACGAGCCGGACGCTGGCACCGACGTCGGGGCCGCCGTGCTTGCGGGTGTTGGTGAGGG
The DNA here is from genome assembly GCF_042885515.1 of Streptomyces sp. NPDC058052. NCBI lineage: Bacteria > Bacillati > Actinomycetota > Actinomycetes > Kitasatosporales > Streptomycetaceae > Streptomyces > Streptomyces sp. NPDC058052. Next base: position 344,466 of record NZ_JBHVRX010000005.1, on the reverse strand, counting down.
CTTCCTGGACGATCCGGTAGGCGGTCAGGCCGACGCCGGTGGGCAGCTCGCGCGGGGTGCCCTCGACGGTGAGGTCGACCGTCAGGCCGGCGCTCCTGACCTGCTCGACCAGCTCCTCGATCTGCTCCACGTCGGGCTGCGGCACGTACTCGCCCGCCTCGCGGTGCTCGCCGGTGCGCAGGATGCCGAGCAGCCGGCGCATCTCGGCGAGCGCCTGCCGGCCGGTGGTGGAGATGGTCTCCAGGGCCTGCTTGGCGGTCTCCGGGGAGGAGTCCATGACGTAGGCGGCGCCGTCGGCCTGCACGACCATGACCGACACGTTGTGCGCGACGACGTCGTGGAGCTCGCGGGCGATCCGGGCCCGCTCGGCGGCGACCGCGACCTTGGCCTGCGCCGCCCGCTCCTTCTCCAGCCGGGCGGCCTTCTCCTCCAGCTGCGCGAAGTAGGCGCGGCGGGTGCGGAGCGAGTCGCCGAGGACCCAGGCGAGGGCGAACGGCACGGCCATGATCACCGTGAAGAAGACCCGGGCGGGCACCGAGACCGTCTCCTCCAGCGGCCATCTCAGCTGGGAGAGCGGGGCCGCGCAGAGCCCGCCGACGAGGGCGAGCCGCGAGGCCCAGCGGGGGCCGTCGTGGGCGGCGACGGTGAAGATCACGACGAGCATGGCGAAGTCCGCCAGGAACGTCTCCAGGTCGAGGACGAGCTGGACGACGCCGAGGGCGACGGCCAGGAGCAGCATCCGCTCGGGGGCCCGCCGCCGCAGGGCGACGACCAGGGAGAAGAGCGTGGCGACCACCCCGTAGCCGACGGCTCGGGCGGGGGGCGGGGACACCGACCCGATCCACAGCGCGGACATCCCGAGGAGGACGACGGCCCAGAAGACGTCGACGCCCGTCGGGTGGCTGCGGATGAAGTCGTAGAGGCGCTGCACGTAACCCAGAGTAGGGAACGGGTGCGGGCGGGGGATCAACCGTGCGGTCGATCCTTGCGGCGGGACCCGTACACCCCGGGGTGGAGACTGGGGCGCGTGACGGATGACGTGACGGACGGGACGGACCTGCCGGCGGGCGACGGGCGGGAGTGGCGGGGCTGGCGGGAGGCCACGGAGCGGGCGCTGTACGGCCCCGGTGGCTTCTTCCTGCGCCCCGAGGGCCCCGCGGGGCACTTCCGCACCTCGGTGCACGCCTCGCCGCTCTTCGCGGCGGCGGTGGCGCGGCTGCTCGTCGCGACGGCGGAGGAGCTGGACACCGACGAGGTCGCCCTGGTGGACATGGGCGCGGGCCGCGCCGAGCTGGCGGCAGGGGTGCTGGCGGCGGTCCCGGCGGGCCTGCGGGTGCGGGCGTACGCGGTCGAGCGGGCCGCCCGGCCGGACGGGCTCGACCCGCGGGTGGAGTGGGTGGCCCGGCCGCCGGAGGGGGTGCGCGGGCTCCTCTTCGCGAACGAGTGGCTGGACAACGTGCCGGTGGACGTCGCCGAGGCCGGCGAGGACGGCACGGTCCGGTACGTGGAGGTCCGCGGCGACGGTGCGGAGCGGCCGGGCGCCCCGGTCGAGGGCCCGGACGCGGAGTGGCTGGCCCGCTGGTGGCCGCTGTCCGGGCCGGGCGAGCGGGCCGAGATCGGCCGGCCGCGGGACGAGGCGTGGGCGGCGGCCGTCGGCTCGCTGGCGGCGGGCCGCGCGGTGGCGGTGGACTACGGGCACGTACGGGACTCCCGGCCGCCCTTCGGGACGCTGACCGGCTTCCGGGCGGGCCGCGAGGTCGCGCCGGTCCCGGACGGCAGCGGCGACCTCACCTCGCACGTGGCCCTGGACGCCTGCGCGGCGGCGGTCCACGCGCGCGTGGAGGCGGAGCTGACGACCCAGCGGGAGGCGCTGCGCCGGCTCGGGGTGTCCGGCGGGCGGCCGCCGCTGGCGCTGGCCTCGGCCGACCCCGTGGCGTACGTGCGGGCGCTGTCCGCCGCCGGGGAGGCGGCGGAGCTGACCGCGCGCGGCGGCCTGGGCGACTTCCTGTGGCTGGACCAGCGGGTCTGACCAGCGCCGTCGGACCAGCGGGTCCGGGCGGTCCGGAGGGCTCGGGCGGCGGGGCTCGGGCGGCGGGGCGGGTACGTGGCGGGGCGTCCCCCGGGCGGCGGACGCGGGGCGTCCCGGGCGGCGGACGCGGGGCGGTGGCGCGCGTCCCCGGGAGGAGCGGGCGGGTTGTCCACAGGCTGGGCCCTGGCCCGCCAGCGGGCCGCTCGGCGGGGGATACTGTCCGGCATGACGGAGACCACGGTCGGTATCGGCGGCGCGGCGGAGAGCACCGACATGGTGCTGAACATCGGACCGCAGCACCCCTCCACGCACGGCGTGCTCCGGCTGCGGCTCGTGCTCGACGGCGAGGTGATCCGGCACGCGGAGCCCGTCGTGGGCTACATGCACCGGGGTGCCGAGAAGCTCTTCGAGGCGCGTGACTACCGCCAGATCGTCATGCTGGCCAACCGGCACGACTGGCTGTCGGCGTTCTCCAACGAGCTCGGTGTGGTGATGGGCGTCGAGCGGATGCTCGGCATGGAGGTGCCGGAGCGGGCCGTGTGGCTGCGGACGCTGCTCGCGGAGCTGAACCGGGTCCTCAACCATCTGATGTTCCTGGGCTCCTACCCGCTGGAGCTGGGCGGGATCACGCCCGTCTTCCACGCCTTCCGGGAGCGCGAGGAGCTCCAGACGGTGATGGAGGAGGTGTCCGGCGGCCGGATGCACTACATGTTCAACCGGGTCGGCGGCCTCAAGGAGGACCTGCCGGCCGGCTGGCTCGGCCGGGCCCGCCAGGCGGTCGCGGACGTGCGGTCGCGGATGGACGTGTACGACCGGCTGGTCCTCGGCAACGAGATCTTCCGCGCCCGCACGCGCGGGGTCGGGGTCCTGGCCCCGGAGACGGTGCACGCCTTCGGGGTGTCCGGTCCGATCGCCCGCGCCTCCGGCGTCGACTTCGACCTGCGGCGCGACGAGCCGTACCTCGCCTACGGGGAGCTCCAGGACACCCTGCGGGTGGTGGTCCGCGAGGAGGGCGACTGCCTGGCCCGCTTCGAGTGCCTCCTGGAGCAGACGCACAACGCGCTGGAGCTGGCGGACGCCTGCCTGGACCGGCTGGCCGAGCTGCCGCAGGGGCCGGTCAACCAGCGGCTGCCGAAGGTGCTGAAGGCGCCGGAGGGCCACACGTACGCCTGGACCGAGAACCCGCTCGGGCTGAACGGCTACTACCTGGTGTCGAAAGGCGAGAAAACCCCGTACCGGCTGAAGCTGCGCTCGGCCTCGTACAACAACATCCAGGCGCTGGTGGAGCTGCTGCCGGGGACGCTGGTCGCGGACATGGTCGCGATCCTGGGGTCGTTCTTCTTCGTCGTCGGCGACATCGACAAGTGACCGCCCGGGCCGCTCAGACCCGGTCCGCCCGGTCCAGGCGCATCACCACGTAGTCCCGTTCCTCCCGGTCGGGGCGGCGGCGCCCGGCGACCGTCCAGCCCCAGCGCCCGTACCGGTCCGTCAGCTCCGGCACGTCGAGGGTCATCAGCAGGGCGGGCCCGGCCCCAGCGACCACCAGCAGGGCGTCGTGGAGGGACCGGCCGAGGCCGCGGCCCTGGTGGGCGGGGGCCACGACGAGTTCGGCGAGCTCGAAGGCGGGGGCGGCGCCGGAGAGGGCCGTGTCGGTCCAGCCCGCGGCGAGACCGAGGAGCGCGTCGTCGGGGCCGAGGGCGACCGCCGCGCGGAAGCCGGGACGCCGGGCGGCGGAGTCGAGCAGCCGGTCCACGGTCCGTACGGCGCCGAGCGGCGGCTCGTGCCAGGGGGCGCCGGCGAACGCCTGGGCGCACAGGGCGATCAGCTCGTCCCGGCGGGCCGGGACCTCCTCCGGGAGGAGGAGGCCGAGGCGGTCGGTCACTGGTTGACGGCGCCGCGCAGCTCGGCGAGGTCGAGCTGCTCGGTCTCGTCGTGCGCGGTCAGGTCGATGACCTGGCCGATCGGGCCGGCGGCGGAGGGGCGGACCAGGACGGGCTCGTCGCCGGCCGGCTCCTCGCCCGCGCGCTCCCCGGGCCCCTCGACGGCGGCCGAGGCCGGGACCGGGGTGAGGGCGGGGGCGTGCGGCAGCACGGCCGCCGCGCGGGCCTCCTCCAGGACCTCCTCGCCCACCACGTCGGCGAGGTCGGTGTCCTGGACGGCCTCGATGGCCGCGGCCTTCTGGGTGCCGAAGAAGTCGAAGCCGCCCTCGGTGCGCTGGACGGGCCGGCGGGCCGCGTACGGGACGATCGCGCTGGCCGCGGGGACGGCCGGGGTCCGGTCCTGGGCCGGGGCCGCCGGGGGCAGGGCCTTGGCGGCGGCCGCGGGGGCGAGGGCCGCCGGGCCGGCCGGGGCGTCCTGCGCGGCCGGGCGGGCGTGCTGCTCGGCGGCGTGCCGGCCGCGCGGCTCCTCGGTCTCGGCGGCGCGCTCGGCGAGGTCGCGGGCGCGGGCCGCCTCCGCGGTGCGGCGGGCCCGCTGGGCGGCGGCGTTGCGGGGCAGGTCGCGCAGGGCCTCGGCGGCGCGGCGGTACGCCTCCGGGGTCGGCGTCGAGCCGGCGGCGGGCAGCTCCTTGGGGGCGTCGCCCGCGCCCGCCTGGGCCAGGACGCGGCGGCCCTCCAGGGCGCTGGCGCGCTCGGTCTCGGCGGTCGCGTAGCGGCGCAGCAGGTCGGCGTGCTCGCCGCGCAGTCCGGCCAGTTCGACGCGCTTGGCGCGGAGCTTGGCGTCGAGGCGGATGCGCAGGGCGCGGGACTCCTCCAGGTCCGCCTCCAGTTCGGCGAGGCGCTCCTCGGCCTTCCACTGGTCGGCGGTGCGGGCCCGGGTCAGCTCGGCGACCTGGCGGCCGGCGCTGCGGTCCCAGCCGCGCATCAGGACGGCACCGGTGACGGCGGCGGCCGCCGCCGCGGCGGCCAGCAGCCGCACGACCACGAGTTCCCCGGGGATCCAGGCCGCCGCGGCGCAGACGACCGCGGCGCCGGCGACCGCGGAAGGCGGCATCAGCTTGTGCAGAGGCGGGGAATGACGGTGGCGTCCACGTGGCATGGCCTGAAATTTACCGTGCGTAGGCACGGTGTGGGGGGTCGGCCCGGTAATCTCTTGGCCACTTCTCGACACCGGAATCGGAGAGACCGCGTTCCGCTTCCGCTTCGGGCCGACTTCCCCTCTCCGGCGACTACTTGCCGACCAGCCCCTTCTCCTTCAGATAGGCGGCCGCCACGTCCTCGGGCTTCGCCCGCTCGGCGTCGACCTTGCGGTTGAGTTCGGCGAGATCCGCTGTGGTCAGCACCTTGGTGATCTTGTCGAGGGCGGCGGTGACCTCGGGCGTCCCGGCCTCCTTCGCGTTCACCACCGGCAGCACGTTGTCCGCGTTCTGCAGCTGCTTGTCGTCCTCCAGGAAGACCAGGCCGAAGCTGTCCACCGTGGCGTCCGTCGTGGTCGTCAGGACCAGCTGGTCCACGCCGTCCTTGACGGCCTGCTTGGCCTGCGGGGTGCCGACGCCCTTCGGGTCGATACCCGCCACGTCGATGCCGTAGGTCTTCTTCAGACCGGGGGCGCAGAAGGGGCGGACCGCGCATTCGTCACCCGCCGCGATCTTCACCTCCAGCTTCGCCGCGCCGAGATCGGAAAGGGTCTTCAGCTTGTTCTTCTCCGCGAATTCCTTCGACACCGCGAAGGCGTTCTGGTCGACCGCCTCCCCGGCTTCCAGGACCTTCAGTCCGCGCGGTTCCGCGAGCTTCCGCAGCGCGTCCACGGTCGCCTTCACGTCACCGGAGGCGACCGGCTTCTCCTCGGGCGCCTTCGGGCCGTTCGCCTTGGCGTTGAGGAATTCCGCGAGCGTCGCCGCGTATTCCGGTACGACGTCGATCTCGCCCTTCTCCAGGGCGGGCTCGTACAGCTCCCGGTTCTTCACCGTGGTGACCGAGACCGCGTAGCCCTCGTCGCGCAGCAGCTGCGCGTACAGCTCGGCGAGCACCTTCGACTCGGTGAAGGCGGCCGCGCCCACGACCAGCGAGCCCTTGTCGCCGCCGGAGCCCCCGGACGTCTTCTCCTTGCCCTGCTCCAGGCTGTCCCCGCCGCACGCGGCGAGCGAGACGGCCAGCGCGGCGGCGCCCAGCAGCGCGCCGGCGGCGCGCGAGATCCTGTTCACGGATTCAGTCCTTCGCTCTCGGTGTCCTGAGTACGTCAAGTCCGGGGCGGCCGGGGCACGAGGAGCCGGTCCACGGCGACCAGCACCCCCTCCACCACGAGCGCCAGCAGCGCCACCAGGACGGCGCCCGCGACCACCTGGGCGGTGTCGTAGAGCGCGAAGCCGGCCGTGATGATCCGGCCGAGACCGCCCTGGCCGACCATGGCGGCGATGGTCGCGGTGGCGACCACCTGCACGGCCGCGGAGCGGATCCCGGTCATCACCACCGGCGCGGCCAGGGGAAGTTCGACCCTGCGGAAGACCTGGCCGCCCGTCATGCCCATGCCCCGGGCCGCGCGGACCGCCGCCCGGTCCACCTCGCGCACGCCCACGTACGCGTTGGTCAGCAGCGGCGGGATCGCGAAGAGGACCAGGGCGGAGACGGTGGGCACATAGCCCGCGTTCCGCAGCGGGGAGACCATGAAGAGGGCCAGGACGGCGAAGACCGGGACCGCCCGCCCCACGTTCGACACGTTGACCGCCAGCGCGCCGCCGCGCCCGACGTGGCCGAGCCACAGCCCGAGCGGCAGCGCGACCGCGCCGGCGATCAGCAGCGCCAGCACGCTCACGTACGCGTGCTCGGCGAGGCGCGCGCCGATGCCCTCCTCGCCGCTCCAGTGCGCACCGGTGGTGAGCCAGGTCCACGCGTCCGTCATCACGCCCATCTCACCCGCCCCCCGGCGCGCCCTGGGCCCGGGACCAGGGCGTGAGCAGCCGCTGGACGCCCAGGAGCAGCAGGTCGGCGGTGACGGCCAGCAGCACGCACAGCACGGAGGCGGCGAGCACCTGGGCCTTGAAGAAGGTGGGCAGGGCGTCCTCGATGAGATTGCCGAGGCCGCCGCGGCCGACGACCGAGCCGACGGTGGTGAGCGCGATCGTGGAGACGGTGGCCATCCGGACGCCGGCCATCAGGACGGGCAGCGCGAGGGGCAGTTCGACCTGCCAGAGCAGCCGCCAGGGGCCGAAGCCGAGGCCCCGGGCCGCCTCCCGGGTCTCCGCCGGGACGGCTTCGAGACCGGCCAGCGTGTTGCGCACCAGGATCGTCAGCGCGTACAGCACCAGGCCGGTGACGACGAGCGCCGAGGAGAGCCCGAAGACGGGCAGCAGCAGCGAGAACATGGCGAGCGACGGCACCGTGTAGAGCAGCGTGGTCAGCCCGAGGACCGGGGCGGCCAGACGCGGCCGAGCCCGGACGAGAAGGGCCAGCGGCACGGCGACGAGCAGCGCGACCACGACCGAGGCGGCGGTGATGCCGATGTGCTGGACCAGGGCGTCGGTCAGCTCCTCGCGGCGGGTGCGCAGATACTCCCCGCAGATCCAGTCGTTGGCGACCAGGCAGTTCGCCGAGCTCATCCGGACCTCCCCCCAGGCCGCCGTCGTTAGAACGTGTGTATGGCGACCCTAGCCGCCGCCACCGACGATCGGGCCGATCCGGAGCCCGCGCCGCCGATCCGCCACCTCGCCGCAACACCGCCTTCACACATGCCGGATGACGACAGGACAGAATGGGCCCATGATCCGGTTCGAACAGGTGACCAAGCGCTATCCGGACGGCACCACCGCGGTCGACGACCTCTCCTTCGAGGTCGCCGAGGGCGAGCTCGTCACGCTCGTGGGCCCTTCGGGCTGCGGCAAGACCACCACGATGATGATGGTGAACCGGCTGGTCGAGCCGACCGCGGGCCGCGTCCTCGTCGACGGCCGGGACATCGCCGGAGTGGACCCCGTCGCCCTGCGCCGCAAGATCGGCTACGTCATCCAGCAGGTCGGCCTCTTCCCCCACCGCACGGTCCTCGACAACACCGCGACCGTCCCCGCCCTCCTCGGCTGGAAGAAGTCCGCCGCACGCGCGCGTGCCGCCGAACTCCTCGAACTCGTCGGCCTCGACCCCGCCGTCCACGGCCCCCGCTACCCCGCACAGCTCTCCGGCGGCCAGCGCCAGCGCGTCGGCGTGGCCCGCGCGCTCGCCGCCGACCCGCCCGTCCTCCTCATGGACGAACCCTTCGGCGCCGTCGACCCGGTCGTCCGCGAACGGCTCCAGAACGAGTTCCTCGCCCTCCAGGCCACCGTCCGCAAGACCGTCCTCCTCGTCACCCACGACATCGAGGAGGCCGTCCGGATGGGCGACCGCATGGCCGTCTACGGACAGGGCCGCATCGAGCAGTTCGACACCCCGGCCACCGTGCTCGCCTCCCCCTCCACCCCGTACGTGGCCGACTTCGTCGGCGGCGACCGCGCCCTCAAGCGGCTGGCGGTCACCCCCGTCACCGCGGAGGACCTGGACCCGCTGCCCGGCACCGCCGACAGGACCCCCGCCACGCGCGCGCGTGCCGAAGCCGGCCCCGTACCCCGCTCCGTACCCCTCGGGGGGACCCTCAAGGACGCGCTCGCGCTGCTCCTCCAGGACGACTCCGGACACCTCACCGTCACCGGCGCCGACGGACGGCCGCTCGGCACCCTCACCCCCGCCGGAGTGCACCGGGCCCTGCGCCGCGCGGGCCGACCCGCCGGAGCGAACCCTCCGGCCTGATCCGGAGGAGACCGCCTAGTCCGCCCGGAGCTTCCCGCTCATCCACACCAGGCCCGGCGGGATCTCCCGGTTCCAGGTGGTGAAGTTGTGGCCGCCGCTCTCCAGCGTGATCGAGGAGACCCGGGCCGGGCTCTTCACCTTCCGGATGAACTCCTCGGTCCCCTTCCGGTTCCCCTCGCCGGACTTCGACGTCGTCACCAGGAACGACGACTCCGGCTGCGGCCGGTGGTCCAGGCTCCACAGCAGGTCGGCCCGCTGCCGCAGCCCCTGGTCGCCGTGGAAGAGGTCGCCCGTCGTCACGTCCTCCGCCGCCTTGTAGTACGCGGAGAAGCCCGCCCCCGCCACGAACCGGTCCGGGTGGTTCAGCGCGATCTTCAGCGCGCAGTAACCGCCCGTCGAGTTCCCCATGAACCCCCAGTTCCGCGGCTTCGTCCCCACCCGGTACGTCTCCGACACCGCCCTCGGCAGGTCCTCGGCGAAGAAGGTCTCCGTCCTCGGCCCGCCCGGCACGTCCACGCACTCGGTGTCCCGCGGCGGCGCCACCGTCGGCCGCAGCATCACCAGGATCATCGGCTGCATCCGGCCCTCCTTGGCCTGGAGGTACGCCGTCCGCGGGTACTTCAGCCCCTTGATCAGGTTCTCCGCGGTCCCCGGATACCCCGTCAGCACCACCGCCGCCGGGAACGACCGCTTCGCGTACCGCTCCTGGAAGTACTCCGGCGGCAGGTAGACGAAGGCCGGCGAGGTGATCCCCGACCGGTCGCCCCGCACCACCACCTGCTGGATCTGCCCGCCCACCGAAGGGCGCGCGCCGCCCGGCACGTCCAGCGCGCGCGTCCCCACCACCCGCACGTCCTTCGAGGCGGCCCCGTGGTCGACGACCACCCCCATCTCCTGCTCCTGGCCGAACAGGTCCGCCCACGAGCCGTAGAAGAGGAAGGAACGGTTCGCCGCCAGCCCCACCGCCGCGAACAGCGCCAGCTGCGTCGCGAACAGCAGCCCGACCCTGCCGGCCACCGGCCGCCACCCCCGCCGGGCCAGCCGGGGCCACAGCACCACCGTGACCGAGAACAGCACGAGGGCCACCGCCACCGCCGTGACGAGGGCTGCGCCGCTGGTGAGACCCATGAGACGTCCGAACCTTCCTGAATACGACTTCCCGGACGTCCCGACGACTTCCTGAGAATTTCCTGTGTCCGAATGAACCCGCCCCCGCGCAGCCACGTCCTAAGGGGAGCCCCGAACGGGGCCGGAAAAAGACCACGGAAGCACGGGAAGCGCGGGAAGCGATGTCTGTCACGGTAGATGGGGACAAAACATCATCGGTTCCGGTTCGGGTCCGCCGAATTCTCAGCGGCCCGGCCCCCGAGAAGGTCCCCTCCCTCGTCGGTACGGCCTGCACGCTCATCGGACTCGTCGACATCGCGGCCGGGGTCTTCCCCCGCTTCCGCGCCAGCCGGGTCCACGCCCTCGCCGAGGTCCTCCCCGGCACCCTCGGCCCCCTCTCCGCCGCCGTCTCCCTGAGCGCCGGCGTCCTCCTGCTCCTCCTCGCCCACGGCCTCAAGCGCCACAAGCGCCGCGCCTGGCGCGCCGTCGTCCTGCTCCTCCCCCTCGGCGCCGCCGCCCAGTTCGTCTGGCGCCACTCGATCCTCGGCTCACTGCTCTCGCTCGGCCTGCTCGCCCTGCTGCTGCGCCACCGCGACCAGTTCGCCGCCCTCCCCGACCCCCGCAGCCGCTGGCGGGCCCTCGCCAACTTCGTCGTCATGGGCGCCGGCTCCCTCGCCCTCGGCCTCGTCGTCGTCAGCGCCCACCCCCGCCGCGTCGTCGGCGACCCCAGCCTCACCGACCGCCTCGAACACGTCCTCCTCGGACTCTTCGGCGTCGAAGGCCCCGTCGCCTACACCCACGGCGTCGACTGGACCGTCGGCTACTCCCTCGGCGCCCTCGGCATGCTCACCGCCCTCACCACGCTCTACCTCGCGCTCCGCCCCGAGCACCCCGCCGCCCGGCTCACCACCGACGACGAGACCCGGCTCCGCGCCCTCCTCGAACGCCACGGCGACCGCGACTCCCTCGGCCACTTCGCCCTCCGCCACGACAAGGGCGTCGTCTTCTCCCCCAGCGGCAAGGCCGCCGTCTGCTACCGCGTCGTCTCCGGCGTCATGCTCGCCAGCGGCGACCCCATCGGCGACGTCGAAGCCTGGCCCGGCGCCATCGAACGCTTCATGGACGAGGCCCGCGCCCACTCCTGGACCCCCGCCGTCATGGGCTGCTCCGAGACCGGCGGCCAGGTCTGGACCCGCGAGACCGGCCTCGACGCCCTCGAACTCGGCGACGAGGCCGTCATCGACGTCGACGCCTTCTCCCTCTCCGGCCGCGCCATGCGCAACGTCCGCCAGATGGTCAAGCGGATCGAACGCAACGGCTACACCACCCGCGTGCGCCGGGTCCGCGACCTCGACGACACCGAACTCGCACTCGTCCGCCGCGCCGCCGCCGACTGGCGCGGCACCGACACCGAACGCGGCTTCTCCATGGCCCTCGGCCGGATCGGCGCCCCCGGCGACGGCGACGCCGTCATAGCGACCGCCCACCTCACCGACCCGGACGACCCCGGCGCGGACGGCCCCTACGGCGACCTCAAAGCCATGATCCACTTCGTGCCCTGGGGCCCCGACGGCATGTCCCTGGAACTCATGCGCCGCGACCGCTCCGCCGACCCCGGCATGAACGAGCTCCTCATCGTCGCCGCCCTCCAGGCCGCCCCCGCCCTCGGCATCCGGCGCGTCTCCCTCAACTTCGCCATGTTCCGCTCCACCCTCGCCCGCGGCGAACGCATCGGCGCCGGCCCCGTCCTCCGCCTCTGGCGCGGCCTGCTCCTCTTCCTCTCCCGCTGGTTCCAGATCGAGTCGCTCTACAAGTTCAACGCCAAGTTCCAGCCCCGCTGGGAACCCCGCTTCGTCGTCTACCGCGCCGGCCGCGACCTGCCCCGCATCGGCCTCGCCGCCATGCAGGCCGAAGGCTTCCTCACCCTCGCGCTGCCCCGCCCCTTCGCCCGCCGCCGCCCCACCCGCGCCCCCCGCCCCTGCGCCCACGTCGTCCCCCCGCGCGGCAGCCGCGACCACGAGGTCAGCACGGCCTGAAACCGCCCCCGGCCCCGGCGGGCCCTACGCTGGTCGTATGAGTACGACGATCGACCGGGGCGCTCCCCTCGGCCTCCCCGAGTGGGACCGCTGCGCGGTCATGGGCGTGGTCAACGTGACCCCGGACTCCTTCTCCGACGGCGGCCGCTGGTTCGACACCACGGCCGCCGTCAAGCACGGCCTCGACCTCGTCGCCCAGGGCGCCGACCTCGTCGACGTCGGCGGCGAGTCCACCCGCCCCGGCGCCACCCGCGTCGACGAGGACGAGGAGCTCCGCCGCGTCGTCCCCGTCGTCCGCGGCCTCGCCGCCGAAGGCGTCACCGTCTCCGTCGACACCATGCGGGCCTCCGTCGCCGCCGCCGCCGTCACGGCCGGCGCCACCCTCGTCAACGACGTCAGCGGCGGCCTCGCCGACCCCGGCATGGTCCCCGCCGTCGCCGCCGCCGAGGTCCCCTTCGTCGTCATGCACTGGCGCGGATTCAGCCAGGCCATGAACAGCCTCGCCGTCTACGACGACGTCGTCACCGAGGTCGTCACCGAACTCCGCACCCGGATGGAGGCCGTCGTCGACGGCGGCATCGCCCCCGAGCGCATCGTCATCGACCCGGGCCTCGGCTTCGCCAAGCTCGCCCCGCACGACCTCGCCCTCGTCGCCCACCTCCCCGCCCTGCGCGCCCTGGGCCGCCCCCTCCTGGTGGCCGCCTCCCGCAAGCGCTTCCTCGGCCACGTCCTCACCCGCGAACCCGGCGCCACCCCGCCGCCCGCCCGCGAACGCGACGCCGCCACCGCCGCCGTCACCGCCCTCGCCGCCCACGAGGGCGCCTGGGCCGTCCGGGTCCACGAGGTCCGGGCCAGCGCCGACGCCGTCCGCGTCGCCCGCGCCGTCGAAGGAGCCCGGTGACCGGCGGGGGCGAGGCCGACCGGACCGCCGACCGGACCGCCGTGGAAGCCGCCAACACCGCCTTCTACGAGGCGATGGAGGAAGGCGACTTCGACCGGCTCGAAGACCTCTGGCTCGACGACGGCGCCACCGAGATCTCCTGCGTCCACCCCGGCTGGCCCGTCCTCACCGGCCGCGGCGAGGTGCTCCGCTCGTACGCGCTGATCATGGCGCACACCGACTACATCCAGTTCTTCCTCACCGACGTCCGGACCGCCCTCGCCGGCGACACCGCCCTCGTCACCTGCACCGAGAACATCCTCAGCGGCGGCCCCGCCGAGGACGGCGCCGAGCTCGGCCCCCTCGTGGGACAGCTCGTCGTCGCCACCAACGCCTTCCGCCGGACCCCCGAGGGCTGGCGGATCTGGTCCCACCACGCCTCCCCCGTCCTCGCCGGACCCGACGACGACACACCCCCCGCGGCCCCCGACGACACCGCCGGACCCTCCGCCTGACGGCCCCGACAGCAAGCGCTGTCGGTGCCCGCAGGTAGATTCGATGGAGGACACCCGGCCGTCCGCACCCGGCTGCGTGCCCCCGCAACTACGACAGCAGGAGTGATTCGCGTGGATCGTGTCGCGCTGCGCGGCCTCAAGGCCCGAGGTCACCACGGCGTCTTCCCCAAGGAGCGCGAGGAGGGGCAGACCTTCATCGTGGACCTGGTCCTCGGCCTCGACACCCGCCCGGCGGCCGCCGACGACGACCTCACCAAGACCGTCCACTACGGCATCGTCGCCGAGGAGGTCGTCGACGTCGTCCAGGGCGAGCCCGTCGATCTGATCGAGACCCTCGCCGAGCGCATCGCCCAACAGTGCCTCAGCCACGCCGGCGTCCAGGAGGTGGAGGTGGTCGTCCACAAGCCGGACGCCCCCATCACCGTCCCCTTCGACGACGTCACCGTCACGATCACCCGGAGCCGTCGATGAAACCGAACCAGAGCGACCCCACCGTCCAGCCCGTACCGGCCTCGGTCGTCGCCGCCGTCGACGCCGCGGACAGCACGCTCTCCAACCCGCACTGGGCCGTCGTCGCGCTCGGCGCCAACCTCGGCAACCGCCTGGAGAACCTCCAGGGAGCCGTCGACGCCCTCGGAGACACCCCCGGCCTCCGCGTGAAGGCCGTCTCCCCCGTGTACGAGACCGAGCCCTGGGGCGTCGAACCCGGCAGCCAGCCCTCGTACCTCAACGCCGTCGCCCTCGTGAAGACGACCCTCCCGCCCTCCTCCCTCCTGGAGCGCGCCCAGGCCGTCGAGGAGGCGTTCCTCCGCGTCCGGGACGAGCGCTGGGGCGCCCGCACGCTGGACGTCGACATCATCAGCTACGCGGACACGGTCTCCGACGACCCCGTCCTCACCCTCCCCCACCCCCGTGCCCACCAGCGCGCCTTCGTGCTCGCCCCCTGGCACGACGTGGACCCCGACGCCCAGCTCCCCGGCCACGGCCCGGTGGCCGCCCTCCTGGCCGCTGCCGACCGCACCGGCGTGACGCCCCGGACCGACCTGGAACTCCGTCTCCCCGAGTAGTCGTTACGCTACGTGGCAGACCACCCGCGACCACGTGAAGGACACCCGGTGAAACAACTGCGGCTCAAGGTGCTCGCCGGACTCTTCCTGGTCGCGGGCATCCTCTCCTGGGGCGGCGCCCGCCTCTGGGACTCCGTCGGCACGCTCCCCAGCGTGCCGCTCGCCGCGCCCATCGTCCTCGCCGTGATCGCGGTGGTCCTCACCGCCACCGCCCTCTCGATCCGGGCCCGTCTCAAGGCCCAGCGGGAGCGCCGCCCCGGAGCCAAGGGCGTCGAACCCCTGATGGCGGCCCGCGCGGTCGTCTTCGGCCAGGCCAGCGCCCTGGTCGCCGCCCTCGTCGCCGGTCTCTACGGCGGCGTGGGCGTCTTCCTCCTCGGCTCCCTCGACGTCCCCGCCCGCCGCGACCAGGCCCTCTACGCCGCCGCCTCCGTCGTCGCCGGCTTCGCCGTCATCGCCGCCGCCCTCTTCCTGGAGCGCGTCTGCAAGCTCCCCGAGGACGACGAAGGCCCGGGCGGCGCCCGGGCCTGACATCACCGCCGGAGCGCGTCAGCGCGCCATGATGAGGCTCATCGCCTCGGCGCGGGTCGCGGGGTCGCGCAGCTGGCCCCGGACCGCCGAGGTGATGGTCTTCGCGCCCGGCTTGCGGATGCCGCGCATCGACATGCACATGTGCTCGCACTCGAAGACCACGATGACGCCGCGCGGCTCCAGGATCTCCATGAGCGAGTCCGCCACCTGCGTGGTGAGACGTTCCTGCACCTGGGGGCGGCGGGCGTAGACGTCGACCAGCCGGGCGAGCTTCGACAGGCCCGTGATCTTGCCCGTGGTGGACGGGATGTACCCCACGTGGGCCACCCCGCGGAACGGGACGAGATGGTGCTCACAGGTCGAGTACACCTCGATGTCCTTGACCAGCACCATCTCGTCGTGGCCCAGGTCGAACGTGGTCGTCAGCACGTCCTCGGGCCGCTGCCACAGTCCGGCGAAGATCTCCTTGTACGCCCTCGCCACGCGCGCGGGCGTCTCCCTGAGGCCCTCGCGGTCCGGGTCCTCGCCGACCGCGATGAGGAGCTCTCGTACGGCGTTCTCGGCGCGCTTCTCGTCGAACTCGCCGATCGTGCCCTCGCCGTCCAGCGTCACCGGGTCGGTCATCTGTGCCTCGTTCCGTCTGGTCTGACATGGCGCGAAAAAGGCCGCGCCCCCACAGGCTAGAACCTGTGGGGGCGCGGCTTCCATTCCGGGGGGCCGGGGCTCAGGGCTCCGGGGTGTCCTCGGGGGCGATGTCGATGCCCTTGGTGGTGTCCACCGGGGCCGTGCCGTTCGCCGACGTGCCGTTCGCGCTGTTCGTCAGGGCCAGCTCCTTGGGGGAGAGGACCGGCGGACGCGTGGACGGGGTGCGGCGGGACGAGCCGGTCCAGGCCGGACGGGCCGGGCGCTTGACGATCGGCGCGAAGATCTCGGCGATCTCCTCCTTGCCCAGGGTCTCCTTCTCCAGGAGGGCCAGGACCAGGTTGTCGAGGACGTCGCGGTTCTCGACCAGGATCTCCCACGCCTCGTTGTGCGCGGTCTCGATGAGCTTCTTGACCTCTTCGTCGACGAGCGCGGCGACCTCTTCCGAGTAGTCGCGCTGGTGCGACATCTCTCGGCCGAGGAAGGGCTCGGTGTTGTCGCCGCCGAACTTGATGGCGCCGAGCCGCTCGGTCATGCCGTACTGGGTGACCATCGCGCGGGCGGTGGCCGTGGCCTTCTCGATGTCGTTCGCGGCACCCGTGGTCGGGTCGTGGAAGACGAGCTCCTCCGCCGCACGGCCGCCCAGCATGTACGCGAGCTGGTCGAGCATCTCGTTGCGGGTGGTGGAGTACTTGTCCTCGTCCGGGAGGACCATCGTGTAGCCCAGGGCGCGGCCGCGGGACAGGATGGTGATCTTGTGGACGGGGTCGGCGTTCGGGGAGGCCGCCGCGACGAGGGCGTGGCCGCCCTCGTGGTACGCGGTGATCTTCTTCTCCTTGTCCGACATGATCCGGGTCCGCTTCTGCGGGCCCGCGACCACGCGGTCGATCGCCTCGTCCAGCATGTGGTTGTCGATCAGCTTCTTGTCCGAGCGGGCGGTCAGGAGCGCCGCCTCGTTGAGGACGTTGGAGAGATCGGCACCGGTGAAGCCGGGGGTGCGGCGGGCGACGGCGGCGAGGTCGACGTCGGGCGCGACCGGCTTGCCCTTCTGGTGGACCTTGAGGATCTCCAGACGGCCCTGCATGTCGGGGCGGTCGACGGCGATCTGCCGGTCGAAGCGGCCCGGGCGCAGGAGGGCGGGGTCGAGGATGTCGGGGCGGTTGGTGGCGGCGATCAGGATGACGCCGCCCTTCACGTCGAAGCCGTCCATCTCGACGAGCAGCTGGTTGAGGGTCTGCTCGCGCTCGTCGTGGCCGCCGCCGAGGCCGGCGCCGCGGTGGCGGCCGACCGCGTCGATCTCGTCGACGAAGACGATGGCCGGGGCGTTCGCCTTGGCCTGCTCGAAGAGGTCGCGGACCCGGCTGGCGCCGACACCGACGAACATCTCGACGAAGTCGGAGCCGGAGATCGAGTAGAAGGGCACCCCGGCCTCGCCGGCGACGGCGCGCGCGAGGAGCGTCTTGCCGGTTCCGGGCGGGCCGTAGAGCAGGACGCCCTTGGGGATCTTGGCGCCGACGGCCTGGAACTTCGCGGGCTCCTGGAGGAATTCCTTGATCTCGTGGAGTTCCTCGACGGCCTCGTCGGAGCCGGCGACGTCGGCGAAGGTCGTCTTCGGGGTGTCCTTGGTGATGAGCTTCGCCTTGGACTTGCCGAACTGCATGACGCGGGAGCCGCCGCCCTGCATCTGGTTCATCAGGAACAGGAAGACGACAACGATGAGGACGAAGGGGAGGAGCGAGAGCAGGATCGAGACGAAGGGCGACTGCTTCGTCGGGGAGACGGTGTAGCCCTTCTCGATCTGCCCGGCCTCGAACTTCTCCTGGAGCTTGTCGGCCAGGTCGGCGCCCTGGGTGCCGATGTAGCTGGCCTGGATCTTGCTGCTGTTGTCGATCTTCTGGCCGTCGACGAGCTCGGCCTTGATGATCTGTTCGTCACCGGTGGTGAGCTTGACCTGCTTGACCTGGTTCTTGTCGATCGCCTGGACGACCTGGCCGGTGTCCACCGTCTTGTAGCCCTCGGACGAGCCGACGACCTGCATCAGCACGACCACGGCGAGGACGGCCAGCACGATCCACATGACCGGCCCACGGAAGTATCGCTTCACGTCCATCCATACGGAGCGAGAACGCCCCGTCCCTCCTGCCCGTAGGTAAATGCCTCTGTTGTGAGAAAAGCTGTGCGAGAAACGCGGTGTGAGAAAAGCTGTTCTTCGGACGGTACCTCAGCATCGTCGCCCGCGACCGCCTTCCCGTGGTTCAACGGGGGGAAGGCGGTGCGGGTTCCCCGTGTCCGGGGTGCCTGCTCAGCCGCCGTAGACGTGCGGGGCGAGCGTGCCGACGAACGGAAGGTTCCGGTACTTCTCGGCGTAGTCGAGGCCGTAGCCGACGACGAACTCGTTGGGGATGTCGAAGCCGATCCACTTGACGTCGATGGCGACCTTGGCGGCGTCCGGCTTGCGCAGCAGGGTGCAGACCTCCAGGGAGGCCGGCTCGCGCGAGCCGAGGTTCGACAGGAGCCAGGACAGCGTCAGGCCGGAGTCGATGATGTCCTCGACGATCAGGACGTGCTTGCCCTTGATGTCGGTGTCGAGGTCCTTGAGGATGCGGACGACGCCCGAGGACTGGGTGCCGGCGCCGTAGGAGGAGACGGCCATCCAGTCCATGGTGACGGGGGTGGACAGGGCGCGTGCCAGGTCCGCCATCACCATCACGGCGCCCTTGAGGACTCCGACGATGAGCAGGTCCTTGCCCGCGTATTCCGCGTCGATCTTCGCGGCCAGCTCGGCCAGCTTGGCGTCGATCTCTTCCTTGGTGATGAGCACCGACTGGAGGTCGGTGCCCATGTCCTTCTCGTTCACCCGGGTCACTTTCGTTGCAGCGTGCGTCAGCCTTGCCGGATGACCAGTCTGCCACCCTGGCGGCGGGCTTCGACGCGGCCGGGCAGGTTGATGGCGCCCTGGCCGCGCCAGCCGGTGATGAGCCGGTCGAGTTCTTCGATGTGCCGGGCGAAGAGGGAGCCGGCGGGGGCGCCCTCGGCGATCACGGCGCGGCGCAGGACGCGGCGGCGTACGGCGGGGGGCAGTCCGTGGAGCTTGGCGCATTCGAGGGCGCCGGCCTCGTCGCGTACGGAGGTCTCGGCGTCGGCGGCCCAGGTGTCGAGGGCGTCGGCGTCGTCGCGGGAGAGCTGGGCCGTTCGGGCGAGGGCTTCGACGACGCCCTTGCCGAGGGCCTTCTCCAGGGCCGGGAGTCCTTCGTGGCGCAGGCGCGAGCGGGTGTAGGCGGGGTCGCTGTTGTGCGGGTCGTCCCAGACGGCCAGTTCCTGGGCGATGCACGCCTTGCGGACGGTCTGGCGGTCGAGCTGGAGGAAGGGGCGGCGGTAGCGCCCGCGGGCGCCGGAGACGGCGGCCATGCCGGAGAGGGAGCGGATCCCGGAGCCGCGGGCGAGGCCGAGGAGGACGGTCTCGGCCTGGTCGTCGCGGGTGTGGCCGAGGAGGATCGTGGTGGCGCCGTGGCGCTCGGCGGCGGCGTCGAGGGCCGCGTAGCGGGCGTCGCGGGCGGCGGCTTCGGGTCCTCCTTCGCGTCCGACGGTGACGGAGACGGCTTCGACGGGGCCGAGGCCGAGGGCGGTCATACGCCCGGCGACCTCGTCGGCGCGGCCGGTGGAGCCGTCCTGGAGGCCGTGGTCGACGGTGATGCCTCCGGCGCGGACGGGGAGTTTGCGCGCCTCGAAGGCGAGTGCGGAGGCGAGCGCCATGGAGTCGGCTCCGCCGGAGCAGGCGACGAGCACGAGGGGGTGCGTGTCGCGGGGTGCGGCGGGGTCGGTGGGGTGCTCGGTGAGGACGTCGTGGAGTACGCGGCGGACCGCCAGGCGTATCGCCGCGACCGCAGGATGGGGACCCATGGTTCGGTGCCCTTCGTGAATGGGGTGGGGTGCCTCGGTCGGAGTCTTAACGGTCGGAATGGGGTGTTCGGTCACTCAGAGTGCGTCGATGGTGACAGAAACGTGGCCCTTACCCGAGCATTGCACGCCTCACCCCACGCCCAGGGTCCCTCGGATGGGTGATTGGTGGGGTGTTCGCCGGTGTCGTCGTGTCGTCCGGCGCTTCCGCCCCAGGGGTCTGCCGTACGGTTCACCCTTCCTCAGGAGTCGGCCTTGCGGTGCACGCGGGCGATCCAGTCGGCGGGGGCGGCGATCTCGCTCTTGGTGGGGAGGGTGTTGGGGGAGGTCCAGACGCGGTTGAAGCCGTCCATGCCGACCTGGTCGACGACGGCGCGGACGAAGCGTTCGCCGTCGCGGTACTGGCGGAGCTTGGCGTCGAGGCCGAGGAGCTTGCGGAGGGCGAGGTCGAGGCGGGAGGCGCCGCGGGCGCGGCGCTGCTGGAACTTCTCGCGGATCTCGGCGACCGAGGGGACGACCTGGGGGCCGACGCCGTCCATGACGTAGTCGGCGTGGCCTTCGAGGAGGGACATGACGGCGGTGAGGCGGCCGAGGATCTCGCGCTGTTCGGGGGTCTGGACGAGTTCGACGAGGGACGGGGAGGGGTCGCTCTCCTCGGCTTCGGGGCGGCCGCCGGCGAGGGTCTGGGCGGCTTCGCGGAGGCGTTCGACGAAGGTGCCGGGGTCGACCTCGGTGGCGGCGAGGAATGACTGGATCTCGCCCTGGAGGTGGTCGCGGAGCCAGGGGACGGCGGTGAACTGGGTGCGGTGGGTCTCCTCGTGGAGGCAGACCCAGAGCCGGAAGTCGTGGGGGGAGACGGCCAGTTCGCGTTCGACGTGGACGATGTTGGGGGCGACGAGGAGGAGCCTGCCGCCGCCTCCGGGGGCGCCGGGGAGGTCGCGGGTGACGGGGGCGAAGGTCTCGTACTGGCCGAGGATGCGGGAGGCCAGGAAGGAGAGCAGCATGCCGAGCTCGACGCCGGTGACCTTGCCGCCGACGGCGCCGAGGACGGTGCCGCCGGGGGTGGTGGTGCGGCGTTCCTGCATCTTGCCGAGGAGCGGGGTGAGGAGTTCGCGGAAGCCGGCGACGTTGGCCTTGATCCAGCCGGTGCGGTCGACGACGAGGACGGGCGTGTCGTGGGCCTCGGCGCCCTCGGGGAGCATCCGGGTGTAGGCGCGGACGTGTTCCTCGGCGGCCTTGGCGTGCCGGCGGAGTTCGGCGACGACGGCGCGGGCCTCGTCGCGTCCGACGTCGGGTCCGGGGCGGACCAGCCGGGTCGCGGTCGCGACCGCGAGGTTCCAGTCGACCATTCCGGACGTGCCTGCACCACCGATGCTCGTCATGCGTCAACGGTACGGGTTCGGGGCCGGATCGGGTCCTCTCCGGGAAGTGGCGCAGCGATCACTTCTGGCCGGTGAGGGCCGCGGAGAGGCGGTCGAGGGCGGGCTGGGCGAGGTCCGGCGAGGGGGTGCGGCCGGCGAGGAAGGCGAAGGCGAGGAGGCGGCCGTCGGTGGTGACGACGGTGCCGGCGAGGGTGTTGACGCCGGTGAGGGTGCCGGTCTTGGCGCGGACGAGTCCGGCGCCGGCGGGGGCCTGGCCGTAGCGGCCGGCGAGGGTGCCGGTGAAGCCGCCGACGGGGAGGCCGGTGAGGAGGGGGCGGAGTTCGGGGCGGGCGGGGTCGGCGGCGCGGGCGAGGAGGCCGGTGAGGAGGGCGGCGGAGACGCGGTCGCGGCGGTCGAGGCCGCTGCCGTCGGCGAAGCGGGCGCCGGCGAGGGGGAGGCCGAGCGTGCCGAGTTCGTCGCGGACGGCCTTCTCGGCGCCGCGGAAGGAGGCGGGCTGCCGGTGGGCGAGGGCGGTCTGCCGGGCGAGGGCCTCGGCGAGGTCGTTGTCGCTGTGGGTGAGGGTGCGCTCGACGAGGTCGGTGAGGGGGGCGGAGTGGGTGCGGGCGAGGGGGGTGCCCTTCGGGGTGCGGCCGGGGGCGGGGTCGCCGGTGACCTTCACCCCGGCGTCGGCGAGGTGGCCGGCGAAGGCGGTGGCGGTGTCGAGGGCGGGGTCGCCGGAGCGGGGGGCGGGCCCGGAGGCGCTGTCGTCGAGGCGTCCTCCGCGGGTCATGAGGGCGGTGACGGGGGCGAGGTTCTCGTTGGGCCCGATGGGGTGGACGGCGGGGCCGGAGTAGAGGCCGGTGTCGTAGGCGAGGCGTACGGGGGCGCGGCCGCGCTTCGCGAGGGCGCGGGCGGTGTCGGCGGCGAGGGTCTTCAGCCGGGCCGGGTCGAGGGTGGGGTCGCCGCCTCCGGTGAGGGTGACCGTCCCGCCGTCGGGGGTGGCGGTGACCGTGGTGGCGATGCGGTGGTCGGGGCCGAGGGCGGAGAGGGCCGCGGCGGCGGTGGCGATCTTGACGGTGGAGGCCGGGGTCATCGGGGTGCCGGCGCCTTCCCCGTACAGCTGCTCTCCGGTGGCGGTGTCGACGACGGAGGCGGTGCGCGAGGTGCCGAGGCCCGGGTCGGCCAGGAGGGGAACGAGGGTGCGGGCGAGGTCGGCCGGGCGGGTTCCGGGGGCGGGGGCCGCGAGGGCGGTGAGGACTCCGGGGGCGCTGGGCGCGGGGGCGGGTTCGGCGCGGGGCGGGGCGGCGGGGGCGGCGGCCGGGGCGGGGTGACGCTCGCCACCTGTCGCGGGGGCGGCGGCGCGGGCCCGCTCGGCCGTACGCTGGCCTCCGTCCCATGGTCCGGCCGCGGTCGCCGCCGCGGCGGCGAGTGCCAGACCGAGCACGGCGGAGCCCGCCGTGAGCTGCCACACCCTCGGTTCCGGCATTGCTGACCAGCCCCTTTCGCGATCACGTACCTGCGTGAGAGACACTTAATCACCGCGCGTCGTCGCGAGCATTCACTTGTGTTGATTCAGGAGGAGCCACCCGTGGAGTTCGACGTTCTCATCGAGATCCCCAAGGGATCGCGGAACAAGTACGAGGTCGACCACGAGACCGGTCGTATCCGTCTGGACCGTCGCCTCTTCACGTCGACGGCGTACCCGACCGACTACGGCTACGTGGAGAACACCCTCGGCGAGGACGGCGACCCGCTGGACGCGCTGGTCATCCTCGACGAGCCCACCTTCCCGGGCTGCCTCATCAAGTGCCGCGCCATCGGCATGTTCCGCATGACGGACGAGGCCGGCGGCGACGACAAGCTGCTGTGCGTGCCGGCGACGGACCCGCGCATGGAGCACCTGCGCGACATCCACCACGTGCCGGAGTTCGACCGCCTGGAGATCCAGCACTTCTTCGAGGTCTACAAGGACCTGGAGCCCGGCAAGTCGGTCGAGGGTGCGGACTGGGTCGGCCGCGCCGAGGCCGAGGCCGAGATCGAGAAGTCGATCGCGCGCGCCAAGGAGCAGGGCGCTCACTGACGTCCGTGTGCGCGGGAGGCGGTGCGCCCTTCGGGGTGTGCCGCCTTTTGCGTATCCGCCTTTCGCACACGCGTCGGAGACTCATACTGGAATCCACGATTCCCTGGGTGTGAGGCGGAGAGCGAGTGGTGGCGGAGCCGGAGGGCCCCGAGGAGGCTCCGGAGGACCGGAAGCCCCTGTCGGACGAGGCGACCTCGGAGTTCGCCCTGCCGGAGGGGCTGGTGCCGGAGCCGCCGCCGGCCGAGCCGGAGGGATCGGCCTTCGTGGTGCCGGAGGGGCTCACGCCCGAGCCGCCGCCGGAGCCGGAGGGCTCGGCCTTCGCCACGCCGTCGACGTACTCGGCGAAGGACTCGCCGCCGGCCTTCACCCCGGCGTACGGGGTCCCCCTGGCGCGGCTGCCGCACAACGCGCCGTGGCAGGACCGGATGCGGACGATGCTGCGGCTTCCGGTGGGTGACCGGCCGGTGCCGGAGCGGGCGCCGAAGGACGAGTCGGGCCCTTCGGTGCCGCGCGTGCTCGACCTGACCCTCCGCATCGGCGAGCTGCTGCTCGCGGGCGGGGAGGGCGCCGAGGACGTCGAGGCGGCGATGTTCGCGATCTGCCGGTCGTACGGGCTGGACCGGTGCGAGCCGACGGTGACGTTCACGCTGCTGTCGATCACGTACCAGCCGTCGCTGGTGGACGATCCCGTGACGGCGAACCGGACGGTACGGCGCCGGGGCACCGACTACACCCGGCTGGCGGCCGTCTACCAGCTGCTCGCGGACATCAACGCGCCGGCGCACGAGGTGTCGCCGGAGGACGCGTACCGGCGGCTCGCGGAGATCCGGCGCAACCGGCATCCGTACCCGGGCTGGGTGCTGACGGCGGCGGCGGGCGTGCTCGCGGGCGCGGCGTCGACGCTGCTCGGCGGCGGGCCGTGGGTCTTCTTCGTGGCGGCGCTGGGCGCGGTGCTGGGCGACCGGCTGGCGTGGCTGTGCGCGGGGCGCGGGCTGCCGGAGTTCTACCAGTTTCTCGTGGCGGCGATGCCGCCGGCCGCGATGGGGGTGCTGCTGACGATGCTCCACGCGGATCTGCGGCCGTCCGCGGTGATCACGGGTGGCCTGTTCGCGCTGATCCCGGGGCGGGCGCTCGTGGCGGCGGTACAGGACGGTCTGACGGGCTTCTACATCACGGCCTCGGCCCGGTTGCTGGAGGTCGCCTACTTCTTCGTGGCGATCGTGGTGGGCGTGCTGTCGGTGCTGTACGTGGCGGTGCAGTTCGACGCCCAGCTCAATCCCGAGGGGGCGCTGAGCCCGGCCGAGCGGCCGGTGACGCAGATCCTGTCGTCGATGGTGCTGTGCGCGACCTTCGCCATCCTGTTGCAGCAGTCGCGGGCGACGGTCCTCTTCGCGACGCTCAACGGTGGCGTGGCCTGGGTGGTCTACGCGTCGATCGCGGTGACCGCGCAGGGGTCGGCGGTGATGGCGACGGCCGTGGCGGCCGGTCTGGTGGGTCTCTTCGGGCAGCTGATGGCCCGCTACCACCACACGTCGTCGCTGCCGTACGTGACGGCGGCGATCGGGCCGCTGCTGCCCGGTTCGGCGACGTACTTCGGCGTACTCGCGATCGCCCAGAACAACCTGGACCAGGGCTTCACGTCGCTGGCGAAGGCGGCGGCGCTGGCCCTGGCGATCGCGATCGGGGTGAACCTGGGAGGCGAGCTGGCGCGCCTCTTCATGCGGGCTCCGGGCGCGGCCGCGCGCAGCGCGGCGAAGCGGACCCGGGGGTTCTGAGCCGTCCGGCCTCACGAAGAAGCCCCGCTCCCGGCCGGAAGGGCGGGGGCGGGGCTTCTGCCGGTGTTCCGTGCGGCCCGGCGAGATCCGAAAGGGACGGCCTAGCGCCGGCCGTGCGGCCCGTCCCCGCCGTGCGGCGGCGGGTTCTGGCCGCCGTGGCCGCCGTGGCCGCCCTGGGCGTCGTAGCCGGGCTGACCGCCGTGGCCGGGCTGATTCTCGTAGCCGGGCTGGTTGCCGTAGTCGTAGCCGGCCTGACCGTTGTAGCCGCCCTGACCGGCGTAACCGGCCTGACCGGCGTAACCGGCCTGGTTGCCGTACCCGGCCTGACCGGCGTATCCGCCCTGACCGGCGTAGCCGCCCTGATCGCCGTAACCGGCCTGGTTGCCGTACCCGCCCTGGTTGCCGTACCCGCCCTGGCCGGCGTAGCCGCCCTGGGCCGCGTATCCGCCCTGGCCGCCGTACCCGGCCTGATCGCCGTATCCGCCCTGGTTGCCGTATCCGCCCTGATCGCCGTAACCGCCCTGGTTGCCGTGACCGGCGTAGCCGCCCTGGCCCGCGTAGCCGTCCTGGTGGCCGTAGCCGCCCTGGTCCGGCCGGCCGCCGTGGCCGTTCTGGCCGCCCTGGTCGCCGTAGCCGCCCTGGCCGGGCTGCTCGCCGTAGGCGGTCCGGCCGTGACCGGGCTGGGCGCCGTGGAAGCCCTGGTCTCCGGGGGTCGCCGGGTCGGCGGGAGCCGCCGGGTCCGCGGGGGCCGTGCCCTGGGCGGCGGCCTTCTTCGACTGGGAGCGGGCCTTGAGGTACTCGATCACGATCGGGACGACCGAGAGGAGGACGATGCCGATGAGGATCGCCTCGATGTGCCGGTGCACGAAGTCGATCTTGCCGAGGGAGGCGCCGAGCAGGGTCACGCCGGCGCCCCAGAGCACGCCGCCGATGATGTTGAAGGTGATGAACGAGCGGTAGTTCATCCGGCTGACGCCGGCGATGATCGGCGTGAACGTGCGGATGATCGGCACGAAGCGGGCCAGGACGAGGGACTTCGGGCCGTGCTTCTCGAAGAACTCGTG
Source organism: Streptomyces sp. NPDC058052 (assembly GCF_042885515.1). Lineage (NCBI taxonomy): Bacteria > Bacillati > Actinomycetota > Actinomycetes > Kitasatosporales > Streptomycetaceae > Streptomyces > Streptomyces sp. NPDC058052. The sequence continues at coordinate 318,775 of NZ_JBHVRX010000005.1, read as the reverse complement.
GGCCTTCTCGACGTTCTCCTGCTTGAACAGCTTGGAGTCGGGGCGCCGGAAGAGCGCCGGGCCGACCTTGCGGCCGAACAGGTAGCCCACCTGGTCGCCGATGATCGCCGCGGCGACGACCAGGGTGCAGACCATCCACAGCGGCTCGTCGAGCTTGCCGGTGGTGACGAGGAGACCCGTCGTGAAGAGCAGCGAGTCGCCGGGCAGGAAGAACCCGATGAGCAGGCCGGACTCGGCGAAGACGATGATCAGGACACCGATCAGGCCGAAGGTCTGGATCAGGTGGTCCGGATCCAGCCAGCTCGGTCCGAGGGCAAGCGTGTTCACGGTTCCGGGCTCCTGCGGGTGGTGGGGGGCATGTCGGGACGGGGACATGCGCACGGCGCGCCCCAAGCTATCAACGTGGCGGGGCGTGCCCCGGTTCCACCCGGGTGCCACGGGATTGCGGAGCGGCCCGGTCGCCCCGACCCTGGGTGATCAGGAGGTGAGTGCCGATGGGCATCGAAGAGTACGGAGGCGGTCAGGGACCGCACCCGGACGTGCTGGTCGTGACGACGAACGACATCCCCGGTTTCGAGGTACGCCAGGTGATCGGCGAGGTCTTCGGGTTGACGGTCCGCTCGCGGCATCTGGGCAGCCAGATCGGCGCCGGTCTGAAGTCGATGATCGGCGGTGAGCTGAAGGGGCTGACCAAGACCCTGGTGGAGACCCGGAACCAGGCGATGGAACGCCTGGTGGAGCAGGCCAGGGCGCGCGGCGCGAACGCCGTCCTGATGTTCCGCTTCGACGTGACGGAGGCCGCCGATGTCGGCACCGAGGTCTGCGCGTACGGGACGGCCGTGGTGATCGCGCCACGCGCCTGAGCCGTGGACGACGGCCGCGGCCCGTGAGCGGCGGCCGTCGTCGCGCCCGCGCGCCGGCGCCGGCCTCGGTCCTGACGCGGCGTGAGGAGCAAGCCCGCGAGCCCCGGTCTTTCGAGGTGTTATGCGGCATTTGCTCACTTATGGTGGGTCGGTGTCCACCGATCATGACGCGACCGCCCCCGCCGAAGCCCCGGTACGGCTTCTTCTGCCGCAGGTCCTGCCCGCCCTCGTGGTGGGCGTCGGGTCGGCCCTGCTGTTCCTCGGCATCAGCGAGCTCGCCGAGGAGCTCCAGTCGGTCCTCTGGGAGACCCTGCCGGACGCGCTGGACATCGGCCCGTACTCCTCGCTCTGGATGATCGCGGTGCTCACCGCCACCGGTGTCGCCGCCGGCCTGGTCGTGTGGAAGGTGCCCGGGCACGCCGGGCCCGACCCGGCCTCCGAGGGGCTCGGCGGGCCGCCGGTGGCGCCCGGCGTGGTGCCGGGTCTGCTGCTGGCCAGCACCCTCGCCCTCGCGGGCGGCGTCAGCCTCGGCCCCGAACAGCCGACGATCGCCGCCGCCATCGCGCTCGCCGCCTGGCTGGGCCTGCGGGCCGCGCCGAACGTGCCGGGCGCCTTCTGGGTCTCCCTCGCCGTCGCCGGCACCTTCGGCGCCCTCTTCGGCACCCCGGTCGCCGCCGCCCTCGTCCTCTCGGAGGCGCTCGCCGGGAAGCCCGGCAGGGGCTCCCTGTGGGACCGGCTCTTCGCGCCGCTGGTCGCCGCCGGCGCCGGGGCGACGACCACCCAGCTCCTCTCCGACCCCAGCTTCGCCATGGGCCTCCCCCCGCTGACCGACCCCGGCTGGGAGGACCTCCTCGCCGCGCTCGTCGTGGCCACCCTCGGCGCCGTCTTCGGCCTGCTCGGCTGCTACGCCTTCCCCGTCCTCCACCGGGCCTTCGGCAGGCTGCGGCATCCCCTGCTGATGCTGCCCGCCGGCGGCCTGGTCCTGGGCCTGCTGGGCGCCCTGGGCGGCCATCTGACGCTCTTCAAGGGCCTCCACGAGACCAAGGAGCTCGTCGCCTCCATCGGGGTGTACTCCTCCGGCGAGCTGGCCCGGCTGGCCGTCGTCAAACTCGCCGCCCTGCTGGTCGCCGCCGCCTGCGGCTTCCGCGGCGGCCGGGTCTTCCCGGCGGTCTTCATCGGCGCCGCCCTCGGCCTCGTCGCCCAGGCCCTCGTCCCGGAGATCCACCCGGCGGTCGCCGTCTCCTCCGCCGTCCTCGGCGTCCTCCTCGCGACCACCCGGCAGGGCTGGGTGAGCCTCTTCATCGCCGCCGTGATCGCCGCCTCCCCCGCCATGCTGTCGCTGCTCTGCCTGGCGACCCTCCCCGCCTGGCTGGTCGTCACCGGCCGGCCGCAGCTCGAACTCGACCACCAGGGCAACGCCCTCCGCTGACCGCCGCAGAAGGAGCCCCCCGATGGCCCCCCTCCACAAGGGAACCGACGACCCCGACTCCGCGCCCTACCGCCGGCTCGCCCTCAACCCCTTCTACGGCGAGGCCGACCCCGTCGGCGGGATGACGCAGGCCCCGCCGCGCCACCGGATGCCCGACGGGCCGCTGCCGCCGTCCAGCGCCTACCAGCTGGTCCACGACGAGCTGATGCTGGACGGGAACTCCCGGCTCAACCTCGCCACCTTCGTCACCACCTGGATGGAGCCCCAGGCCGGTGTCCTCATGGCCGAGTGCCGCGACAAGAACATGATCGACAAGGACGAGTACCCGCGCACCGCCGAACTCGAACGCCGCTGCGTCGCCATGCTCGCCGACCTCTGGCACGCCCCCGACCCGGCCGCCGCCGTCGGCTGCTCCACCACCGGCTCCAGTGAGGCGTGCATGCTCGCCGGCATGGCCCTCAAGCGCCGCTGGGCCAAGAAGAACGCCGACCGCTATCCGGCCACCGCCCGCCCCAATCTCGTGATGGGCGTCAACGTGCAGGTCTGCTGGGAGAAGTTCTGCACCTTCTGGGAGGTCGAGCCCCGCCTCGTCCCCATGGAGGGCGACCGCTACCACCTCGACGCCGCCTCCGCCGCCGCCCTGTGCGACGAGAACACCATCGGCGTCGTCGCCGTCCTCGGCTCCACCTTCGACGGCTCCTACGAGCCCGTCGCCGAGATCTGCGCCGCCCTCGACGACCTCCAGGCCCGCACCGGCCTCGACATCCCGGTCCACGTCGACGGCGCCTCCGGCGCCATGGTCGCGCCCTTCCTCGACGAGGACCTGGTGTGGGACTTCCGCCTCCCCCGCGTCTCCTCGATCAACACCTCCGGCCACAAGTACGGGCTCGTCTACCCGGGTGTCGGCTGGGCGCTGTGGCGCAGCGCCGAGGAGCTCCCCGAGGAGCTGGTCTTCCGGGTGAACTACCTCGGCGGCGACATGCCGACCTTCGCCCTCAACTTCTCCCGCCCCGGCGCCCAGGTCGTCGCCCAGTACTACACCTTCCTCCGGCTGGGCCGGGACGGATACCGGGCCGTCCAGCAGACCAGCCGGGACGTCGCCCGGGGGCTCGCCGAACGCATCGAGGCCATGGGCGACTTCCGTCTCCTGACCCGCGGCGACCAGCTGCCCGTCTTCGCCTTCACCACCGCGCCCGACGTCACCTCCTACGACGTCTTCGACGTCTCCCGCCGGCTCAGGGAGCACGGCTGGCTCGTCCCCGCCTACACGTTCCCCGCCCACCGCGAGGACCTCTCCGTGCTGCGGATCGTCTGCCGCAACGGCTTCTCCGCCGACCTCGCGGGCCTCCTCGTCGAGGACCTGAAGCGGCTGCTGCCCGAACTGCGCAGCCAGCCGCGCCCGTTCACCCACGACAAGGGCGCCGCGACCGCCTTCCACCACTAGGGCGTCCGCGCGCACCGCTAGGGCACGCCCACGGAGGCGTCGTCCCCGCACGCCAGCAGGAACTCCGCCCAGCGGACCCCGTCCCGCGTCACCTCGTACCGGCAGCGCGAGCCCTCCCGCAGCAGGCCGGCGCCGGTGCGGCGGACGTACGCGCTGCCGTCGTCCAGCTCCCGGAAGGTCCGGCCGCCGTCCGCGCTGCGGTACCCGGACGACTGGGCGGCGATCTCCACCCGTCCGCCGGGCCCCGGCACCGGCAGGCCCTCCAGCGAGCGCGGCTCGGCCACCGCGCCGGTGGTCCACGTCCGCTCCCAGGTCCGGCCGCCGTCGCGGGAGCGGTGCAGCGCCCGCAGCGGGTTCTTGACCGGCTCGCCGCCCTTCAGCTCGCCCATCTCCGCGGCGTACACGGCGTCCGGGCCGACCACGACCTGCGTGTACCCATGCGGGGCGGCGGCCGCGCTCGGCAGCCGGCTCACGGACCAGCTCCGGCCCGCGTCCCGGGAGACCGCGACCGCCGGCCGCCCCGTCCCCGGCTCGACGCCCGAGACCCACCAGGAGCCGTCCGGCTCCGCCACCGCCGCGGGCCGGGGGTGCGCGCCCAGCGCCGGCTGCGCCACCAGCCGCCGCCGCCGTCCGTCCCGCGGCGAGACGACCGCCAGCACCTCCCGGGCGCACGACTCGGGCGGGGCTCCCGGGTCCGTGGCGCACTCGGCGGTCAGCGCCCCGCCCGCGGGTATGTCCGGGGTCCGGCCGGCCGGGCGCGGATCCACTGCGCGCCAGCTCCGGCCGCCGTCGCCGCTGAACCAGCCGTGCGGCGGCTCGTCCCCGCCGCCGTCCTCGATCAGCGCGCGCCCCGGCCCCAGCACCCACAGCCGCGCCGACACCCCTTCGGCGCCGCGCAGTTCGGGCAGGGGCGAGACCCGCTGCTCCCAGCGGTCCGCCCCCCGGTCGAGCGCCGCGATCCGCTGCCGGCAGAAGCCGTTGGCCGGCTCGGCCGGGTCGTTCACGCACTCCGCGAGCAGCGCGAAGCCGCTGCCGTCGGCGGCGAAGCCGAGGTCCGCCGCCCAGCCGGGCAGTCCCGCGCCGTCCGGTATCTCCGGCGGGGCGCCGAACGCCCCGTCGCCGGCGGGCCGTTCACCGCCGCGTACCGGTTCCTGCCCTCCCGTGCAGGCGGCCAGGAGCCAGGCGAGCAGCAGGGCCACGAGCGCGCGCAGCGGAGCCGGCGCCCGGGAAACGGGAACGCGCATCGGACTTCCCCCTGTCCCTCGGGCGGTTCGCGGTGAACCGTCTGCTTCTGGTACACCGCTCACCGCCTCCGGGTTCCCACCCGGGAGGAAGATTCTTCGGGGGGATCCACCCCTGCGCCGCACAGGCCCCACCGGGGATCCGCCGGGGGACCACCGGGGATCCGCCGGGCTCGACCCACCGGGATCCGCCGGGCTCGACCCCGCCCGGGGCCCGCCCGGCTCAGCCCTCGCGCTCCAGCGCGATCAGGTCGAAGGAGCCCTTGCCGTCGAGGGACTCGCGGATCACGTCCGCGTGTCCGGCGTGCCGGCCCATCTCCTGCACCAGGTGCAGGAGCATCCAGCGGACCGAGACCCGCCCCTCCGCCGGGAACCAGGGCGCCGGGGGCAGGGGGAAGGTGTCGTCCAGGCTCGGGGCCGTACGGACGAACTCCTCGGTCTCCTTGGCGACCCCGTCCCAGAAGGCGAGGACCTCCGGGATCGTCTCGCCGTCGACGAGGCGGAACGCCTCGCCCCAGGTCTCCTGGCTCCGCTGCCGCTCGTTCTCACGCTGCTGCGCGAGGCGGAGCCAGTTCAGCTCCATCTCGGCCACGTGCTTGACCAGGCCGGAGAGGCTCAGCTCGCTGACGCTGGGGCGGCTCGCGGCCTGCTCCTCGGTGAGGCCGAGGAGGGCGCGGCGGAGCGCGGCGCGCTGGACCTCCACGAAGTTGAGGAACGCGCCGCGCTCGTCGCCGGGGGCCTCCGAGGGAACAAGAGCCACCATGATGTCCGCCTTCCGTCCGTGTGTCGCTCGGGCAGGACCCACGCTACGGAGGAAAGAGGACAGGTTCGGTCCTAGAAGGGGAACTGGCTGCGGCCGTACTGGATCGAGATCCACTTCTGGGTGGTGAACGCCTCGATCATCGCGTCGCCGTTGAGCCGCCCGATGCCGGAGTGCTTCTCGCCGCCGAAGGGGACGATCGGCTCGTCGTGCACGGTGCCGTCGTTGATGTGGATCATGCCGGTGTGGATCCGCTTCGCCACCCGGACGCCCCGCTCGATGTCGCCGGTGTGGACGGCGCCGCTGAGCCCGTACGGCGTGTCGTTGGCGATCCGTACGGCCTCGTCCTCGCCGTCGAAGGGGAGGATCAGGGCGACGGGGCCGAAGATCTCCTGGGCGAGGACGGGGGCGTCGGCGGGGAGGCCGGTGAGGACGGACGGGGAGACGACGTTGCCCTCGACCGTGCCGCGCAGCAGCGCGGTGGCACCGGCCGCCACGGCCTGCTCGACGGCGCCGTCGACCGACTCGGCCTGCTGGGAGTTGATCAGCGGGCCGATGTGGGTGGCGGGGTCGGCCGGGTCGCCGACCCGCAGGGTCTTCACCTTGGCCACGAACTTCTCGGTGAACTCCGCCTCCACGCGGCGGTCGACCAGGATGCGGTTGGCGGCCATGCAGACCTGGCCCTGGTGGACGAAGCGGCTGAAGACGGCGGCGTCGACCGCGTAGTCGAGGTCGGCGTCGTCGAGGACGATCAGGGCGCTGTTGCCGCCGAGTTCGAGGACGGCGTGCTTGAAGTTCTGGGCGCAGACGGTGGCCACGTGGCGGCCGACCCTGTCGGATCCGGTGAAGGAGATGACCTTCGGGACCGGGTGGGTCAGCAGCGCGTCGCCGATCTCGGCGATGTCGGTGACGACGACGTTGAGCAGGCCGGCCGGGAGGCCCGCCTCCTCCAGGATGCTCGCGACCAGGGTGCCGCCGCAGATCGGGGTGTTCTGGTGCGGCTTGAGGACGACCGCGTTGCCGAGCGCGAGGGCGGGGGCGACCGACTTGATGGAGAGGAGGAAGGGGAAGTTGAAGGGGGAGATGACGCCGACGACGCCGACCGGGAGGCGGTAGACGCGGTTCTCCTTGCCGTCGAGCGGGGACGGCAGGATGCGGCCCTCGGGGCGCAGCGCCAGCTGGACCGCCTCGCGCAGGAACTCCTTGGCGAGGTGGAGCTCGAAGGCGGCCTTGAGGCGGGTGCCGCCGAGCTCGGCGACGATCGTGTCGGCTATCTCGTCCTCGCGGTCCTCGACGATCCGCAGGGCGCGCTCGAAGACCAGCCGGCGGGCGTAGGGGTTGGTCTCGGCCCAGGCGGCCTGCGCGCGCTCGGCGGCACGGTAGGCGCGGTCCACCTCCTCGGCGGTGGCCACGGTGATCGAGGCGAGCTTCTCCCCGGTGTACGGGTTGAAGTCGATGATGTCCCAGGAGCCGCTGCCCGGCTTCCACTCGCCGTCGATGAACTGGTGGGCCAGGTCGGTGAAGTGCGACATGGACGGAGAACCCCTCTGCCGGCTGCCGGTCGCCCGGGCGCGCGCGGGCGCCCGATCGCCGTGGCTACTGATGCGCCGTCATCGTACTGATGTCTCAGGAGAGTTGGAGGAGCCCCCGGAGAAGATCACGGCTTTCGGCCGGATCCGGACTGTCCTTCGCCAGCTTCTCCATCACGGCGCCGTACTGGGCGACCTCCTCGCGCTTGTCGAGGTAGAGGGCGCCGGTGAGCTGTTCCAGATAGACGACGTCGGAGAGGTCGGACTCCGGGAAGCTGAGCATGGTGAAGGAGCCGCTCTCGCCGGCGTGGCCGCCGAAGCTGAAGGGCATGACCTGGAGGGTGACGCCGGGGTGCTCGGAGATCTCGATGAGGTGCTTCACCTGGCCCCGCATGACGGCCCGGTCGCCGTACGGGCGGCGGAGCGACGCCTCGTCGAGGACGACGTGGAAGTGGGGGGCGCGCTCGGAGACGAGGACCTTCTGGCGTTCGAGGCGGAGGGCGACGCGGCGGTCGATCTCGGCCTGCGAGGCGCCGGGCATGCCCCGGGTGACGACCGCGTGGGCGTACTCCTCCGTCTGCAGCAGACCGTGCACGAACTGCACTTCGTAGACGCGGATGAGGGAGGCGGCGGCCTCCAGGCCGATGTAGGTCTGGAACCAGCCCGGCAGGACGTCGCCGAAGCTGTGCCACCAGCCGGCGAGGTTGGCCTCGCGGGCGAGACCCAGGAGCGCGCCGCGCTCGGTCTCCTCGGTGACGCCGTAGAGAGTGAGCAGATCCTCTATGTCCCTGGCCTTGAAGCTCACCCTTCCCAACTCCATGCGGCTGATCTTGGATTCGGAGGCGCGGATCGAGTAGCCGGCGGCCTCGCGGGTGATGCCCCTCGATTCGCGCAGGCGCCTCAGCTGGGAGCCCAGCAGGATGCGCCGGACGACGCTCCCGCCCGCTCCGTTCATTTCGCCTGCGGTCACGGCTCCAGCCTTCCCTTCACGGTGACGAGCCCCCGTCGAGCCCCGGATTCTGCCACCAAACGCTTCAGCGCGTACACATCTGGTTACGGAAGGGGAGGCAGAGGGGTGAGATCCGGACGGGGGCCGGACACGCCCGCGTCAAGAAGATTTCCACAGATTCACCACAGGCTCGGACAGGTCCGGCATCCGGCGGCCGCGTGCACGTGCATCTGCCCTTGCATCCCGTGGTCGCATTCGGAACCATGGACCCCGCGCAGCCGCGTACTCGTTCGCGTTGTCGTGTTGTCGCAATGTTTCGCACTGTTTGCACCGTTGTCGCACCACCGCCGCGATTCCCGGGAGTGCCTCGCATGGGGACGAATGGATCGACCGTGCTCGAGCCGTTACGGCAGGGTCTCCCGCCGATCGATCCCGGCGCCGTCTCCACCTCCGCCTCCTGCGCCCTGCCCGCGCGGTACGAAGCCGTGCGCGGGGCCCGGAAGTTCACCAGCGCGACGCTGGACAGCTGGAATCTCGGCGACCGCTTCGACGACGTGGCCCTCGTGGTCTCCGAGCTCGTCACCAACGCGCTGCGGCACGCCGTCCCCGACGGCGGCTGTCCCGACGACCCGCAGGCTCCGCCGGTGCGGCTGCACCTGATGCGCTGGGCGTCCCGCCTGGTGTGCGCGGTGCGCGACCCCAGCCGGGAGAGCCCGGAGGCGCGCGGCGGCGAGGAGGACTTCTCCGCCGAGTCGGGCCGGGGGCTGTTCCTGGTGGAGTCGTTCAGCGACAGCTGGGGCTGGCACCCGCTGGCCGGACGGCTCCAGGGCAAGGTGGTGTGGGCCCTCTTCCGGGTCGGCCCCGAGGAGGAGTAGGCACGAGGACCGAGAGAAGGCCCCGGCGGTGACCGCCGGGGCCTTCTCCGTGTCCGTGGTCCCCGCCGGCCCGGCGGGTCAGACGAGGTGGTCGAACTCCCCGTCCTTGACACCCAGCAGGAGCGCCTCGATCTCGGCCGGCGTGTAGACGAGCGCGGGCCCGTCCGGGTGGCGGGAGTTGCGCACGGCAACGTTTCCCCCGGGCAGTTTGGCGAACTCCACGCAGGAGCCCTGCGAGTTGCTGTGCCTGCTCTTCTGCCAGACGACGCCCCGCAGCTCCGTGGCCGCCATGCCGTTGTACGCGTGGTGCGCGTGATGCACTGGTAGCTCCCCGAGTTGCTTGGTGCAGGTGTCAACTTCCCCGGATCATAGCTTCGTTCATATGCCGATGCATGAGCAGATGCACGTGCACGAGGCGTGGCGTAGCGGCTACGCGACGCAGCGTGCGACCTGCGCCGTTCGCACCCGGGCCGCGCCCGGGAACGCCCCCGCGATCTTCCCATCCGGGTGGACGGGCGCGCGGGGGCGGTGGTTCCCTGCGGGCTCCCGGCGCGGGCCGGGGGACCGCTCCGGTCAGCGCTCCTCTCGGAAGTCGACGTGCCGGCCGGCCACCGGGTCGAACTTGCGGAGGGTGAGCCGGTCGGGGTCGTTGCGGCGGTTCTTGCGGGTGACGTAGGTGAACCCGGTTCCGGCGGTGGACCTGAGCTTGAGGACCGGGCGTATCTCGTTGCGTGCCATGCGGCCGAGGGTAAAAGAAAACGGATCCCATTTCCACTATGATCTCCGCTCCTCGCACGGACTGATATCTCCGCAGGTCAGACGGGTGGCTGCTCCGCCAGGAGACGGCCCGCGCCGTCGTACAGGCGGGCGCCGACGGGGGTCTCGTCGGGGGCGACGGCGTACCAGACGCCCCAGCCGGGACCGCCCGGGAGCTGGAGGAGCCGCGCGGGCGTGGTGCGGCCGCGGGCGTCCACGAGCTCGACCCGGCCGGCGTCCCGGGTGCCGTAGTAGAGGCCGGAGTGGAAGGTGCCCTCGCCCTGGTGGCTGAGGTCGGGGCGGCTCAGGTCGATGTTGCCGTCGGTGACGCTGCGGAACTGCTCCAGCCCGTCCGCCCCGCCCTTCCAGTGCTTGCCCCGCTCCGTGAGCCACACCGTCCACCCCGGCGCGGCCGCCACCCGCTCCCCCGCCGCGACGGTCCGCACCGGGGCCGGGACCCGCGGCTCGCCGGCCGAGGTCCGGGAGACCCGGGGCACCGGCGGGGCGGAGGAGCCGGTCGCGGTCACGGCGGGCGGGGCGGCGAGCCCCGCGGCGGGGTGCGGGTCGCCGGCCAGGGCCGTGCCGGCGGCGACGGCGGCCGAGACGCCGAGGACGGCGAGGACGGAGAGGGCGACGGTACGGCGCCTGCGGCGCGCGCGGCCCGCCCGGACGACCGCCGCGACGGGCGCGGGCCCCGGGGTCACGTCGTGGGCGGCGCGGGCGAACTCGGCGCGGAGCAGGTCGTCCCACGCCTCGGCGGCGTCGGGCCCGGCGTCGGGTGCGGGGGTCATGGGCGGGCTCCGTAGGGGGTGCGGAGGGGCGGGCCGGGCAGCGGCGGGGCGCCGGCGGCGAGCCGGGGGTGGGCCCGCAGGGCGGCGAGACCGCGCCGGGCGTGGGTCTTCACCGTGCCGACGGAGCACTGGAGGACGTCGGCGATCTCCTGTTCCGTCAGATCGTCCCAGTAGCGCAGCACCATCACAGTGCGCTGACGGACGCTCAGATCGGCTAACGCCTCCAGGAGCACGGCCCGTTCCTCGACGTGCTCGGCGTGGCCGGCGTCCCGGTGCCGGGAGGGTTCCGGCAGCACCGGCACGAGCAGATGGGCGACCCGGCGGCGGCGCAGACGGCTGAGGTTGTTGTTGACGAGGGCGCGGCGCACATAGAGGTCGATCGCGTCGCGCGGGACCTTGCGCCAGCGGCCGTACACCTTGGCCAGGGTCGTCTGCACCAGGTCCTCGGCCTCGTGGAAGTCGCCGGTGAGCAGCTGGGCCGTGCGGACGAGCCGGGGCCACGCGGCGGTGGCGAAGTCGGCGAAGTCGGCGTCGGGCTCGGGAACCGGTGGGTGGGTCACGGTGGCGGACCTCGCGATCGGAAGGTGGTGCGGCGGGGCCCGCCCCGTGCCGGGCCCCGCCGAGCGTGAGGGACGGCCCGTCAGAAGTCCATGGCGGGCAGCTCGACGAGGAGCCGGCCGTCCCGGGCGTAGAAGGCGACGGAGACGTCGCGGTCGGAGGGCGCGGTGTGGGCGTACCAGACGCCCCAGCCCGGCCGGCCGGGCAGCTGGAGCAGGGTCGCGCGGGTGACGCGGCCTTCGGCGTCGGTCACCTCGACCCGGCCGGGGGCCTGCGGGCCGCCGTAGACGCCCGAGTGGAAGGTGCCCTCGCCCTGGTGGCTGAGGGCGGGCCGGGTGAGGTCGAGGTTGCCGTCGACGACGCTGCGGAACTGCTCGAAGCCGTCCGGGCCCGTCCAGTGCTTGCCCTGGCGGGTGAGCCAGATCGTGTAGCCGCCGCCGGCGTCGACGCGCTCGCCGGAGCGGACGGTCCGCACCGCGGCCGAGGGGGCGGCGGCGTCGGGGGAGAGGGAGGAGAGGGAGGAGAGGGACGCGGTGGGGGTGGTGAGGGAGGGGGCGGTGGGGGCGGGTGCGGCGGCGGTGGCCGGGGCGGCGAGGACGGCGGCGGCCACCGCGGCGGTGACGGCGGCGCCCGCGGCGAGCAGGTACTTCTTCATGGGATCGCTCCTGGTTCCGTACGGTCTTCCACCCTTCTCAACTCCGCCCGGACCGGCCCTGGATGACACCGCGGCGCAAGATTTCCGGGAAACGGGGAAACGGGGAAACGGGGGAAACGGGGAAACCGGGGAATCCGGCCGACGGGGCAGCGGGCGGCGGGCGGGGCTCAGGCGTCGGCGAGGGCGGCCGCGAGCTCGTCCAGGGCGGCCAGGAGCAGCCGCGCCGCCTTCCGCAGCAGCGGGTCGGCGACCTCCGTGTCCCAGGCGGCGACGGTCTCGCGGAGGTCGTCCCAGGCGGGGACCTTGCGTTCGCGGACCGCCTTCGCGCCGCGCTCGGTCGCCTTGCGCAGCGCCTCGGCGAGGCCGGCCGCGGCGGGCAGCGGCGGGGCGCCGTGCTCGGGGAGGTGGGCCTCCAGGAGCATCGCGGCCCGCCCGAACTCGGCGAGCGCGTGGCCCGCGCCCTCGGCCGCCGCGTGCGAAAGGCCGCGGTGCCGCACCGGCTCGTGCCCGGCCCGCCCCACCGCGTCGTGCCAGGCCACGCGGGCGGCGCGGGCGGAGAGCAGCGCCTCGCGCACGTCGGGGCTGCCGGGTCCCGCGGGGTCGGCGTACCGGGCGGCGACGGCCGCCGCGTACCGCCCGGAGGCGGTGAGCCAGTCGGCGAGCCGGCCGCGCAGCCGGGGCGTCTCCCAAGCCGGGTAGAGGGCGTAGCCGAGCATCGCGAGGAGGCCGCCGAGGAGCGTGAGCAGGACCCGGTCGCGGACGGTCTGGGTCACCCCGGAGCCCTCCATGCCGAGGAGGAAGACGACGTACGCGGCGACGCAGACCTGGCTGACGGCGTACCCCGTCTTCATCAGCAGGTACATGCCGAAGGCGCAGAGGACGGCGAGACCGGCCGAGAGGTACGTCCCCGGGTGCGCGGTCTGCACCACGGCGGTGGCGAGCGCGACGCCGACGAGCGTGCCGCCGAAGCGGGCCACCGAGCGGGCGTACGTCTGCGAGAAGTCCGGGCGCATCACCATCACGGACGCCATCGGCGCCCAGTACCCGTGTCCGAAGGGCAGCACCAGGCCGAGCAGATAGCCGGCCGCGGTGACCCCGGAGACCCGCAGCGCGTGCCGCAGGATCGCCGACCCCGGCCGCACCTCGGCCCGCATCCTCGCGAGGACGAGCGGCGCGAGACGGAGGAGGGTGGGCCGGGTGCGCGCGGCGAGGAGGGGATCACGCCCCTCGCCGCCCGGCTGGCCGAGCCCCGCGTCCGCGCGGGGCCCGCCCGGTGTGGTCCCCGCGCCCGGTGTGCCCGAGGCCGGCGTGCCCGAGGCCGGCGTGCCCGAGGCCGGCGTGCCCGGAATCGGCCCCGCACCAGGCGTGCCCGGGGTCGGCCCCGTGCGGTCCTCCCCCGTGCGGTCCTCCCCCGTGCGGTCCTCCTCAGGGTCGGTCTCCGTGCGGGGGTCCGCCGTCTCGACGACGTCGCCGAGGAGGGCGATCAGGCGGAGGGCGGTGCGGTGGGCGCGGTCGGTGAGGATCGTGCCGGTGTCGGGGGTGCGGAGGGCGGCGACGGCGGGCGCGGGCAGCCGGACCGGCTCGCCGTGCCGGATGGCGTGCGCGGCGGCGTCGAGGACCTCGCCCGCCGCGGCGAGCAGCTCGCGGACCCGGTCGCGCTGCGGGCCCTCGGCCGGGGCGCCGACGGCGGGGTCCGCGAGCGAGGCGAGCACGGGCCGGATCCGCTCGGCGAGCCGCCGGGGTCCGTGCAGTTCGGCGGGCCGGCGGCGGGCCTGCCGGGGGGTGACCGCGGCGGCGCTGCGGGCGGTCATGAGCGGGACCGGGTCGAAGGGCGCGACCGGGTCGTGGCGCAGCCGGCGGGCGTAGTCCGCCTCCGCGGCGAGCGCGTCCGCGAGGGCGTCGCGCTGGGCGCCCCAGGGCCGGACCGGGAGCAGCACGACGAGCGCGGCCTGGACGACCCCGCCCGCGAAGATCATGACGGCGTGCCCGGCGGCGGTCGCGACGGAGGTGGGCAGGGTGATCGTGACCAGCATGATCGCCACGTTGGAGGAGGCGATGATGCCGGCCGTGGGTCCGGCAGCCCAGGCGAGCCCGGAGAGGAAGGTCCAGGACACCAGGAGGGCGAGGAAGAGCACCGTGTGGGAGCCGGTCAGATAGCCCAGGAAGGTGGAGACGGCGAGGCTGCCGCCGGAGGCGAGGGCGAGGGTCGGCCGGGGCCGCCAGGACCGCTGGAAGGTCGCGATGGCGGCCTGGAACGCGCCGAACGCCGACGACGCGGCGACGGCGGGCCCGAAGACGGCCAGCGAGAAACCGACGACCAGCGCGAGTCCGAGGGCGCCCCGGGCGGCGACGACGGGGGCGAGCCGCCGCCGCTCCACGGTGAGGCCGGAGCGGGCGGTCTCCCTCAGCGCCCGGAGCCAGCTCATGGACCGAGCGTAGCGACGATCACCCCGTAACCCGACATTTCACCCCGGAGGCGCGAGCCCGGCACGGTCCCCGGCGGAGGCGCCGCGCGCCGGGCCACGGTCCGGCGGAGGCGCGAGCCCTGCGGCATCCCCCGGAGTCGCGAGCCCGGCGGGATCCGAAAGAGACGGCCTAGCCCTGTCCGCGCCGGTCGAGGCGGGCGCGGTCCGGGGTGAGGGTGGCGGTCTCGGCGGCGGTGGCGCCGTGGTTCCAGCCGTCCTCGTCCCACATGGCGCGGACCCGGGTGGCCCGCGTCTCCGGGAAGAGCTCGTCCGTGCGGGCGGTCACCGCGACCTCGCGGGAGGCCAGGACCGGAAGGAGGGTCGGGGCCTCGGCGGCCACCCGCCGGGAGGTCGCCTCCAGGCGGGCGCCGAGCCGGTTCGCGTACGCGAGCAGGAAGGACTGCCGGAAGGACTTGGTGCGCTTGCGGCCGCCCCTGCGCTGCTCGGCCTCCGCACGGGTCATCGCCGCCGTCCCCTGCACGAGGAGCGAGGTGTACAGCAGCTCGACCGGGTCGAGGTCGGCCTCGAAGCCGACCACCGTCGAGAAGCCGTACGGCTCGTTCCACACCGCCCGGCAGTGGTTCGCGGTCGCCACCGCGTCGAGCAGGATCGCCTTCGCCTGCTCGTACGGCGGCTCCACGCCGATCCGGATGGCGCCCGGCGTCTGCGGCGACGGGGCACCGGCCGCGAGCCCCGCCTCGTCGAGGCTGTGCCGGGCCATCAGCTCCTGCGCCTTCGCGGTCAGCGCCTCGGCTTCCTCCGGGTAGCCGGTGGCCTCCGCCTTGGCGAGCAGCGCCCGGATCCGGGTGAGCATCCGGGGCTCGCCGGCCGCCGCCGGCGGCAGCGTGTCGCCCGGTACGGGACCGACCGCGTCGAGCCGGGGCAGCCGGACCAGCAGCCGGTACAGCTCCAGGGCGGCCGTCGCGGAGGAGAAGCGGTCCGCCGGCGGGCCGCCGGTCCCGTCGTCCAGTGCGTCGAGCTGCTCCCGCCAGCGCCGGGGCAGCGTCGCGTACCGGGCCGTCTCGGCCCGCACCAGCCCGCCGAGCAGCCGCAGGTGCTCCTCCGCCAGCTCGCGGCGGACCGTGCGCGCGAGGTCGGCGGGCTGCCAGCCGCGCTCCCACAGCGTCCGTACGAACTCCTCGCCGCGCCGCGCGAGACCGGCGTCGGCGCCCGGGTCGGCGGCGAGCAGGGAGGCCGCCGTGTCGAGGGAGCGGTCGTCGCGGGTGTGCAGCGACTCCCGCAGCGCCCGCTCGACGGTGGACTCCCGTGCCTCCTCCTGCATGACTGTGACCGTGCCCTTCCGTACCTCGCGTCGTCGACCTCCTCCGATGGTCTCAGCCCGGCGGGGGTAGGTCTGGCCCTACCTCGGGACGCCCGGCAGACGGCGTGACCGGGACCCCGGCGGAACGGTTCGCTGGAGCCATGACCAGCACCCTTCCTTCCTCCGCCCCCGCCCCCGCCGTGCGGCTCCGGGGGCTCGTCCGGCGGCACGGGGACGTCCGGGCCCTCGACGGCGTGGACCTCGACGTCGCCGCCGGGACCTTCACCGCCGTCATGGGCCCCTCCGGCTCCGGGAAGTCCACCCTGCTGCGCTGCGCCGCCGGGCTCGACCGCCCGGACGAGGGCGTCGTCGAGGTGGCGGGCACAGCCCTGGAGGGGATGAGCGAGCGGCGGCTCACGCTGCTGCGGCGGGACCGGATCGGCTTCGTCTTCCAGTCCTTCAACCTGATGCCGACGCTGACCGCCGCACAGAACGTGGCCCTGCCGCTGCGGCTCGCCGGCCGCCGTCCCGCCCGCGGCGAGGTCCGGGCGGCGCTCGCCCGGGTCGGGCTCGCCGGGCGCGAGCGGCACCGGCCCGCCGAGCTCTCCGGAGGCCAGTGCCAGCGGGTCGCCATCGCCCGGGCGCTGATCGCCCGCCCCGCCGTGCTCTTCGGCGACGAGCCGACCGGCGCGCTCGACTCCACGACCGGCGCGGAGGTGATGGACATGCTGCGGTCCCTCGTGGACGAGGAGGGCCGGACGCTGGTCATGGTGACCCACGACCCGCTCGCCGCGGCCCGCGCGGACCGGGTCGTCCTCCTGGTCGACGGCCGCGTGGCGGACGAGATCGCCGCGCCCTCGGCGGACGGCGTCGCGGCCCGGCTCGCGGAGCTGCGCCCGGCGGGGGCGGCCGCCGGGGCGCGGACCGGGGGTGCGGCGTGCTGAGCGTCGTGGTGAACGGGCTGCGGGCCCGGTGGGCGTCCTTCCTGGGCGGGTTCCTCGCCCTCATGCTCGGCGCCGGGCTGCTGACGGCGACCGGACTCGGCCTCGCCGCCGCCCTGGACCCGCCGCCCCGCGCCCCCGAACGGTTCGCCTCCTCCCCGGTCGTCGTCCTCGGCCAGGACCGGCTCACCGTGGAGGTCCGGCGCGGCCCCGGGACCGCCCTCGTCTCCCGGCCGCTCGACCGTCCACAGCCTGTGGACACCGCCGCGCTGCGCGAACTCCGCGCCCGGTGGACCCTCACCGAGAACCCGGCGGGCGTCCGGCACCCCGACGCCGTCGGGCTCGACGCCCCCGCCGAGCGGGTCCGGGAGCTCGTCGGCGACCGGGCGCAGGTGCTCACCGGCGCCGAACGCCGCCGCGCCGACCCCGGCCACGAGCGGGACGGCCACGAACTCACCGGCCTCGACGCCCTCCTCGGCACCGCCGGCGGCGTCGCCGCCTTCGTCTCGGTCTTCGTCGTCGCCTCCGTCTTCGCCTTCTCCGTGGCCCTGCGCCGCCGCGAGTTCGGGCTGCTCCGCACCGCCGGGGCCACCCCCGGCCAGATCCGCCGGCTGCTGCTCGCCGAGGCGACGGTGCTCGGCGTGACCGCGTCCGCCGCGGGCTGCGCGCTCGGCGGCCTGGCCGCGCCGCCGATGGCGCGGGCCCTGGTGGCCCGGGGGCTGGCCCCCGGCTGGTTCGCGGACGCCGCCGGCGGGAGCGCCGGATGGCCGTACCACCTCGCCTTCTGGACGGGGCTCGGCGTCGCCCTCGCCGGAGCGGCCGCCGCCGCCCACCGCGCCGGGCGGACCGGCCCGACGGACGCGCTGCGCGAGGCCGACGTCGACCGGGACGTGCTGCCGCCCGGCCGGGCGCTGCTCGGCGCCGGACTGCTCGCGGCCGGACTCGGACTGCTGGCCTGGACGTACGCCACCGAGCCCGAGGCGCTGCTCAAACGGAAGACGTACACCACCCTGCCGATGCTGCTCACCGGCGGCGCGGCCCTCCTCGCCCCGCTGCTCGTACGGCCGGTGGCCCGGCTCCTCCCCGTCCCCCGCGGCGGGGCGATCGGGCTCCTCGTCCGGGAGAACGGCGCGGCCGCCGTGCGCCGCACCGCCGCCGTCGCCGCGCCCGTCCTGGTGACCGTGGCGCTGGCCGGGACGCTCTTCGGCGCCTCGGAGAGCGTGACGCGCGCGAAGGAGACGGAGGCGCGGGAGCGGACGGCCGCCGCCCACGTGGTCGAGGGACGGGGGCTGGAGCTCCCGGCGCGGACGCCCGGCACGGTCGTCGCCGCCTCCGGGCCGACCTCCCTCTTCGTACGGGACGGGGCCGAGGCGGTCGTGAAGTACGGGGCCCGGGCCGTCGCCGACCCGGCCGCCTTCGCGGCGCTCGCCCGGCTCCCCGTCGTCGCCGGCGACCTGCGCGACCTCGACGACCGGTCGATCGTCGTCAACGAGGACTTCGAGCGGCGGCGGGTCGGCGAGCACCTGGAGGTGTGGCGGGCCGACGGCAGCGGTCCGGTACGGCTCCGGATCGCGGCCGTCCTGGCCCGCGGCACCGGCGACAACGGCCCGTACGTCACCCGCGCCCAGGCACCCGGCGCGCCGCTCGACCGCCTGGAGTCCGACCGGCCCCTGGCGGCGGCCGGCGACCCCTCCGCCGCGCCGGCCGTGAACCGGGCCGCCAGGACCGGCCTGCGCCTGATCCTCGTCCTGGTCCTCCTCTACACGGTGATCGCCCTGGCGAGCACGCTGCTCATGGCCACGTCGGTCCGCGGCGGGGAACTGGCCTCGCTGCGGCTGGCCGGCGCCACCCGCGCCCAGGCCCTCGGGGCGGTGACCGGCGAGGCGCTCCTCGCCGTCGGCATCGGCACGGTCCTCGGGCTCGGCGTGACCGCCGTCGTCCTCGGCGCCCTCGGCGCGGGCCTCGCCGCGCTCTCCGCGCCGGTCGTCCTGGCCCTGCCGTGGGCGCAGACGGGGGCGGCCGCGGGGGTCTGCGCCGTCGTCGCCGTCGCCGCGTCGGCCCTCCCCGCGTGGCGGCTCGCGCGCTGAGCGGCGAGGCTGGGACACGGGCGGTGGCCGGGGTCGGAGCCGGGCCACCGCCCCACCCCCGCCCCTGCGCCCGAGCCGGAAGCCGGCTACGGGGTCAGGACCAGCTTGCCCCGGACGTGGCCCGTCTCGCTCAGCTCCTGGGCCCGGGCCGCCTCCTTGAGGGGGAGGGTGTCGGCGCGGCGCAGCCGCAGGGTGCCGGCCAGAACCCCCTCGGCCTGCGCCGTCAGCCAGGCCCGTACCCGGTCGAAGTCCTGCTCGGGGACGCTGTAGGGGATCCCGTACGCCGCCGCGTCCGTGGAGGCGATCGTCGCGATCCGCTCCTTCGGCGCCAGCTCGATCGCGACCGGCAGCACGCCGTGCCCGGCGGCGTCGAAGACCGCGTCGACGCCCCGGGGGGCGGCGGCCCTCACCCGGTCGGCGAGACCGTCGCCGTACGCGACCGGGATCGCGCCGAGTCCGCGCAGATGGGCGTGGTTGGGCGCGGAGGCCGAGCCGACGACCGTGACGCCGGCGGCGACCGCGAGCTGCGTGGCGAGCGTGCCGACGATCCCGGCCGCGCCGTGCAGGAAGAGCGTCTCGCCCTCCCGTACGCCGATCTCCGCCAGGACCCGCGCCGCGGTCTCGCCCGCGACCGGGAGGGCGACCGCGTCCTCCCAGGAGAGGGCGGCCGGCTTCGGCAGGAGCCGGCTCCCGAGGGCGTACTGGGCGTAGGCGCCGCTCGTCGTCCAGCCGAACACCTCGTCGCCGACGGCGAGTCCGGTGACACCGTCGCCGACCGCGTCGACCGTTCCGGCGACCTCGATGCCCGGCACGGCGGGGAAGGCCGTGGGGTAGAAGTCCTCCAGCAGGCCCCGGCGCACCTTCCAGTCCATCGGGTTGACCCCGGCCGCCGCGACCCGCAGCCGGACCTCGCCGGGGCCCGGCTCGGGGACCTCGGCGCCGGTCACGTGCCGCAGCACCTCGGGGCCGCCGAACTCGTCGAACACGATCGCTTCCATCGTCGCCATGTCGCCCTCCGCAGCTGTGCGTCCGCCTCCCGGGACCGGGTGCGTCCGTCTCTCGACACGCTCAAGCCTGCGCCCCGGGCCCCCGCTCCCCCGCCCGCCGTCCGGCCGGTCCCACCTGTCCGGAAGACCAGCCGCCCAAGCCCGTCCGCCACCTAGGCTGGCCGTCATGGACCCGCTCACGCTGACCACCGTGCACGAGATCCTCAGCCGGCCGCTCGACGGCGTTCTCGCGCAGCTCTCCGCCGCGCTCGCCCCGGTCGTGCCGCACACCGGCGCGGCCGAACTCTCCACGCACTGCGCGCACTCGCCGTTCAAGACCACCGGCGAGGCCGCCGGCTCCACCACCGCGGAGCTGGTGCCGCTGCTCGCCGCAGGGGTGCCGGGCGAGCCCTGGCAGGGGACGGCGCGGATCGGCGGCCGGCCGCGCACGGTCCTGGCGGTGACCAGCGGCGCCACCGCCCGCCACTCGCTGCTCGTGCTGGTGCGGGAGGACGGATCCGCCCCGGCCGAAGCTCCCGCGGCGGCCCTGGCGCAGGCGCTGTGGGACGTGGTGACCAGCCACCTCGACCGGTTCGCGGTCGAGGCCATGCCGGGGGCGCTGGCCCGCTCCCGTACCGCCGCCGACACCCGCGCCCGGGTCGGCGCCGAACTGACCACCGCTCATGCCGCCGCTCTCTCCGGGCTGTTGTCGGTGCTCCGCAGCGGCACCCTGGACGACACGGCCGCGCGGGCGGCCGCGACGGAGCTCGCCGCGGACGCGCTCCTGGAGGCGCGGGCGGCGCGGCGGCAGGACCGGGCGATCGCGGAGGAGCCGGCCGGCGACGCCTTCGCCCGGCTGGCCGACCAGCTGCGGCCGATGCTGCGGCACAGCCCGGTCCGGCTCGAACTGGGCCCGCCGGACGACACCCGGTCGCTCGCCGCCGACGTGGCGCACGGCGCCCGGGCCATCGTCCGGGCGCTGCTCCTGATCGTCCTGGAGCAGGAGGGCCTGAACCGGGTCCACGTCGGCTGGCAGCTGACCAAGGACGAGCTGCGGGCGGCCGTCCGCGACGACGGCCCGGGGGTCATCGGGGCCTGCGAGACGGGGGCGGGGACCGTCCGGGACCGGCTGGACGTGCTGGGCGGGCGGCTGGAGATCGAGTCGGTGCCGCACTGGGGCACCACGATGACGGCCGTCCTGCCGCTGGCCGCCCCGGACGCCCCGGCCGGGCCCGCGCACCCGCTGGCGACCCTGGGCGACCGGGAGATCGAGGTCCTGCGGCACCTGGCCCTCGGCCACCGCAACCGCCGGATCGCCGAGGCGCTGCACATCAGCGAGTCCACGGTGAAGTTCCACGTGGCGAACATCCTCGGCAAGCTCGGCGTCGCCTCCCGCGGCGAGGCGGCGGCCCTCTTCCACGCGGCGGCGTAGGCCGCCTCCGGACCCTGCCGGGCGCGCGTCCGGGATGTCGTGATCCGCCGCTGTCAGTGGGGGATGCCAGACTCGCACCCATGAGCGAGAGGTGGGCGCTGGCCCCGGAGCCGGAGGGGGAGGGCGTGGCCCTCGTCCCCCTCGGGCCGGAGGGCCTGCCCGCCGGGGAGGTGCGCCGCGAGCCGGACCTGGCCGCGGCCGTCCGGGCCCGGCCGGAGGTGGCGCGCTGGGTGTGGCGGTCGACGGCCGAGGTGTATCCGCGGCTGCTCGCCGCCGGTGTCCGGGTCGAGCGGTGCTACGACGTGGAGGACGCCGAGCAGCTGCTCCTCGGCCACGAGGGCCGGCTCGGCGAGCCCCGTTCGGCGGCCGCCGCGTGGGCCCGGATGCGGAACGAGCCGGTGCCCCCGGACCCGCCGCAGCGCACCGCCGAGCCCGGTCCGCAGGACTCCCTCTTCGAACCGAGACCCGTGGCCTCCGTCCCCTTCGAGGGCCTGCTCGCGGTCTACGCGGAGCAGCAGCGCCGCCACGACCGGGCCGGGCATCCGGGCCGGATGCGGCTGCTGACCGCCGCCGAGTCGGCCGGGATGCTGGTGGCCGCCGAGATGCACCGGGCCGGGCTGCCGTGGCGGGCCGACGTGCACCGGGAGCTGCTGCACGAGCTGCTGGGCGAGCGGTACGCGGGCGGGGGCGAGCCGCGCCGCCTCGCCGAGCTCGCGGACGAGGTGTCGGCCGCCTTCGGGCGCCGGGTCCGGCCGGATCTGCCGGCGGACGTGGTGCGGGCCTTCGCCCAGGCCGGCATCCGGCTGCGGTCCACCCGCCGCTGGGAGCTGGAGGAGATCGACCACCCGGCGGTGGCTCCGCTCATCGCCTACAAGAAGCTGTACCGGATCTGGACGGCGCACGGCTGGTCCTGGCTGGCGGACTGGGTGCGGGACGGCCGGTTCCGGCCGGAGTACCTGCCGGGCGGCACGGTCAGCGGCCGCTGGACGACCAACGGCGGCGGGGCGCTCCAGATCCCGAAGGTGATCCGGCGCGCGGTCGTCGCCGACGAGGGCTGGCGTCTCGTGGTGGCGGACGCCGACCAGATGGAGCCGCGGGTGCTGGCCGCGATCTCCCGCGATCCGGGCCTGATGGACGTCGCCGGGCACCCGGACGACCTCTACACCCGGCTGTCCGACCGGGCGTTCTCCGGCGACCGCGACCACGCGAAGCTCGCCCTGCTGGGCGCGATCTACGGCCAGACCAGCGGTGACGGCCTGAAGAACCTGGCGGCGCTGCGGCGCCGTTTCCCGCGCGCGGTCGCCTATGTGGACGAGGCGGCGAGGGCCGGCGAGGAGGGCCGGCTCGTCCGCACCTGGCTCGGCCGGACCAGCCCCAGGGCGGTCGGCGCGGGCGACGACGGCGAGGCGGGGCTCCCCCAGGAGGGTCCCGAGCAGGTCGCCGCGGAGGAGGGCTTCACCCCCGGCTACGCCTCCGGCAACGCCCGGGCGCGGGGCCGTTTCACCCGCAACTTCGTCGTCCAGGGCAGTGCCGCCGACTGGGCGCTGCTGATGCTGGCGGCGCTGCGGCGCACCCTGTCGGCCGGCGGGATGCGGGCCGAGCTGGTCTTCTTCCAGCACGACGAGGTGATCGTGCACTGCCCGGCGGAGGAGGCCGGGGCGGTGACGGAGGCGATCCGGGCGGCCGGGGACGAGGCGGGCCGGATCGCGTTCGGGGCGACACCGGTGCGCTTCCCGTTCACGACGGCGACGGTGGAGCGGTACGCGGACGCCAAGTAGCCTCCACGCACCGCTCGTTCCCCCGTCGGGCGGCCCGTTTCCCCCGTCGGGCCGCTCGCTTCCCCCGTCGGACCGGCCGTTCCCCCTTCGGACCGGCAGCTCCCCCGTCGGACCGGCCGCCGTCGGACCTCTCGCCCCCCGGCGGACCCTCCTACTTGGCGGGGATCTTCGCCCACTTCGGGTCGAGGGCGATCGTCTTCAGCTGCTCCAGGGTGAGCGCCGGTTCGGCCCGGGTGGCGGCCTCGTGCTGGGCGCCGGTGTTGAAGGCGGAGACGACGACGCGGAAGCCGCTCTTCGTCAGGGTGTCGGCGGTCCACCACACGACGCCCTCGCCGCCCTTCTCGCCGGGCTGCCGCGTGAGCTTCACCTTGCGCCCGTCGGGCAGGGTGGTGACGTCGCCGGAGCGGAAGAGCTGGTCGGCGACGCCGCCCATGCCGTACTGGACGTTGACCTGGACGAGGCTCTTGCCCTTGCCGTCGTCGACGACGACGAACGCGAACTCGCCCTCGCCGCCCTTGTCGGTGACCCGGAGCCCCTTGGGCAGCAGGGCGCGCAGGGTGGCGGAGACG
Source organism: Streptomyces sp. NPDC058052 (assembly GCF_042885515.1). Taxonomy (NCBI): domain Bacteria; kingdom Bacillati; phylum Actinomycetota; class Actinomycetes; order Kitasatosporales; family Streptomycetaceae; genus Streptomyces; species Streptomyces sp. NPDC058052. The sequence continues at coordinate 295,406 of NZ_JBHVRX010000005.1, read as the reverse complement.
CCGTCGCCGGCGATCTGCGGCGGCGCCTTGCGGACCTTGCCCGGCGTTCCGGGCTGTCCGGCCTGTCCGGGCGGGGCGGCCTTGCCGGGCCGGGCGGGCGCGGTGGGCAGCGGCGGGATCCGCTCCAGGAGGGGCCGCCACGCCTCGGCGGTGACGAGCGCCTTCAGCTGGGCGGCGGTGAGGGGAGGGTTGTCGCGGGTGATCGGGCCGCCCTTCTCGGCGGGCGCGTTGTACTCGCTCGCGTCGACCAGGAAGCCGTCCCCGGTGAGCAGCACGGCCCGCCAGTTCTTGGTCTCCTCGCGCTTGTCCGGGTACTCGTACCCCTGGAAGACCATCCAGCGGGAGCCGTCGGAGAGCCGTCCGGTGTCGCAGCCGTCGTGGGGGACGTACGCCCGCTCGGGGCAGGTCACCATGTCGACGCCCGCGTCGGGGGCGCGGCCGGCCCGGCTGAGGGAGACGCCGACCGCGGCCTCGCCCTCGCCGTCGTCGTAGATGCCGCTGATGGCCTGGCCGACGCCGCTCTCGTCGTTGAACCGCCATTGTCCGGCGGGGGTGTTGGCCCTGATGACGTCCGCGATCTCGGAGAGCGGGATCTCGGCCTCGCCGGGCTTCAGGGAGTCGGAGGCCGGTTCCCCGCTCTGTTCGGCGGTGGGTGACGGGCTGGTCTTCTGGGGCGCCGCGACGGACGCCTTGTCCGGTGCTCCGGCGGGGGTGACGACGGTGCCGGCGTAGACGCCGCCGACGCCGACGGCGGCGAGCGCGAGGGCCCCGCCGGTCACGGCGAGCCGGCGGCGGAGCAGCCGGCGGCGGCCGCGGGCGAGACCGCCGGAGACCAGTTCGGTCCGGCCGTCGAGGGCGAAGCTCTCTCCGGTGGAGCGGAGGGCGGAGCCGAGTTCGCCGGCGAACCCGGCCTCGGGGTCGTGGTGTTCGTTCTGGGACATGACGAGATCACCGTCTCTGCTTCGGAAGTACGGGTGAAGGGGCGGGCGTCGGCGGACGCCCGGGACGTGGGCCCGGTGCGCGGGCGGTCGCTCAGCGGCCGGCGAACTCGGCGATGCTGCCGCCGAGCCGCTGCCGCAGCTTGCCGAGCGCGCGCGTGGAGCGGGTGCGGACGGCCGCGGAGCTGGTGTGCAGGGCGTCGGCGGTCTCCTCGACGCTGCGGTCCTCCCAGTAGCGCAGCACCACGACCGCCCGGTCCTTCGGGGGCAGTGCGGCGAGTGCGTCGAGGAGGGCGATCCGCAGCAGCGGGTCGCTGCCGTCGTCCGGGGTGTGGTCGGGCAGTTCGCCCAGCGGGCGCTCGGTCGCGGAGCGCCGCCGCTGGTGGCTGAGGAACGTGCGGACGAGGACGGTCTGGGCGTACGCGGCGGGGTTGCCGATCCGGGACACCCGTCCCCAGAGGGCGTACATCTTGCCCAGCGTCTCCTGGGTGAGGTCCTCGGCGAGGTGGATGTCCCCGCTGGTCAGCAGACAGGCCGAGCGGAACAGCTGGCCCGTGCGCGCCGAGGCGAACTCCAGGAACTCGTTCGCGCGGGGCGTTCTCATGCCCCTCCTCTCCCTGGCGGTCGCGAGTGGTCACGAGCGGTCGCCCTGTGCGACCGCTCCCCTCGCCGTGGTGCCGTACATCCCTTCGACGCGGCGGGAGCGGGGAAATGTTTCATCGAACTCGCCCGCAAACGCATCCGAAGAAGCGGAATCGGGTAATCCTGTTGGTATGAACACTCTCAGCGCAGAGATCCTGGCCGCTGGGGTCTGGCAGTCAGGACTGGGACAAGTCATCGGCGGCCTCGTTCTCGTCGCCGTCCTGATCACGGCCTTCTGGTTCGGTTACCGGGTCCGCACCCGGGAGCCCCGTCCACCGCAGCCCGAGGAACAACCGCACCGCCCCGACACCGGGGCGCTCCCCGGTGAGATGTCGGAGTACCGCCGGCCGAACGAGATGCCCCACACCGACGGCGAGCACCGGCTCATGCCGTACCAGCTCAAGGACGGCGGGACCGCCGACACCGAGCCGCAGACCGAGGAGAAGCGCAAGTGGGGCGGCATCTCCAGCGGCGGCTTCGGCAGTGGAGGCACCGGACACGGCGACTGACGTGCACACCACCCCGCCCGCCCGGCTGCGGGCCATGGCCCACGGCCTGCTCGGCTCCGCCCCCGAGGCGGCCCGCGCGGTACGGACCACGGAACGCGTCCTCGCCTCGTACGGCCCCGGCCCCGGCGCGCGCCGGGGCCCCGGGCCCGTCCCCGATCCGGGCCCGTCGCCCGAGGCCGTCCTGGCCCGGGTCTGCCTCGGCCGGCTCCGGGCCCGCGAGGCCCGCCGCACCGACCCGTGGGACCCCTGGTCGGACCCGCCCGACTCCCCCGTCCTGACCCCGGCGGAGCGGCTCGTCCTCGTCCTCCACGACCGCTTCGGCGTCCCGTACGACGACCTCGCCCTCGCCCTGGAGCGCGGCCCGGCGGCGGTCCGCCAGATCGGTGCCCGCGCGCGGGCCCGGGCCCGCGGCGCCGAGGAGATGCCCGCACCCGATCCGGTCCGCCTCCGGGCGGCCGTCGACGCGGTCCTCGCCGCGGCGCGGAACGGCGACACGGCGGCCCTGCGCGCCCTGCTCGACCCGGACGCCGTCCTGCGGGCCGACACCGGAGCCGTACGCGGCGGGGTCAGGCCCGCGCACGGCGCCCCCGCGGTCGCCCGGGTCCTCGCGGCCCGCGCGGCGGTGGCCCGGCCCGTCCTGGTGGACGGGGCGCCCGGCCTCGTCGCCGCCCCGGACGCCGTCTACCGCTTCACGGCCCCGGCCGGCCCGATCACCTCGATCGACGTCCTGGCGGACCCGCCGCACCTCTCCCGCCTGGCGATCACGAACTAGGCCGCTCTTCCGGATCAGGCCGGGCTTCCGGATCAGGCCGCTCTTCCGGATCAGGCCGGGCTTCCGTCCGCCCCGTCCGTCCGCCGGCCTGCCCGGTCCGCGATGTGCCCGGGCACGGCGGCGGCCAGCCCGGCCGGCAGCGCCGGGTCGGGGACGGGCGTGCCGAACGTGGTCACCACCGGCAGCACCCCCGCCCACAGGCCCAGCTCCGCGTCCTCGGAGTCGCCGTCGTCCGGCGGCCCGCCGCGGGTCTTCACCGACGCCTCGGTGAGGTCGAGCGCCAGCAGCGCGGTGGCCGCCAGCTCCTTGCGGCTGGGCCGGCGCACGTACTCCCACTGGCCCGGGCTGCTCTGCTCGGTCAGCGCCCGCAGGCCCCGCAGCTTCTCCTCCGGGTCGGTCACCAGCTCGGGAACGCCGTAGACCATGGCGCACCGGTAGTTCACCCCGTGCTCGAACACCGACCGGGCCAGCACCAGCCCGTCCACGTGCGTCACCGTCACGCAGACCGTGCTCTCCGGCGCCTGCACCAGGCTCCGGCTCGCCACCGAGCCGTGCACGTACAGCCGGTCCCCGTCGACGCCGTACGCGGTCGGCACCACCATCGGCACCCCGTCCACGGTCACCCCGAGATGGCACAGCCACCCGGCCGCGAGCACGGCGTCCAGATCCGCCCGCCGGTACGACCCCTTCTCCCGCATCCGCCGCAACCGCGTCCGCCCGGTCACGGCCAGCTCGCTCTCGCTCACGCTTCCCCCTGCTCCACCCAAGGGTCCCGGTCAGGCCCGGGACCTCAGCCGTACCGATCCAACCATCCCCGGCCGTACGGCCGTTCCGGCCTCAGCCGCGCCCGGCCCCGACGGGGACCGGGGCCGCCCGGCGGGGCGTGCCGTGCGCCGCCATGATCCCGGCGATGACCAGCACCGCGCCCAGCGGCTGGTTCCAGGCCGGCCGCTCGCCCAGCAGGAGCACACCGGCCGTGACCCCGACGACCGGGGTGAGGTAGGTGACCGCGGAGGCGTTCACCGCGCCCCACGCCTGGACGATGTTGTTGTTCCACAGGTAGGCGAGGCCGGTGCTCAGCGCGCCCAGCGCCACCATCGACAGCGTGATCGGCGCGTCCAGGCGCGGCGCCGGTTCCGCGATCCACGGCGTGGCCAGCAGCATGACGGCCGCGCCGATGGTCACCTGCACGAACGCGACGCTCACCGCCGGCAGCCCCAGCGGCGTGACGTACCGGCGCAGATAGACGAAGGCGACGCCGTAGCAGGCGGTGGCGCCCAGACAGGCGAGCTGGGCCAGGAGCCGGTCGCCTCCCCCGCCGGTCAGGCCCCCCGGGCCGATCAGCACCAGGACCCCCGCGAAGCCGGTGAGCAGGCCCGCCGTCCGGCGCCGGTCGAGCCGCTCGTCCGCCAGGGCGACCGCGCCGACCGCGAGGGTCAGCAGCGGGGTGGTGGCGTTGAGGATGCTCGCCATGCCGGAGTCGAGGTGCTGCTCCGCCCAGGAGAAGAGCAGGAAGGGCACGACGCACAGCAGCGCGGACACGACGGACAGCCGCAGCCAGAGTCCGGGATCCCGGGGGATCCGGCTGCGCGTCACCGCCATGACGCCGCAGAGCGCCAGCGCGCCCAGCACCAGCCGCCCCCACACCACCTGGGCGGGCGTCAGCCCCTCCAGCGCGACCTTGATGAACAGGAAGCTCGAACCCCACGCGCATGCCAGCGCGACGAACTGAGCCCCGATGCGCAGCCGCAAGCCGACGCCCTCCCCTTCTCCCGTGCCGCTTCTACTCCGCGGCGGCCGGGGCCGCCGGCGCCGCGATGGACGCCACCGCGGGCGCCACGATCCGTACGTAGTCCTCCGTGGCCATGACCACCGACCGGTCGAGCCGCCCCGCGTTGAAGGCGATCTCCTCGTGGGACGCCAGGAACTCCGCGTCCACGACGACGGGCAGCTCCCCGGAGAGCGACAGCGGCGGGATGGCGCCGACGACGCAGCCGGTGAGCCGCTCGGCCAGGTCCGACGGGGCGAAGCCGCCCTTCCTGCCCTCCACCGCCGCGACGACCTTCTTCAGGTCCGCGCGCCGGTCGCCCGCCAGCACCGCCAGCACCGCGGGCGACTCGATCCCCTTCACCCGGCACACGAGCGCCTTCGCGCCCTGCGACACCGTCGTGCCGCGCACCGCGGCCACCTCCTCGGAGCGCCCTTCGGCGGGGTGCTCGACCACGCGGAAGCGGGCCTCCTCGCGGGCGAGGAGCTCGACGATCTGCTCAAAGGGACTCAACTGCGGCCTCCCAGGGCCTCTCGGGGCGTGCGGTCGCGGAGCGGGGCCGCGTAGCGCCGCTCCAGCCGGCTGACGAAGGTGTCCACGAAGGACGGCGGCGCATGGGTCCACGACCGCCAGTCCCGTGTCGCCTCCGCAAGGTACGACATGCGCCGTACGTGCTTCCAAGTTCCGTCACCCGTCGGTGCGTTGCCCTCCACGCCGAGGTCGACGGGGAGATGGGCGCCGAGCGCCTCCAGATAGTCGGTGTAGACGCCGCTGCCGAAGTTGACGCGGGCGACCCCGTGCGCCGACAGGGCGGCCAGGTCCACCCGCGAGATCGAGCTGCCGCCGTGCACCACCAGGGCGCGGCCGGTGCCCGCCAGCGTGCCCGTGAGGGCCTGGACGAGGCCGTGGTCGACCGCCGCGTACCGGTGCTCGCGCGCCGGCTCGGTGGCGAAGACCTCGTCCCACAGCTCCGTCTTGCGCCGGGTCTTGGCCAGCCGCCGCTCCAGCCACTCCCGCTCCAGGAGGTCGACCAGCGGCCGCTGGAACACCGGGACGCGGGCCCGCGTCTCGCGGAACACGGCGTCCAGCCGCGGCCCCGCGTCCGGCCCCTCCCCCTCCGTCGTGGCCCGGCGGGCCAGCGCGGCCACCAGCCGGTGCTCGGCCGAGTAGCCGGGAAGCCCGGAGTCCGTCAGGCCCTTCTCGACGCGGGCGCACGCCTCGGCGAAGGCGTGCAGGTCGTCACCGGTGGCCCGGGCGTCCATGAGACCGACCTCGGCCAGCGACCGGCGGGTGGTGGCGAAGCCGTAGTCGAAGCTGTGGAACTGGCCCACGTGCGCCCCGACCAGGTCGAGGTCGGTGTTCTCGACGAACCGGGCGAAGTCGCTCGTGGTCGTCTTGTTCCACTTGCGCAGCCCGGCCCCGTCGATGGAGCCGATCTCGCCCTCGACCAGGACGCCGTAGCGCCGGGCCAGTTCGGTGGCCGCGTTGGTGAAGAGCACGTTCTGGTGGAGGGTGCGCCCGGAGCCGTCGACCATCACCGAGTCGAAGCCGGCCTCGCAGGCGGCCTGGATCACCTCGTAGTCGTCCGCGTGGTCGAGGTGCAGCAACAGGCGCGAGCCGACGACCGTGTTGAGCCGGTCGACGTCCTGCCGGAGCGCGCGGAAGACCTCGGCGACGGCCGGGGCGGGCCCCCGGCCCACGCTGTCCGCGACGAACAACAGGGCTTCCTGCGGCGAGATCTCGCAGTACACCTCCCGTCCGGTGCGCGCCGACAGCAGGGCGTACGGCAGCAGCATGGACGGGTGCTTCACGTTGAAGTTCGGCACCGCCCCGGCCCAGCGGGCGGGGGGCGCGACCGCCTCCCCGGCGGCCGGCCGGACGGGCCGCCGGTTGCGCAGCTCCCAGTGGTACTCGTGCCGGACCCGCTGCACCTCGGCGAGGAAGTCGGGCAGGTCCGTGTCGCCGGGCGACAGGGTCCGCACCAGCGGGCCGAGGGCACGCGGGTCGAGCGCCCGGCGGTCCTCGACCATGAAGACCACGCCGAGCAGCGGGTCGTCGCGCCGCAGCGCCTCGGTGCGGCGGGCCGCCCAGCCCATCGCGGCCAGGCCGCTGACCGGCAGCTCCTCGCACACGAACGCCACCGACTGGGCGGCGAGCGTGTCGAGCACCCGCTCGCACGACAGCCGCTCGTCGGCGATGACGGTCCGCAGCCCGAGCCGTTCGAGGAGCGGCCGGGCCCACCGGGTGTGCCAGACCTCGGCGCCGATCACGACGTGCGGGGCGTCGGCGCGGCGCGGCTGCACGGCGGCCCCCGGAACCCCCGGCGGCAGCGGCGCCCGGGGCGCCGGCCGGCCGGGCGGCGCCGCGCCGGACCCGGCGGACCCGGCCTCCAGGTCCTCCGGGACGGTCAGGTCCTCCGCCGTCTCCAGGCCCTCCGCCGTCCCCAGGTCCTCCGGGGTCACGGTGCTCAACGGAACACCTCGCCCAGGAGGCGGGCCGCGGCCGGCGAGTCGACGTGGGCGTCGAAGGAGTAGGCGAGCCGGTCCAGGCCGTGGTGCTGGAGCAGGTCGGCGACCTCGGCGCGGACGGCCGTGGGCTCGGCGCGGCGCAGCACCACCTTCGCCACCAGCCGGGCCACCTCGCGCATCTCCGCCTCGCGCAGCCCGCGCCGGGTCATCGCCTGGACGCCGAGCCGGAGGCCGTGCAGGCCGTTGGCGCCCGGCACCTCGATGTTGGTGGTGCGGATGCCGGCGTGCGCGAGGTCGCCCAGGGACAGGCGCAGCGCGTCGGCGGCGGACCCCGTGATGATGTGCACCTGATGGGTCTCGGTGAAGCCGAAGGACTCTCCGGAGACGCGGACGCCCTCCTCGTGCAGGGCGTGCGCGAGGGCCTTGGCGTTGGCGACGATCTGGCGCGCGTAGTCGTGGCCGTAGAGGGCGATCTCGGAGAGGGCCACGTACATGGGGGCGATCAGTTCGGCGTGGGAGTTGCTCTGCATCTGCGGGCAGACCCAGTCGGAGACCGCCCTGAGCTTCGGGTGGTCGGCGTCCCGGAAGGCGATGTACGCCTTCTGCGGCCCGGCGATGGTCTTGTGCGTGTTGCCGTGCACGGCGTCCGCGCCGAGCAGCGTCGGCTGGGGCAGCGCCCCGCCCGCGATCAGGGCGCCGTCGTGGCTGGCGTCGTAGGCGAGGAAGACGCCCTCGGGCAGCGCGGCCCTGATCTGGGCCAGCGGCTGCCAGCGCAGCTTGAACGACTGGTCGAGGATGACGAGCTTGATCTCCGGGTGCTCGGCGCAGAGCGTGGCCAGCCGGTCGACGTCGATGAGCAGGGTCCGCTCGACCATCGGCAGGTGGTACGTGTTGACGCCGGCCGCGGCGGCCAGCGACTCCAGCGCGAAGTGTCCGCCGTCCTTGTGCGCGAAGTGCACGAAGCCGTCGCCGCGCCCGCAGGTGCCGAGCAGGACGGCCTGTTCGGCGACGGAGCCGCCGTTGGGGCGCCAGTCGAAGGTGGCCGCCTCGAAGAGCTGCCGGCCGATCCCGGTCAGCTTCCCCACCAGGGACGCGTTCGCGCCGGAGTCGGGGAAGGCCCACTCGCCCGCCTCGGCCGGGTACGGCGGGGCGAACTCGTAGAAGCCGCCCTGCAGTCCGCTGCCGAGCATCCGGACGAGCTTGCTCGGGTAGTTCTCGCTGGCGGTGAGGCTCAGGTGCTGCTCGCGGTAGGTGTTGTCGAGCACGAAGTCCGAGGCGAGCCGCTCCAGCAGCTGGGCCACCCGGTCGTCGGGCCACGCCTGGCCGAGCACGCCTCCGGCAGCCTCCGAGGCGTCCTCGACGATCCCCTCGGCCTCCGCCGTCGCCGCCCGTGCTTCCTCGTCGGTCAGGCCGATACCGCGGTCTTGTTCTGCCACACGCATGAGACAACCCCCGTTGCATGTCGAATGAACCAAAAAGAAAAAGACGCCGGAAAGGGGCGGAGTCGGCACCACCGCACGACGCTGTGCGGGGCCGCGGGCCGGAACGAGCCGGCTCTCCGCCGGTCGGACTCTTTCTGTGAGCCCCCCGGGGCCTCGGACTACCGAGGCATCCACATGCCAATGGCGCAGAATATATACAAGGAAGATCAACACCGCCCGCCAGGATCCGGCCATTCCGCTCTCCGGCGCACCTGCGGCAAACCCGTCCCACTCGCGGTAAATTCGTTCCAGGAAGGCGGAAAAGGGGCAAGGGCCACCGGGACCAGCGCCTCACCAGCCGGGATGGCTCCCCAGAACCCCGCAATCCGACACGTACGGACCCTCCGCAAAACGCGCCGCGCCACACAGCCGCCCTGACTCGAATTCGACCGGCCGAACGCCGATTTCCGGCCGCACTCATCATGCGCAGAATTCGGCGTCTCACATTCTGGTATCGGACGCCTCGCACGGTCGAATATCGGACGGTCACCCACCGCCGAATCCGCGGACTTTTACAGGGAATTAACAGCGGTCCGCGAATGGATAAATCCGCGCAGGACCGGATCCGCCCTTTTGCGCTGAAAGGCCCCGGAAACAACAGAGAAGGCCGGATCGGACATCGTCCGATCCGGCCTTCCTCTGAGCCGCCTTCGGGATTCGAACCCGAGACCTACGCATTACGAGTGCGTTGCTCTGGCCAACTGAGCTAAGGCGGCACACTGTGCGACACCATGGTGGGTGCAGCAGCGTCGCCAAGTCTACACAGTTTCCGGGGGTGCTCCGACCAGGGTCGGAGCGGGCGCCCGCGGGGGCTATGAGCAGCGCTTTCCCTCCGCGGGCGGGGTGCCTTCCAGGAGGTAGGTGTTGACCGCGGTGTCGACGCAGTCGCTGCCCCGGCCGTACGCCGTGTGCCCGTCGCCCTCGTAGGTGAGGAGGGTGCCGGAGGAGAGCTGGTCCGCGAGGGACTCGGCCCACTTGTAGGGGGTGGCGGGGTCGCGGGTGGTGCCGACGACCAGGATCGGGGCGGCGCCCTCGGCGGTGATGCGGTGCGGGCGGCCGGTGGCCGGCGCGGGCCAGTAGGTGCAGTTGAGGGCGGCCCAGGCGAGGCCCGTGCCGAAGACCGGGGACGCCTTGTCGAAGGACGGGGCGGCCCGCAGCGCGCCGTCCGGGTCCTGGTAGGCGGGGGGCAGGTCGAGGCAGTTCACGGCGGCGTTGGCGAACATGAGGTTCGCGTACGAGCCGTCCGGCTCCCGCTCGTAGTAGCTGTCGGCGAGCGCCAGGAGCGTCGAGCCCTCGCCGCCGATCGCCCGGGTCAGGGCCTCCCGCAGCTGCGGCCAGGCGCCCTCGTCGTACATGGCCGCGATGACGCCGGTGGTCGCCAGGGACTCCCCGAGCGCGCGGTCCTCGCCGGTGGGGACGGGCCGGGCGTCCGTGGCGCGGAAGAACGCCCGCAGCGCCTTCCCGGCCTCCGCGACCGAGCCGGTGCCGAGCGGGCAGTCGGGCAGGGCGACGCAGTCGGCGGCGAACGCGGTGAAGGCGGTCTCGAAGCCGGCCGTCTGGTCCCGGTTGAGGTCGAGCGCCGAGAGGGACGGGTCCATCGCCCCGTCGAGGACGAGCCGGCCGACCCGTCCGGGGAACAGCTCGGCGTAGGTGGCGCCGAGGAAGGTGCCGTACGAGGCGCCGACGTAGTGCAGCTTCTCGTCGCCCAGCACCGCCCGCAGGATGTCCATGTCCCGGGCCGTCTCCACCGTGGAGACGTGCGGCAGGACCGTCCCGCTGCGCTTCTCGCACCCCGCCGCGAACCGCTTGAACGAGGCGGTCAGCGCGTCGACCTCCGCCGTGTCGTCCGGCGTCTGGTCGATCTGGGTGTACGTGTCCATCTCGGGGCCCGTCAGACAGGCGACCGGCTCGCTGCGGCCGACGCCGCGCGGGTCGACGGCCACCATGTCGTAGCGGGCCCGCACCGGCTCCGGGTAGGCGATGCCGGCGTACCCCTGGAGGTAGTCGACGGCCGAGCCGCCCGGCCCGCCCGGGTTGACGAGCAGGGAGCCGATCCGCTTCCCGGGACCGCTCGCCCGCACCCGGGAGACGGCCAGCTCGACCTCGGGCCCGTCCGGCTTCGCGTAGTCGAGCGGGGCGCGCAGCGTCGCGCACTGGAAGCCCTCGACGCCGCACTCACGCCACTTCGGCCGCTGCCCGTAGTACTTCCTCAGCGCCTCGGGCGAGGGCGCGGGCGAGGCGGCCGGCCGCGCGGAGGCGACCCCCTGCCCGGCGGGGGCGGCCGCGTCGCTCCCTCCCGTACAGCCGGAGAGGATCAGTCCGGCGGCGGCGAGCGCCGTGGCGGAGGTGCGGAGGAGACGCCTGGAGTCCATGACCGGAGCGTATCCGGACGAGTACGGACCGTGTCCAATCGCGCGGCGGGGCCCTCCGCGCCCCGGGCTCAGTCGCGCAGCGCCATCGCCATCGCCTCCACCGCGAGCAGCGGAGCCACGTTCCGGTCGAGGGCCTCGCGGCAGGCGAGGATCGCCTCCACGCGGCGCAGGGTCCGCTCCGGGCCGGTGGCGCGGGCGATCCGCTCCACCGCGTCCCGCACGTCCTCGTTGGCGAGCGCCGAGCGGGTGCCCAGCTGGAGCGTCAGCACGTCGCGGTAGAAGCCGGTCAGATCGGTGAGGGCGAGGTCCAGGCTGTCGAGCTGGGTCCGCCGGCCGCGGCGCTTCTGCTTCTCCTCCAGCTCCTTCATCATCCCGGCCGTGCCGCGCGGCATGCGGCCGCCCTGCACGGCGCCGAGGGCCGCCTTCAGCTCCTCGGTCTCCTTGGCGTCGACCTCCTCGGCGACCTGCTTCGCGTCCTCCGCCGCCGCGTCCACCAGCTCCTGGGCGGCCCTGAGGCAGCCGCCGATGTCCGCCACCCGCAGCGGCAGCTTCAGGACGACGGCGCGGCGGGCGCGGGCCCGCTCGTCCGTGGCGAGCCGCCGGGCCCGGTCGACGTGGCCCTGGGTGGCCCGGGCCGCCGCGTGGGCGACCTCCGGCTCGATGCCGTCGCGCCGGATCAGCACGTCGGCCACGGCCTCGACCGGCGGGGTCCGCAGGGTCAGGTGGCGGCAGCGGGAGCGGATCGTCGGCAGGACGTCCTCGACCGAGGGGGCGCAGAGCAGCCACACCGTCCGCGGGGCGGGCTCCTCGACGGCCTTCAGGACGGCGTTGGCCGACTTCTCGTTGAGCCGCTCGGCGTCGGTGACGAGGATGATCTGCCACCGGCCGTTGGCCGGCGAGGTGAAGGACTTGCGGACGGTGTCGCGCATGTCCTTGACGAGGATCTCCGTGCCGACGGCGGAGACCGTCGTCACGTCGGCGTGGGTGCCGACCAGCACGGTGTGGCACCCGGTGCAGAAACCGCAGCCCGGTGCCCCGCCGAGCGCCCGGTCGGGGCTCACGCACTGGAGGGCCGCCGCGAACGCCCGCGCGGCGTCCACCCGGCCCGCTCCGGGCGGTCCGGTGAAGAGCCAGGCGTGCGTCATCTTCGACGCCTCGGGGGCGGGCTCGCCGGCGGCCTGGGCGGTGACCAGCGCGTCGGCGTCCCGCGCGGCGGCGGCGAGCTGCTCCTCGACCCGCTCCTGTCCGACCAGGTCGTCCCATACGGCCATGTCTGCCCCTCCTGAAGGTACGTCCTCCATTGTGGGGCAGGCGTCCGACAACCCGGGCCGACCCCGGAGTCCGGCCACGGTCCCGGCCGGGTTCCGACCACCCGGCCCGGGCCCGCCCGGCGTCCGGCCCCGGCCCGCGGGCCCCTCCGGACCGTCAGGCGTCGGCCCGGGGCCGGGTGAACCACAGGCCGGCCGCCGAGGCGAACAGGACGACGCCGGTGCCGACGCTCCCGGCGACCCGGAGTCCGCCGGTCCAGCCGGCGACGGTGCTGATGGCGACGTTGGCCAGGACGCTCACGGTGAGCAGCAGCCAGAGCAGGGCCCTCATGGGGTGTCTCCTCGATGCGGTGGGTTCCGGTGACGCCTCGATCCTCCGGCGTACGCCGCCCGCGCACAGCGGAGCCCGCACCCGGACCCATGGTGTAGCCCGCTCCACCGTCCCCCTCGGCTCCGCCGCCTACGCTGGGCCCCATGCGCGAGGCGATCAGGGAAGCGGGCCGGGCGTGGCTCCAGTTGACGATCGGGGCCGCGATCTCCCTCCTCTGCTATCTGATGGTGGGGGTCGTCCTCTTCACCGCCTTCCTCACCCTCACGGTGATCGGCGCGGGCGTGCTCCCCGAGAGCGTGCTGCTGCTGCGCCGGCTCGCCGGCTGGGAGCGGCGCCGCACGGCCGCGTGGACCGGCACTCCCGTGCCGGAGGCGTACCTGCCGCTCGAAGGCCCCCTCCCCGCGCGCGTGCGGACCGCCGTCGACGACCCCGGGACCCGGCGGGACCTGCTGTGGGCCGCCGCGCAGCTCCTCTACGGAAGCGTCCTCTGGTACGTCTCGCTGCCGCTCATGGTGGCCGCGACCGTGGTCGACGGGGTGTGGACGGGGCTCGCCGGGCGGCCGCCGGTCGCGCTGCCGCTCGTGGGGCGGCTCGCCGATCTGGCCGCCACGGTGTCCCGGGAGCTGCTCACGCCCGTCCCGTCGGCGGCCCGGGACGCCGCGCTCGCGGCCCGCATCGAGCAGCTGACGGCCACCCGGGCCGGCGCGGTCGCGGCGCACGGCGCCGAGCTGCGCCGGATCGAGCGCGACCTGCACGACGGCGCGCAGGCCCGGCTCGTGGCGCTCTCCATGCGGATCGGGCTGGCGCGCCGGGCCTACGACTCCGATCCCGCGGCCGCGCGGAAGCTGCTCGACGACGCCCAGGAGCAGGCCGAGGAGGCGCTGGCCGAGCTCCGGCACGTGGTGCGCGGCATCCATCCGCCGATCCTCACCGACCGCGGCCTGACGGGGGCGGTCCGGGCGCTCGCCGCGAGCAGCGGCCTGGAGGTGGACGTCACGGTGGCCGACCTCGCCGACGGGCCGGACGCCGACGGCCCCCGGGCGCCCGCCGCCGTCGAGGCCGCCGCCTACTTCGCCGTCGCCGAGGCCCTCACCAACGCCGCCAAGCACGGCGGCACCGACCGCGCCTCCGTCCTCCTGCGCCGCGAACGGGCGGGCCTCCGCGTCCGCGTCCGGGACGAGGGCGGCGGCGGCGCCGAGGAGGCGGAGCGGGCCGCCGGGGGCGGCGGCTCCGGACTGCTGGGCCTGCGCCGCCGGGTGGCGGCGCTCGACGGGACCGTCCTGCTGACCAGCCCCCTCGGGGGCCCGACCGTGATCGAAGTGGAGCTTCCGTGCGTGTGGTGATCGCCGAGGACAACGCCCTCCTCCGGGAGGGCCTGGTCCTGTTGCTGACCTCGGCCGGGCACGAGGTCGCCGGGGTGGCGACGGCCGGCCCCGAGGTCCTTCCGCTGCTCCTGGAGCACCGGCCGGACGTGGCCGTGCTCGACGTGCGGATGCCGCCGGGCTTCCGCGACGAGGGGCTGCGGGCGGCGCTCGCGGCCCGCGCCGAGCTGCCGGGGCTGCCGGTCCTCGTCCTGTCGCAGTACGTGGAGGAGACGTACGCGGCCGAGCTCCTCGGCGACGGGGCGCGGGGCGTCGGCTATCTGCTCAAGGACCGGGTGGGGCGGGTGGACGAGTTCCTGGACGCGCTGGAGCGGGTGGCGGCCGGCGGCACGGCCCTCGACCCGGAGGTCGTCAGGGAGCTCCTGGCCCGGCGCCGCGACGACCCGCTGGACTCGCTGACCCCGCGCGAGCGGGAGGTCCTGGAGCTGATGGCGCAGGGGCTCGACAACGGCACGATCGCCCGCTCGCTGGTGGTGACCGAGCGGGCCGTGCACAAGCACATCGGCAACGTCTTCGCGAAGCTCGGCCTGCCGCCGAACGACAGCGGCGGCCACCGCCGGGTCCTCGCCGTGCTCGCCTACCTCGACGCGTAGCCGGTACGGCCCCGGCGTACCGGCTCACGGCCGGCGCGCCGCCCCCGCCGGCCCCCTCCCGCCGGCCCCCCGCTCGGCCGCGCGTCCGGTCAGCCGGTCCGTCCGCTCAACCGGCCCGCCGCTCAGCCGCCCCGCCGCTCAGCCGGTCCGTCCGCCGGCGCGGTGGGACCCGAACACGCCCGCCACCACCGTCACGGCCACCGTCCCCGCGATCAGGGCCGCCTGGACGGGCGGCAGGTACGGCGGCCCGCCGGTGTGGGCCCAGGAGAGGGCGGCCAGCGGGAGCGCCGCCACCACGAGCCCGAGGAGCAGGCCGACGGCGGTCAGGAAGCCGGCCTCCAGGCCGAGCATCCGGCGCAGCTGTCCGGCCGACGCGCCGACCTGGCGCAGCAGTTCCAGCTCGCCGCGGCGCCCCGTGCCGATCAGGGCGAGGCTGCTCAGGACGGACAGGACGGTGAGCGCGCCGATCGCGCCGACGACGCCCGCGGCGACGACGCCGTTGAGTTCGGCCCCGGGCGGCACCACGCGCTCGGGGGGCACCGCCCGCCCCTGCCCTCCCGTCGTCCTGGCGAGGACCCTCGCCGGGTACGGATCGGTCATGTGCGGGGCGAGTCCGGCCTTCGGGAGGAGGAACTCGCCGAGCGCGAGCGACCGTTCGTAGACGGCGACGACCCGCAGGTCCTTCTCGGCGCCGTCGCCGAGCCGCAGCCGTACGGTCGAACCGGGGCGCAGGTCAAGGGAGTCGGCCCGGTCCGCGCCCACGGCCACCGTGCCGGGCCCGGTGAGTCCGGCGAGGTCGCCGGCGACGACGCCGGGGTCGAGGACCCCCTCCAGCCCGTCCGCGTCCACGCCGAGCACGGGGAGGCGGTCGAGGCGCGGCGTACCGGCCTCCTCGCGGGCCAGCACGACCGTGGAGCGCAGCACGTCGGTCGCCGCGGTCACGCCGGGCCGCAGCCGCACCCGCTCGGCCGTCGTGCCGGAGACCGCGAGGTTCGCGGTGGTCGCCGCCCGCGCCTGGGCGGCGCCGGCCCGTTCCATGGTGGCGCCCGCGGTGAGCTGGACGAGGGCGAAGGCGGTGACCAGGACGACCGGGGTGAGGGCGGCGCCCAGGCGCCGCGAGCGGGCGGCGGCACCGGCGGCGGCGAGCCGCCCAGGCGCACCGCCGAGCCGCCGGAACGGCCGGTCCAGGACCCGCATCGCGCCCCGCGCGAGCCACGGCCCGAGCAGCGCGCACCCGGAGACGAGCGTCACGGTGGCCGCTCCCGCCGCGACGCCGGCGGCCTCGCCGCCCTGGAGCGTGGCCGTTCCGGCCGAGCCCACGCCGAGCACGAGCAGCACGAGCCCCGCCACCCGCCGGGCCCGCCCGGGACCCGACGGCGCCCGGCCCGGACGGCCGGCCCCGAAGGCCACGACGAGCCGGGCGAGTCCGGTCACCAGCAGGGCGGTGACGAGCGGTGCCGCGAACAGCCAGAACGGAGTGGCGAGTTCGAGCCCCTCGGCCGCCGCGCCGGGCCGGGCGCGCAGCGCCGCCCACAGCGCCAGGAACGCGGGTACGGCCCCGAGCGCGCCGAGCACCGCCGCCGCGCCCGCCACCCGGACCACCTCCCGGCCGGCCGCGGCCCGCACCTGACGGGGCGTCGCGCCGACGGCGAGCAGCAGCTCCCGCTCGGCGGCGCGCTGCTGGAGCGCCTGCGCGACGAGCGAGGCGAGGACCAGGACGGAGACGAGGACGACGGCGCCGGAGACGGCACCGAGGAGCTCCAGGAGCGCGGACCGGGCGGGCCGCGCGCCGAGGTGTTCGGCGTCTCCGCGCCCGTCGCCGGTCAGGGCGCGGAGCGGCAGGCCGGAAGCGGTGTCCGTGAGCCCGGCGGAGTCGAGGGCCGCCCGCACGCGCGCGTGGAGGGTGTCCACCGGGACGCCGGGCGCGGCGACGACGCCGACGGCGTCGATCTCCCCGGGGTGCCCCGCACGCTTCCGGGCCTCCGCCTCGGTGACGTACACGGCGGCGGGCCCCTCGGCGACCCCGACGACCCGGAATCCGCCCGTCCGGTCCCCCGTCCGGAGCCCCAGACCCGCGCCCACGACGGCCTCGTCGTCCCGCCGGGGCCCGCGGCCCTCGGTCAGGGCGTACGGGGCGAGGGCGGCGGCGGCCCAGGAACGGCCGGGACGGGTGAGCGGCGGGCCCTCCGGGTCCGTGCCCGGCTCCCGTACGGCGAAGGTGTGGTCCGGGACCGCCGCGCGGACCCCCGGGACCGCGCGCACCGCGGCGGCGGCCGCTTCCGGGATCCGTACCCGTTCGGTCAGGCCCGCGGTGGCGGTCCTGGGTTCGCTGCCCCAGGGCGTGGCCGTCCAGCGGACCTCCTGGTCTCCCGTGACGACCACGGCGGCGCCCGCGTACCGCTCCACGCGCGCGTGCCCGAGCGCGGTCGAGCCGAGGGCGAGGGCGAGGGCGCCGAGCAGGACGGAGGTGACGGCGACGGCGGCGAAGACGGCCGCCCACGCTCCGCGGTGGGTCCGCAGGGAGCGGGCGGCGAGGAGGCGCACGGCCGGGTTCACCGCGTCACCGCCGCCGGGCGCGCGACGGCGGCAGCGGCGGCGCCGGTCCCGGGGACCGGGCCGGTCCCGTCGCCGAGGCCGGTGAGCACGCGGCGGACGCGGGCCTCGTCCGGCCGGTCGAGGTGGCCGGCGAGCCGGCCGCGGTCCAGGAAGACGGCCTCGTCGGCCCAGGCCGCCGCCACCGGGTCGTGGGTGACGAGGACGACGGTCCGGCCGCGCGCGTCGACCGCGTGCCGCAGCAGGGCGAGCACCTCGCCCGCCGTGACCGGGTCGAGCGCGGCGGTCGGCTCGTCGGCGAAGACGACCGCGGGATCGGTGAGCAGGGCGCGGGCGACGGCGACCCTCTGCCGCTGGCCCCCGGAGAGGTTCCCGGGCCGGTCCTCGGCCCGGTCGGCGAGGCCCACGGCGGCGAGCCCGTCCAGGGCGCGGGCGTCGGTCGCCCGGTCGTCGCGGGCCCCGGCGAGCAGCAGGGGGAGGGCGACGTTCTCGCGCACGTTCAGGGCGGAGACGAGGTTGAGCGACTGGAAGACGAAGCCGATCCGGTCGCGCCGGAGCCGGGTGAGGGCGGCGGTCTTCAGGCGGGCGAGGTCGGTGCCCCCGATCCGTACCGTGCCCGCCGTCGGCCGTTCGAGGCCCGCCGCGCACCGCAGCAGGGTGGACTTGCCGGATCCGGAGCGGCCCATCACGGCCACGAACCTGCCGGGCGCCACGGTGAGGCTCACCCCGTCGAGCGCGGGGAGCGCCCCGGCGCCCCGCCCGTACGTCCGGCTGACCCGGTCCAGGACGAGCGCGCTCCCGTCGTCCGCCACTGCTGTCGTCGTCATGCCGACCACGCTAGGCAGCCGCGGGCCGCGGAGGGAGGGAGCGGGCTGCCCGGCCGGTGGTGGAGCAGGCTCCACCACCGGCCGGGCCGGTGTCACGGGCGGCGGCCCCGGCCGCCGGTCGCGTCGCCGTCCCCGGCTCCGTCCTCGTCCTCGTATCCGCCGAACAGCTCGTCCGCGAGGGTCGGCAGGTCGTCCAGCGGGGTCTCCTCGGCCCAGTCGGAGCGGCGGCGCGGCCGGCCCTGCTCGTCGAGCTGCGGCAGCTCGCGGGTGACGTCGTTCGCCCCCGCGCCGGCCTCCGGCTCGTCGCGGAAGAAGTCGCTCGGCACCCGGTCGACCGGATCGGCCCGCCGCTCGTCCCGCACCCGCGGCAGCACCGCGGTCTCGTCCGGGGCGGTGTCCCGCACCGGCGGCAGCACGGCGGTCTCGTCGGCCGCGCGGTCGCGCACCTGCGGCAGGATCGCGGTCTCGGCCTCGCGGCGCGGGTCCTCCGGCCGGACGACCGGGGTCGCCACGGTGACCTCGTCCGGCGAGACGGCCGGGGCGTCGCCGCCCGCCGCCGGGGCCGTACCGGAGTCCTTGGCGAGCTTCACGACCGGCGTCTGGACGGTGACCTCGGCGGCCGACGCCTCGGCCGCCCGGCGCTCGGCCTCGGCCCTCTCCCGGGCCGCCTTCTCGGCCGCCGCGCGCTCGGCCGCGGCCTTCTCCCGCGCGGCCCTCTCCGCCGCCGCGCGCTGGGCGGCGGCCCTGGACGCGGCCTCGGCGGCCGCCTTCTCCGCGGCCGCCTTCGCGGCCTGTTCGGCGGCGAGCTTCTCCGCCGCGGCGGCGGCCTCCTCGGCCGCCTTGGCGGCGGCGGCCGCCGCCGCGAGCCGGCGGGCCTCCTCCGCGCGGAGCAGGGCCTCCTCGGCCTTGCGCTGCTTCTCCTGGCGGAGCGCCTCGGCCTCGGCGCGGAGCCGGGCCTCCTCCTCGGCCTGCTTGCGGAGTCGTTCCTCCTCCTCGCGGCGGGCCTTCTCCTCGGCCGCGCGCCGGCGGGCCTCCTCCTCGGCGGCGATCCGGGCCTCCTCGGCCTTCCGCCGGGCCTCCTCCGCCTGCCGCTCGGCCTCCAGCCGGCGGGCCTCCTCCTCCTCGCGCCGCTTGCGCTCCTCCTCCTCGGCGCGCAGCTTGGCGAGCTGTGCCTGGCGCTCGCGCTCCAGGCGCTCCTCCTCGGCCTTGCGGGCGGCCTCTTCCTCGGCCTTCCGCCGGGCCTCCTCCTCGGCCTTCCTGCGGGCCTCCTCGGCGGCCTTCACCTCGGCCTCGGAGAGGGGCAGCATCCGGTCGAGCCGGTGGCGTACGACGGTGGTGACGGCCTCGGGCTCCTGGCCGGCGTCGACGACGAGGTAGCGGCTCGGGTCGGCGGCGGCGAGGGCGAGGAAACCGGCCCGCACGCGCGCGTGGAACTCCGGCGGCTCCGACTCCAGCCGGTCCGGCGCCTCGGTGAACCGCTCCCGGGCGGTCTCCGGGGAGACGTCGAGGAGGACGGTCAGGTGGGGTACGAGGCCGCCGGTCGCCCAGCGGGAGATGCGGGCGATCTCGGTCGGCGACAGGTCCCGGCCGGCGCCCTGGTAGGCGACGGACGAGTCGATGTACCGGTCGGTGATGACGATGGCGCCCCGCTCCAGGGCGGGCCGGACCAGCGAGTCGACGTGCTCGGCGCGGTCGGCGGCGTAGAGCAGCGCCTCCGCCCGGTTGGACAGGCCGGCCGAGGAGACGTCGAGCAGGATCGAGCGGAGCCGCTTGCCGATGGGGGTGGCGCCGGGCTCGCGGGTGACGACGACCTCGTGGCCCTTGGCGCGGATCCAGTCGGCGAGCGCCTGGACCTGGGTGGACTTGCCGGCGCCGTCGCCGCCCTCCAGGGCGATGAAGAAGCCGGTGGCGGAGGGCGCCTGGGCCGGGTCGGCGCCGCGCAGCGCGTCGCGCAGGTCGCGGCGGAGCGGCACGCCCGCGCGGTCGTCGGTCTTCGCGAGGACGAGCGCGGCGACGGGCAGCAGCAGCGCGCCGACGAGGGCGAGGGTGAAAGCGGCGCCGCCGTGGTCGAAGACGAACTTCCCGGAGTCGGAGACGAAGCGGTGCGGGCCGATCGCGGCGGCCAGCAGCGGCGCGGCGAGCGCGCCGACGGCGATGCCCACGCGCGCGGTCGCCTGGAGGTGCGCGGTGGTGCGCTCCCGGCGCGGCTCCTCGGTCTCCTGGTCGATGAGGACGTGCCCGGTGTTGGCGGCGACGCCGGCGGCGTACCCGGCGAGGACGGCGAGGAGGAGCACGGTCGCGGTGTCGGGCACGAGGCCGACGGCGATCAGGGCGACGCCGGTGACGGTGACGGCGAGGGCGAGCAGCCGGCGCCGGGAGAGCACCGGAAGCACGGAGCGGGCGGTGCGGATGCCGACGGCGGTGCCGCCGCTGAGCGCGAGCACCAGCAGGGCGTAGGTGACGGGGCCGCCGTCGAGGTCGAAGGCGTGCAGGGCGGCGAGCGAGGCGGCGGCGCCGATGGCGCCGGCGACGGTGGCGCAGGCCAGGACGAGCAGCGGTACGGCTCCGGTGCGGCCCTTCTCGGCGGCGGGGCGGCGCAGCCCCTCCAGCGGCGAGCGGGGGCGCGGGGTGCGTCCGCCGGGCAGGGTCATCGCGGCGAGGACGCTGGCGGAGGCGGCGAAGAGGCCGGCGGCGACGTAGGCGCCGAGGGCGGCCTGGTGGAGCGAGAACCATTCGATGCCGGAGCCCAGCAGGTTGCCGACGAGGGTGGCGGCGAGCAGGACGGCGGCGGCGGCCGGGACGGCGAGGAAACCGGTGCGCTGGGTGAGCGTGCGCAGGGCGCCGAGGTGGTCGGGGAGCGGCCGGACGGCGTCGCCCTCGACGGGCGCGGCGGGCAGCAGGGCCGGGGCGGCGCCGTCGCGGCAGACGGCCCACAGGCGCTCGGCGGCGCCGGTGAGGAAGACGGTGCCGAGCAGGAACCACAGGGCGCTGCCGGGGGTCCAGTCGATCCACAGGGGCGCGATGACGAGCAGCGCGATCCGCAGCCCGTCGGCGCCGAGCATGGTCCACCGCCGGTCGAGGGCCGCGCCGGGGGCCGTCCAGGTGGTGAGCGGGCCGAGCAGGACGGCGCCGAAGAGGACGGTGGCGAGCAGCCGGGCGCCGACGACGGCGGTCACCGCGAAGGCGGCGCCCCGGTAGCCGCCGCCGAAGGCGCCCTCGGTCACGGCGGCCTGGAGGCCGAGCAGGACGAGGACGAGGAGGGCGAGGGCGTCGCCGACCCCGCCGACGACCTGGGCGCTCCACAGCCGTCGCAGTGGCTGATGGCGTACGAGGGCCCGAACGGCACGCTCCCGGGAGTCCGCGACGAGGGCCGCGTCGGAGACGGGGGCGGCGCCGGGGGCGGGTGCGGCTTCGGAGTCGCCCAGAAGCTCTGGCTGCTCTGCTCGCGTCATCCGTCCACCCTATCCGGACGGCCTTGCTCACCGGGTCCACAGCCGAACAAACGTAGGAAGGGCGGGAGCCTCGCTCCCGCCCTTCCCCACCGTCCTTCCGGCGCGCCCCACCGTCCTTCCGGCGCGCGGCCGCTCCGGCCCGGCCGGCGCGGACTACTCCGGCTTGGCCGCCGCGGCCTTCTTCGCCGTGGTGGTCTTCTTGGCGGCCGTCGTGGTCTTCTTCGCCGCGGTCTTCTTGGCCGCGGTGGTCTTCTTCGCGGCCGTCTTCTTGGCCGCGGTCTTCTTCGCCGGGGCCTTCTTGGCGGTCTTCTTCGCCGGGGCCTTGGCGCGCTTCTCGGCGAGCAGCTCGTAGCCGCGCTCGGGCGTGATCGTCTCGACGCTGTCGCCGGTGCGCAGGGTCGCGTTGGTCTCGCCGTCGGTGACGTACGGGCCGAAGCGGCCGTCCTTGACGACCACGGGCTTCTCGCTGACGGGGTCGGTGCCGAGCTCCTTCAGCGGCGGCTTGGCGGCGGCCCGGCCCCGCTGCTTGGGCTGGGCGTAGATCGCCAGCGCCTCCTCCAGCGTGATGCTGAAGAGCTGGTCCTCGCTGGTCAGCGACCGCGAGTCGGTGCCCTTCTTGAGGTACGGGCCGTAGCGGCCGTTCTGCGCGGTGATCTCGACGCCCTCGGCGTCGGCGCCGACGACCCGCGGCAGCGACATGAGCTGGAGGGCCTCCTCCAGGGTGACCGTGTCCAGGGACATGGTCTTGAAGAGGGAGGCGGTGCGCGGCTTGACCGCGTTCTTGCCGGTCTTCGGGGTGTCCTCGGGGAGGATCTCGGTGACGTACGGGCCGTAGCGGCCGGCCTTGGCGACGATCTGGTGGCCGCTGACCGGGTCGGTGCCCAGCTCGAAGTCGCCGCTCGGCTTGGCGAGCAGCTCCTCCGCGTACTCCACCGTGAGCTCGTCGGGCGCGAGGTCCTCGGGGACGTCGGCCTTCTGGTAGCCCTCCTGCTCCCGCTCGCCGCGCTCGACGTAGGCGCCGTAGCGGCCGACGCGCAGCACGATGCCGTCGCCGACGGGGAAGGAGGAGATCTCGCGGGCGTCGATGGCGCCGAGGTCGGTGACGAGTTCCTTGAGGCCGCCGAGGTGGTCGCCGTCGCCGTTGCCCGCGTCGGCCGCGCCGCCGGACCCCTCGCCCTCGCCGAAGTAGAAACGCTTCAGCCACGGCACGGACTGGGCCTCGCCGCGCGCGATGCGGTCGAGGTCGTCCTCCATGCGGGCGGTGAAGTCGTAGTCGACGAGCCGGCCGAAGTGCTTCTCCAGCAGGTTGACCACGGCGAAGGAGAGGAAGGACGGCACGAGGGCCGTGCCCTTCTTGAAGACGTAGCCGCGGTCGAGGATGGTGCCGATGATCGAGGCGTACGTCGACGGGCGGCCGATCTCGCGCTCTTCCAGCTCCTTGACCAGGGTGGCCTCGGTGTAGCGGGCGGGCGGCTTGGTGGCGTGGCCGTCGGCGGTGATCTCCTCGGCGGCGAGCGCGTCGCCCTCGGCGACCTGCGGCAGGCGCCGCTCGCGGTCGTCGAGCTCCGCGTTCGGGTCGTCGGCGCCCTCGACGTACGCCTTCATGAAGCCGTGGAAGGTGATCGTCTTGCCGGAGGCCGAGAACTCGGCGTCGCGGCCGTCGGCGGAGGTGCCGCCGATCTTCACGGTGACCGAGTTGCCGGTGGCGTCCTTCATCTGGGAGGCGACGGTCCGCTTCCAGATGAGCTCGTACAGCTTGAACTGGTCGCCGGTCAGGCCGGTCTCGGCCGGGGTGCGGAAACGATCACCCGAAGGCCGGATCGCCTCGTGCGCCTCCTGCGCGTTCTTGACCTTGCCGGCGTAGACGCGCGGCTTCTCCGGCAGGTAGTCGGCGCCGTACAGCTGCGTCACCTGGGCGCGGGCCGCGGTGACGGCGGTGTCGGAGAGCACGGTGGAGTCCGTACGCATGTAGGTGATGAAGCCGTTCTCGTACAGCTTCTGCGCCACCTGCATGGTCGCCTTGGCACCGAAGCCGAGCTTGCGGCTGGCCTCCTGCTGGAGGGTGGTGGTGCGGAAGGGCGCGTACGGGGAGCGGCGGTACGGCTTCGACTCGACCGAGCGGACCGAGAAGCGGGTGTCGGCGAGGGAGGCGGCGAGCGCGCGGGCCTTCTCCTCGTCGAGGTGGAGCACGCTCTCGCTCTTCAGCCGTCCGTCGGCGCCGAAGTCACGGCCCTGCGCCACGCGCTTGCCGTCGACGGAGGCGAGGCGGGCGGTGAGGGACGAGGGGTCGCTGGGGTCGCCGGGGCGGCCGGTGGAGAAGGTGCCGGTGAGGTCCCAGTACTCGGCGGAGCGGAAGGCGATGCGCTCGCGCTCGCGCTCGACGACGAGCCGGGTGGCGACGGACTGCACGCGGCCGGCGGAGAGGCCGCGCATGACCTTCTTCCACAGGACCGGCGAGACCTCGTAGCCGTAGAGGCGGTCGAGGATGCGGCGGGTCTCCTGGGCGTCGACCATCCGCTTGTTCAGCTCGCGCGGGTTCCGCACGGCCTGCTGGATCGCGTCCTTGGTGATCTCGTGGAAGACCATCCGGTGGACGGGGACCTTGGGCTTGAGGACTTCCTGGAGGTGCCACGCGATGGCCTCGCCCTCGCGGTCCTCATCGGTGGCGAGGAAGAGCTCGTCGGACTCCGCCAGCAGGTCCTTGAGCTTCTTGACCTGCGCCTTCTTGTCGGCGTTGACGACATAGATGGGCTGGAAGTCGTGCTCGACGTCGACGCCGAGGCGGCGCACCTCGCCGGTGTACTTCTCCGGCACCTCGGCGGCGCCACTGGGGAGGTCACGGATGTGCCCGACGCTCGCCTCGACGACGTAGCCGGGGCCGAGGTAGCCCTTGATCGTCTTCGCCTTGGCAGGCGACTCGACGATGACGAGTCGGCGGCCGCCGTGTGCGGTCTCGCTGGTCGGGGACAACTTCGCTCTTCTCTCCGGTCGACACTCTCTAGGCCCGTACGGGCCCGTGCGGGCCAGGGGCTGGCCTGTACGGCGTGGCACGCACGGCAGCGCCACGGACGGTGACGCTCCCGTCGCTGCGGAGTGTGACGGTACAACCCGCCCCCGTGTCAAACGGCGAAAGCCCGCAACGGCCACTCGAACGGTAACCCGACTCCTGCCCTTCCTGCCGCCCGGACCGGCGGACCGGCGGGGCGACCGGGTGTGGAGCGCGTCTCAGCGAGTGGCTCGGGCGGCGGCTCAGAGGCGGCCGAAGCACCAGACGCCGAGGACGAGGAAGGCCGCCCCGGCGAGGCCCGCGAAGGCGGCGGCGGCCCGGGGGGCGACGCCGAGCGCGACGGGCTCGCCCTGCCGGACGCGGACCGTGGTCCACAGCAGCAGCGCGCCTCCGAACAGCGCGAACGCCGTTCCCGCGAAGATCGCCGGCCCGCTCTCCATGCCCGTACCCGCTTCCCGTCCCGCCGCCGTACCCGCGCGGTGTGTGTCCCCCGGAGGTGTCCTGGAAGGGAGGCTGACACCTCCCGGCGTCAGGGACGCGAATTCCGGGTGAACGACGCGGGCCGGGCCGTCCGGTTTCACGAAGATGGCCGGTAGTGCCCCACTACTCCGTCCCCCTCCTCCTTACTTCTCCTCCGCCGGAAGCAGGGACTCCGGGGTGAGGAAGCCCTCCTCGACGAGGAGCCGGATCGCCTGCGGGGTGCGGTCCCGCAGCAGCACCGGGTCCTCGCCCATGAGCTGGGCGATCGCGTCGAGGATCCGTCCTGCGCTGAGGGTGCCGTCGCAGACGCCCGCGAAACCGGCGCCCACGTGGTCGACCCGGGTGGCGCGGCGCATGCCCCGGTTCTGCCGGAGGACGACGTGCTCGGGGTCCTCCGCGCCGGGCAGCCCGACCTGCTCCTGGACGACCTCGGGGGCGAGGGTGAAGCTGTCCGCGAGCAGGGCCGCGTCGTCGCGGGTGCGGAGGTAGTCCTGGCGCTCGAAGTGGGCGCGGACGGCCGGGCCGAGCGGCTGCTCCACGGGGTGCGGCCACTCCTCGACCACGATCGACGGCTCGGCCTTCCCGGCCGCCACCGCCGGGTCGCGCCGCAGGGTGATCCAGCCGAAGCCGATCGACCGGGTCCCGCTCGCCTCGAAGGCGTCCAGCCAGCGGTCGTACGCCGCCCGGTACGCCTCCGGGTCGCCGCGGTGGTCGCCGCTGTCGCGCAGCCACAGCTCGGTGTACTGCGTGACGTCCTGCACCTCGCGCTGGACGATCCAGGCGTCGCAGCCGCGCGGCACCCAGGAGCGGAGCCGGTCCTGCCACTCCTCGCCGTCGACGTGCTGCCAGTTGGCGAGGAACTGGGCGTACCCGCCGTCGTTCAGCCGCTCCCCGGCCTGCCGCACGAGGGTGCGGCACAGGTCGTCGCCGCTCATCCCGCCGTCCCGGTAGGTGAGGCCGGCGCCGGGGGAGATCACGAACGGCGGGTTGGAGACGATCAGGTCGTACGTGTCGCCGTCGACCGGCTCGTAGAGCGAACCCTCCAGGAGTTCGGCCTCGCGGGCCCCGGAGAGGGCGAGCGTGAGCCGGGTGAAGTCCAGCGCCCGCGGGTTGAGGTCGGTGGCGGTGACCAGGGTGGCGTGCTGGGCGGCGTGCAGGGCCTGGATGCCGGAGCCGGTGCCGAGGTCGAGCGCGGCGGCGACCGGGGTGCGGACGGTGATGCCGGCGAGCGTGGTGGAGGCGCCGCCGACGCCGAGCACGACCCCCTCCTCCTTGCTGCCGATGCCGCCGGCGCCGCCGACGGCACAGCCCAGGTCGGAGACGATGAACCAGTCCTCGCCGTCCGGGCCGCCGTACGGCCGGACGTCGACGGTCGCCCGCACGGCGCCGGCCTCCTCGACCACCCAGCCGTCGGCCAGGGCCTCGTCGAGCGGGAGGGCGGCGGCGGCCCGGCCGGACTCGACGTCCCGCTGGAGCAGGAAGAGCCGGACGAGGGTCTCCAGCGGGGAGTCGCCGCGGGTGGCCCGCAGGGCGGGCACGGTCTCGCTGCGGGCGAGCGCCGCGTAGGCGGGGGCACCGAGCAGGTCGAGCAGACCGTCGGCGGTGAAGTCCGCGGCGAGCAGGGCCTCGCGCAGTCGGGCGGCGTGCGCGGGCACCGGAAGGCTGGTGGTCAGGCTGGTCGTACTCACGCGTCCCATTGTGACCGCCACCCCCGACAGCCCGAGCACCGACAGTCCGAGCGGAACGGTCCGGACGTGACCGGTCCGGACGTGGCCGGTCCGGACGTGGCCGGTCCGGGGGCGAGTGGTGCTGGGGCGGGCGATTCCGGGGGCGAGCGGTACGGATGCTGACGGTCCGCCACTGTGCGGTCCGCGGGGCCGGGCAGGGGCGGAACGCCCGTACGGCGGCACGCCCGTACGGCGGCACGCCCGTACGGCGGCACGCCCGTACGGCGGCACGCCCGTACGGCGGCACGCCCGTACGGCGGCACACCCGTGGGCCGGGTGCCTCGCGGCACGGCGGCGCGCCGATGCGGCCGCCGCGGCGGGCGGCCGTATCGGCGCGGACGGGGGCGAGGCGCCGGGGTGTTACTCCGCGGAGGCCGAAGCCTTGGGCTTCGGGGACGCGGAGGCGGTCGGCGTCGCCGTGGCGCCCGCCTTCGGGGAGGCGGAGCCGGACGGCGACTTCGGCACCGACGGGGTCGGCTTCTGGCAGCCCGGCTGCTTGGCCATGGCCTGGCCGAGCTCGCCGTCCTCCAGGTTGGCCAGCGCGTTCTGGTCCATCTTCTCGATCTTGGTGAGGCCGTCGGCGACGTCCTTCAGCCCCTCGGCGAACTTCTGCTGGTTCGTCGGGTCGAGCGCGTCGACCTGCTTCTTCAGCCCGTCGTAGGCGACGGCGGTCGCGTTGAGCTCCGCGACGACGTCCTTCTGGATCTTCTCGCCGTTCTCGACCGGCGGGACGCCGGAGCTCTCCACGGCCTTGGCCAGCGCCCGGTCGGCGTCCGCGATGTCCTTGAACGCCTTGGAGTCCGCGGCCTGGATCTCCGCCGGACGGCTGTCCGCCGCGGTCGAGATGATGATCTGGTGGGCGTCGGCCCGCTTCTGGATCTGCGGCTTCGCCTGGTCGCAGAACGACTTGGCCCAGTCGTTGACCTTGTCGCCCTCGTCGTCGCTGCAGCCGGACAGCACGAGCACCAGTACCGCACCGCCGGACAGCGCTGCCGCAAGCTTCTTGTTCACCGGATCGGTCCCTTCCAAGACTCTCGGCCCCGGAACATACACGCCGCACGGGTGACTTCCACCTTTCGTACGATGGATTCCTCCCGTGTTGAATCCGTTTGAACCAAGCGCCACCGGGCCTCCGGGCGGCTCGCGCGCCCCGGAAGTGAGACGGACGCCACGTCAGGCGACGGCCACCGGACGCCGTTGGGAGACGCCCACCGCGACCGCCACGACGAGCAGCGCCAGGACCGCGATCCCGGCCCGCGCCCAGGCGTTCTCGTCCTCCCCGTACCCGAAGCGCACCACCGCCGGGGCGATCAGCAGCGCCACCAGGTTCATCACCTTCAGGAGCGGGTTGATGGCCGGCCCCGCGGTGTCCTTGAACGGATCGCCCACGGTGTCGCCGATCACCGTCGCCTCGTGCGCCGGACTGCCCTTCCCGCCGTGGTGACCGTCCTCGACCAGCTTCTTCGCGTTGTCCCAGGCGCCGCCGGAGTTGGCGAGGAAGACCGCCATCAGCGCGCCGGTGCCGATCGCCCCGGCGAGGTACGCCCCGAGCGGGCCGACGCCGAGCGCGAACCCGACGGCGACCGGGGCGAGAACGGCGAGCAGCCCGGGGGTGGCGAGTTCGCGCAGCGCGTCCTTGGTGCAGATGTCGACGACCCGCCCGTACTCGGGGGTCTCGGTGCCGTCCATGATCCCGGGATGCTCGCGGAACTGCCGCCGCACCTCGTACACCACCGAACCGGCCGACCGGGAGACCGCGCTGACGGCCAGTCCGGAGAAGAGGAAGACGACGGCGGATCCGAGGATCAGCCCGACGAGGTTGTTGGGCTGGGAGATGTCCATGGAGAGGGTCAGCTCGCCGGCCTTCGCGCCGACCTCGGCGACCGAGGTGGCGATGGCGTCCCGGTACGAGCCGAAGAGCGCCGCGGCGGCGAGGACGGCGGTCGCGATCGCGATGCCCTTGGTGATCGCCTTGGTGGTGTTGCCGACGGCGTCCAGCTCGGTGAGGACCTGCGCGCCGGCACCCTGGACGTCCCCGGACATCTCGGCGATGCCCTGCGCGTTGTCGGCGACCGGGCCGAAGGTGTCCATGGCGACGATCACGCCGACCGTGGTGAGCAGCCCCGTCCCCGCGAGTGCGACCGCGAACAGCGCCAGCATCACGGAGGCGCCGCCGAGGAGGAAGGCCCCGTAGACGGAGAGGGCGATGAGCAGCGCCGCGTAGACGGCGGACTCCAGGCCGATGGCGACGCCGGCGAGGACGACGGTGGCGGGGCCGGTGAGCGCGGAGCGGCCGATGTCCTGGACCGGCCGCCGGCCGGTCTCGGTGAAGTAGCCGGTGAGCCGCTGGATGAGCGCGGCGAGCAGGATCCCG
The DNA here is from genome assembly GCF_042885515.1 of Streptomyces sp. NPDC058052. Classification (NCBI taxonomy): domain Bacteria; kingdom Bacillati; phylum Actinomycetota; class Actinomycetes; order Kitasatosporales; family Streptomycetaceae; genus Streptomyces; species Streptomyces sp. NPDC058052. Next base: position 266,462 of record NZ_JBHVRX010000005.1, on the reverse strand, counting down.
ATGGCGACGGCGACCAGCGCGAGGACCCGCGGGTCGCCGTCGTGGCCGGTCAGCCCCGGTTCGGTGACACCGGCGAGCCCGGCGTAGGACGACGGCAGGTAGACCAGGGCGGCGACCGCGACGAGGGCCAGCGAGACGACCGCGGAGACGAAGAAGCCGCGGTCGACGGCGCGCATCCCGCCGCGGTCGGAGCGCCGGGGCGCGACGGCGAGGATGCCGATCACGGCGGTCAGGACGCCGATCGCGGGCACGATCAGCGGGAAGACCAGGCCGTGGTCGCCGAAGGCCGCCTTGCCGAGGATGAGGGCGGCGACCAGGGTGACGGCGTACGACTCGAAGAGGTCGGCGGCCATGCCGGCGCAGTCCCCGACGTTGTCGCCCACGTTGTCGGCGATGGTGGCGGCGTTGCGCGGGTCGTCCTCGGGGATGCCCTGCTCGACCTTGCCGACCAGGTCGGCGCCGACGTCGGCGGCCTTGGTGAAGATGCCGCCGCCGACCCGCATGAACATGGCGATGAGGGCGGCGCCCAGGCCGAAGCCCTCCAGGACCTTGGGCGCGTCGGCGGCGTAGACGAGGACGACGCAGGCGGCGCCGAGCAGCCCCAGGCCGACCGTGGACATGCCGACGACCCCCCCGGTCCGGAAGGCGATCCGCATGGCCCTGTGGGCGGCCTCGGCGGGGTCGCGGCCGGGTGCGCCGGGGGTCGGCGCGGCCTCCCTCGCGGCCGCCGCGACCCGGACGTTGGCCCGGACCGCGAGCCGCATCCCGACGTATCCGGTGGCCGCCGAGAACAGGGCGCCGACCAGGAAGAACAGCGAACGGCCGGCCCGCTGCGACCAGGAGTCGGCGGGCAGCGCCATGAGGAGGAGGAAGACGACGACGGCGAACAGGCCGATGGTGCGCAGCTGGCGGGCGAGGTAGGCGTTGGCGCCCTCCTGCACGGCGGCGGCGATCCGTCGCATCGCCGGGGTGCCCTCGTCGGCCTTGAGCACCTGGCGGCCGAAGAGCCGCGCGGTGACCAGTGCGGCGAGGGCGACACCGGCGACGACGGCGACGATCGTCCGGTTCCCGCTGGTGAGCACCGCCGCGGCGAGGGCGGCGGGGGCCTGGGCCAGTTCCGGTTGCGGGTGCATGGGCACGGATCATAGGCATCCGAAGCAGGACAAACCGGCTTCCGCAGGCTCCACCCCGCCGGAATCCATCGATTGCCCCGAGGGGGTACGCGCAAAGGGAAGAGGCCCTGCCGTGCGGCAGGGCCTCTTCCCTCATGGGTCCGTCGCGGGGGCGCGGGTCAGGACAGGACGTCCGCGTCCGCCTCCGCGGGGGCGGTGGGCCAGCTCATCCGGATGGTGCCGCCGTCCTCGCCGGCGGTCACCTCGACGTCGTCGACGAGCCCGCGGATCACCGCGAGACCCATCTCGTCCTCGCCGTCGGCGTCGCCGTCCTCCGCGGGGGCCTCGGCCCGCGCGCCGGGAACACCGGCGGCCGCACCCGCACCGGGCACCTCGTCACCGACCTCGATGGAGAACGTCTTCTCCTCCTCGGTCAGCACGACCCGGATGGGCGTGGTGACGCCGTTGCTGCGGTGCAGCCCGACCGCACGGGAACACGCCTCGCCGACGGCGAGCCGCACCTCGTCGAGGACCGCCTCGTCCACCCCGGCCCGGCGGGCGACCGCGGCCGCCACCAGGCGGGCCGTACGGACGTGCTCGGGCTGGGCGCTGAAGCGGAGTTCAACGGTGGCCATGGGATCCCCCCGGTCAGTCGACCGCGTTGACGGCCTCGTCGACCGACGTGTGGATCGGGAAGACCTTGGTGAGGCCCGTGATCCGGAAGATCTTGAGAATGCGCTCCTGGTTGCAGACCAGGCGCAGCGAGCCCTCGTGGGCGCGCACGCGCTTCAGGCCGCCCACGAGCACGCCGAGGCCGGTGGAGTCGAGGAAGTCCACTCCCTCCATGTCGACGACCAGGTGGTAACTGCCGTCGTTCACCAACTCGACCAACTGCTCGCGCAGCTTGGGCGCGGTATAAACATCAATCTCGCCACCGACCTCGACGACCGTACGGTCGCCGCCAGCTCCGGGCACAGTGCGAGTCGACAGGGACAGGTCCACGGATCCTCCAGCACCTTGCTATCGGGCGTTCGCCCCCTCGGATCTCCCGGACGGAGTCGGAGAACGAATCGCCAGCCGCGATGGCATTCAATCACTTACCAGCAGCCATGCACGACGCCTTGGAAGCATTGTCCGTCACGCCGGTGACACACTCGGTGCCGATGGCCAAGAATCAGCGCACCGCTCGACCCGCCGGAGACACGGGCAGCCGCCCTTCCCCGCACCGGGTCCTCGAACGGCTCGCCTCCGGCGAGAGCCGGGCCGCGCGCATCACTCATATGGAGCACATGCCCGCCCGGACGGGCCGCCATGCCGTCTGGCCGGACCGCATCCGTTCCGAGGTGATCGCCGCGGTCCAGGACGCCGGCATCGAGCACCCCTGGGCCCACCAGGCCGAGGCGGCCGAGCACGCCCTCGACGGCGAATCCGTGGTGATCGCCACAGGAACCGCCTCGGGCAAGTCGCTCGCCTACCTCGCCCCCGTCCTCTCCGCCCTCCTCGACGGCGCGGAGGCCGCGAACGGGCGCGGCGCGACCGCCCTGTACCTCTCCCCCACCAAGGCCCTCGCCGCCGACCAGCGCCGGGCCGTCCGCGAGCTCGCCGCCCCGCTCGGCAACCGGATCCGGCCCGCCGTCTACGACGGCGACACCCCGGTCGAGGAGCGCGAGTGGGTCCGCCAGTACGCGAACTACGTCCTCACCAACCCCGACATGCTGCACCGGGGCATCCTGCCCTCCCACCCCCGGTGGTCCTCCTTCCTGCGCTCCCTGCGCTACGTCGTCATCGACGAGTGCCACACCTACCGGGGCGTCTTCGGCTCCCACGTGGCCCAGGTCCTGCGCCGGCTGCGCCGGATCTGCGCCCGGTACGGCTCCGAGCCGGTCTTCCTCCTCGCCTCCGCCACCTCCGCCGACCCGGCCCGCGCCGCCGGCCGGCTCACCGGCCTGCCCGTCACCGAGGTCTCCGACGACGCCTCCCCGCGCGGCGAGCTCGTCTTCGCCCTCTGGGAGCCGCCCCTCACCGAGCTCCAGGGCGAGCGCGGCGCCCCGGTCCGCCGCACCGCCACCGCAGAGACCGCCGACCTGCTCACCGACCTCACCCGGCAGGGCGTCCGTTCGGTCGCCTTCGTCCGCTCCCGGCGCGGCGCCGAACTGATCTCGGTGATCGCCCAGGAACGGCTCGCCGAGACCGACCGGGCGCTCGCCCGGCGGGTCGCCGCCTACCGGGGCGGCTACCTGCCCGAGGAGCGGCGCGCCCTGGAGCGGGCCCTGCACTCCGGGGAGCTCCTCGGCCTCGCCGCCACCACCGCCCTGGAGCTGGGCGTGGACGTCTCCGGCCTCGACGCCGTCCTCATCGCCGGCTACCCCGGCACCCGGGCCTCCCTGTGGCAGCAGGCCGGCCGGGCGGGCCGCTCCGGCGAGGGCGCCCTCGCCGTCCTGATCGCCCGCGACGACCCGCTGGACACCTTCCTCGTCCACCACCCCGAGGCGATCTTCGACCAGCCGGTCGAGTCGACCGTCCTGGACCCCGACAACCCGTACGTCCTCGCCCCCCATCTGTGCGCCGCCGCGTCCGAGCTCCCGCTCACCGAGGCCGACCTGGCCCTCTTCGGCCCCGCCGCGCCCGGCCTCATGCCCCAGCTGGAGGCGGCCGCGCTGCTGCGCCGCCGCGCCGGCGGCTGGTACTGGACCCGCCGCGAGCGGGCCGCCGACCTCGCCGACATCCGGGGCGGCGGCGGCAGCCCGGTCCGGATCGTCGAGGAGGGCACCGGCCGGCTCCTCGGCACGGTCGACGAGGCCGCCTCCCACACCGCCGTCCACGAGGGCGCCGTCCACCTCCACCAGGGCCGCACCTACCTGGTCAGGAAGCTGGACCTGGAGGACTCCGTCGCCCTCGTCGAGGAGGCCGTCCCGCCGTACTCGACCGTCGCCCGCGACACCACCTCCATCCGCGTCCTGGAGACCGACACCGAGATCCCCTGGGGCTCGGGCCGCCTCTGCTACGGCTCCGTCGAGGTCACCAACCAGGTCGTCTCCTTCCTGCGCCGCCGGCTCATCACGGGCGAGGTGCTGGGCGAGACCAAGCTCGACCTGCCGCCCCGCACCCTGCGCACCCGGGCCGTGTGGTGGACGGTCACCGAGGACCAGCTCGACGCCGCCCGGATCACCCCGGAGATCCTCGGCGGCGCCCTGCACGCCGCCGAGCACGCCTCCATCGGCATGCTGCCGCTCTTCGCCACCTGCGACCGCTGGGACATCGGCGGCGTATCCGTCCCGCTCCACCCGGACACCCTGCTGCCGACCGTCTTCGTGTACGACGGGCATCCGGGCGGCGCCGGGTTCGCCGAGCGCGCCTTCCACACCGCCCGGGCCTGGCTCACCGCCACCCGCGAGGCGATCGCCTCCTGCGAGTGCGAGGCAGGCTGCCCCTCCTGCATCCAGTCCCCCAAGTGCGGCAACGGCAACGACCCCCTCCACAAACGAGGCGCCGTCCGCCTCCTCACCGAACTCCTCCGCCCACCCCCTCCCCGGACCGAACCACCTGCGACGCCCCCACTGCCGGAGGAGGAAGCGCCGGGGGAGGCATCGCCGGAGGAGGAAGCGCCGGGGGAGGAAGCGCTGGAGGAACTGACGGCAGAGGCATCGCCGGAGGAGGAACCGACGGCAGAGGAATCGCCGGGCCAGGTCCCGCCGGGTCGGGTCCCGCCCGGCCAGGCACCGCCGGAGGAGGCGCCGCCGGGCCGGGTCCCGCCCGGGCTCTGACCGTCGGGGCCCAGGCCCCGACGGTCACCCTCGCCGTCACCTCCGCCTCCGCGCCGGTCACCGCGCACCGCACCACCTCGGCCCCCTGGGCGGCGGCGACCCGGGCGGCCGCCGCGCACGCCTCCACCGCGCCCCACAGGGCCCGGTCGGCGGCGGCGAGGGCCGCGAGGTCGGCGGCTCCGCCCGCCCGGTGCCGCACCGCCACCGCCTGCCCCAGCGCCAGCACCGCCCCGAAGACCACGCAGAGCGCGCAGGCCGCGATGGCCGTCCACACGGTCGCGACCCCCCGGTCACCGCCCCCGCACCGCACCCCGGGCCGCCCCACCAGGGCGCCGGCCCGGCGCCCCGTGTCCCGCCCCGTGTCCCGCCTCATGCCGCGCCACCTCCCCCGACCGCGTCCTCGGCGAGCGCCGCGGCCCCGGCCCGCAGGGTCACGCCCAGGCCGGCCGGTCCCGGCGCGGCCGCCCGCACCGTCACCCGCCACAGCTCTCCCTCCCGTACGACCTCCACCCGGGCGCCCTCGGGCGCGGCGGCGCGGGCGGCGGCCGCCACGGCCTCCGGGGGCTCCGAGCGGGCCGCCGCCCGGGCCCCGGCCCTGGCCGCGTCCACGCAGCGGATCTGCGCGGCGGACGCGGCCAGCGCCCAGAGCAGCGCCATCGCGAAGAGCACGAGCACCGGCAGCACGATCGCCGCCTCCACGGTCACGGAGCCCCGGTCACCCGGTCCTCCGGGCGCGCCCCGGGCCCGGAGGCGGGCCCGGTTCCGGCCTGCCTCAGAACGGCCCATCGAGGGCCTTCGTGACCATCGACTCCAGGGCGCCCGAGACGCTCGCGCCCGTCATGACCTTGTAGAACATCACCGCGACGCCGGCCGCGGTGAGCAGGCCGAGCGCGTACTCGACGGTGCTCATCCCGGTGTCGGTCCGCAGCGCCTTCCGCCGGGTCGCCCAGAACGCCCCCAGCGCCTTCCGCGCCCACCTGTACGTCGTTCCCATCTCCGTCTTCCCTTCCGTTCCTCGCACGTGTCCTCCTGGCCTGTCCCGTCCTGTCACGCCCTGTCCCGTCCGGACCTGCCCCGCCCGCGCTCAGCGGCCGAGCAGGCCCGACGCCAGGCCGATCACCACCGGGGCCACCCCGACCGCGAGGAACGCGGGCAGGAAGCAGAGCCCCACGGGAGCGCTGATCAGCACCTGGGCCCGGCGGGCCCGGGCGGCGGCGGTGCGGGCGCTCGCCGCCCGCAGCCCGGCCGCGTGCCGGGCCACGGCGTCCGCGGCGGGCGCCCCTGAGGCGCCGGCCCGCTCCATGCAGCGGGCGAGCCCCTCTGCGCCCGGTATCGCGCCGAACCTCCCCCACACCTCGGCCGGTTCGCCGCCGAGCCGCAGTTCGGCGGCGGTCCGCAGCAGCCGCTCGCCGAGCGGTCCGCCCAGCGACCGCCCCACGGCCTCCGCAGCCTCCCCCGGCCCGGCCCCGGCCGAGGCGCAGGCCGCCAGCAGATCGGCCGCCTCCGGCAGCTGCCGCACCGCCTCGCGGTCCACGGCCGGCGCCCGGGCGGCTCCGGCCCGCCGCAGCCACCACCGGGCGGCGAGGACACCGCCCGCGCCCGCCGCGAGCGCCGCCGGCCACCCGAGGAACATCCCCGCGCCGAGCACGCCCCCGACGACCGCGCCCCGCACCGGCCCCGGCACCTCCCGCAGTCCGGCCGCCGCACGGTCCCAGGCCCCTCGCCCGGCGGGACGCCCGCCGAGCCGCCCGAACCGCCCGAGCCGCCCCGTGCCGCCGTCCCGGCCGGGCGCCGCCAGGACGCCGAGCCGTCGGCGGGTGTCCCGCTCCCGCCGGGCCCGCGCCAGCCGGAGCCAGGCCCGGCCGAGCAGCCAGCAGGCCAGGAACACCAGCGGGGCCGATTCCGTCAGTTCACTCCGCATCGCCGCCGCCTCCCCGCACGATCCGCGCGGCCCACCACAGGCCGACCGCCTCCAGCCCGCACCCCAGGAGGAGGCAGGCCACGCCGGCGGGCGTGTGGAGCAGGACCCGCAGCGGCTCAGCGCCCATGGCCGCGCCCATGCCGATCCCGGCCACCGGCAGGGCGGCGAGCACGGCCACCGTGGCCCAGGCCCCGGCCAGTTCGGCCCGCAGTCCTTCGCGGCGCTCGTGCCGCTCGCGCAGGGCCGCCTCCAGCCGGTCGAGCCCGGCCGCGAGCCCCGCCCCGCCGTCGACGGCCACCTGCCAGCAGGCCGCCAGGCCCGCGAGCCCCTCGGCGCCCTCCCGGCGGGCCGCCGTCCGCAGGGCCTCCGGCACGTCGCCGCCGAAGCCGACCGCGGCGAGCACCCGCGCCTCCTCCGGGCCGAGGGCACCGGTGCGGCGGGCCGCGTAGGCGAGGGCCGGGCCCGGCTGCCGGCCGGCTCTCAGCTCCCCGCCCGCGGTCTCGCACAGCGCCACCACCCGCCCGGCCAGCGCCTCGCGCTCCTTGCGCCGGCGGGCCGCCCCCAGCCGGCCCCGCGCCAGAGGCACGGCCAGGGCACCGGCCACCAGCGGCAGCGGCGACTCCCCGAGCAGCGCGATCAGCCCGGCGGCGGGCAGGCACAGCCACTCGGGCCGCCCCCGGGCCGCCGCCCACCAGCGCGCCGCCGTCTCCCGGCCGGGTCCGCCGCTCCCGGGCGCCGCGCCAGGCCCGCGGAGCAGGGCCGCCGCCCTGCGGGACGCCCGGCGGGTGCCGGTCGCCCGCCGGAGGGCGAGCAGACAGCTCGCGGCCACGCAGAGCGCGGAGAACCGCTCGGCCGTCACGGGGCACCGCCCACGAGCGCGCGCAGCCGGGGCCAGCCCCGCTCCCGCTCGAACCCGTCCGGGCCCCAGCGGAGCGCGGGCACCGTCCGCACCAGGCCGGCCCGGTCCCGCTCCAGCACATGGACCTCGGCGATCCGGCGCCGTCCGCCGCGGTCCCTCACCAGGTGCACCACGGCGGACAGCCCGGCGCCCAGCTGGCTGTGCAGGGCGGCCCGGTCGAGCCCCGCGGCCGTGCCGAGCGCTTCGAGCCGGGCGGGGACGTCGGCGGCGGTGTTGGCGTGAAGAGTCCCCGAGCCGCCTTCGTGGCCGGTGTTCAGGGCCGCCAGGAGATCGACGGCCTCGCCGCCGCGGACCTCGCCGACCACGAGCCGGTCGGGCCGCATCCGCAGGGCCTGGCGGACCAGGTCCCGGAGGGTGACCAGCCCGGCGCCCTCCTGGTTCGGCGGCCGGGCCTCCAGGCGGACCACATGGGGGTGGTCGGGGCGCAGCTCGGCCGAGTCCTCGGCGAGGACGATCCGCTCCCGCTCCCCGACGAGGCCGAGCAGGGCCGCGAGGAGGGTCGTCTTGCCCGTGCCGGTGCCGCCGCTGACCAGGTACGACACCCGGGCCTCGATCAGCGCGCGCAGGACCCGGTCGCCGTCCGGCGGCACGGTCCCGGCCGCGGTCAGCTCGTCCAGGGTGAAGGCCCGGGGGCGCATCACCCGCAGCGAGAGGCAGGTGGAGCCGACGGCGACCGGCGGGAGGACCGCGTGCATGCGGGTGCCGTCGGGCAGCCGCGCGTCCACCCAGGGCCGGGCGTCGTCGAGGCGGCGCCCGGCCACCGCGGCGAGGCGCTGGGCGAGCCTGCGGACGGCGGCGGCGTCGGGGAAGACGACGGGCGCCCGCTCCAGGCCGGCGCCCCGGTCGACCCACACCCGGTCGGGCGCGGAGACGAGGACGTCGGTCACGTCGGGGTCGGCCAGCAGGGCCTCCAGCGGTCCGGCGCCGGTCAGTTCGCAGCGCAGTTCCTCCGCGGCGCCCAGCACCTCGGCGTCCCCGAGCAGCCGCCCCTGGGCGCGCAGGGCGGCCGCCACCCGGGCCGGGGTCGGCTCGGCGCCGCTCGCCGCGAGCCGCTGCCGCACGGCGTCGAGGAGTCCGGCGCCGCCCGGCCGCCCGACCGGGACCGCCGTCGTCCCGGTCTCCGTCGTGCCCGTCCCCGTCATGCCGCACCTCCGGCGGGCAGCGCGCGCTCCCAGAAGGCGGCGCAGAAGCGGCCGAGCGGTCCCCGGGGCTGGGCGCCCGGTGGGGCGCCCGCGTCCTGGTCGGTCACGATGCCGGGGTCGTAGGGGAGTTCGCCGGCGAGCGGCAGCCGCAGCGCGTCGGCGACCCAGCGCTCGTCGAGCCCCGCCGCGTACGGCCCCCGGACCACGGCCCGCAGGTCGCGCACGAGCAGGGAGAGGGTGGCGGTGATCCGGTGGGCGGCCGCGACCGCCCGCAGTTCTCCGGGGACGACGAGGAGGCCGAGGTCGAGCTGGGCGAGGGCCTCGGCCCCGGCCTCGTCGACGGCGCGCGGCAGGTCGACCACGACGACCCCGCCCCGGCGGCGGGCCGCGGCGAGCACGGAGCGGACCGCCTCGGGCGGCACGGCACCGGTGGGCTCCCGGCCCCAGCTGAGCACCCGCACGCCCCGGGCGGCGGGCAGCGACGCCTCCAGCGCCCCGCCGGCCAGGCGCCCCTTGGAGGCCGCGAAGTCGCCCCAGCGCCGGCCCGCCTCCCGCTCGGCGCCGAGCAGCACGTCGAGCCCTCCGCCCAGCGGGTCGCCGTCGACGAGCAGGGTCCGCCGGCCGGCGCGTGCGGCGGCGAGCGCGAGCCCGCAGGCGAGGGTGGAGGCCCCGGCCCCGCCCCGCCCGCCGACGACGCCGACGGTCAGCGCGGTCCGGCCGACGCCCTCGGCGGCGTCCGCGATCCGGTCGACGAGCACGGACTCGGCCCCCGGCAGGCGCAGGACGCTGTCGGCGCCGACCTCGACGGCGAGCCGCCACACCGCAGGATCGTCCTGGGCGCGCCCGACGAGGACCACTCCGGGCCGGCGGGTGGCGCCCCGGCAGCGGGCCGCCGCGTCCTCGCCGACCAGGACGAGCGGAGGGTCGGTCCAGCTCGCCCGCCGCTCGGGCACCCGGTGATGGACCTCGGGCTCGACGCCGGCCGCGGCGCACAGGCGCAGCAGGTCGTCGAGGAGGACGACGTCCTCGGTGACGATCAGCGGGCCGGGCCCGCGCACCCCTTCCCCGTCCCGCGCCGGGTCCCCGTGCTCCGCTCCGCCCGTGCGGGAAGCCGTCGGCTCCTGCATCGCGCACACCCCTCTCGTGATTCCTTGCCGGCCGCGAACTTCGCGCCGGGAATCACCGTGAGGCCGCCGGGGAAATCGTGCGGAGCCCACCGAAAAACTGTGGACAATCCACCGCCTGTGAATATCTCGACCACCCGCCCGAGGGCTGCCCGGAACGCAGTCCACCGGCTACTCTGAGTGACGAAGCGAGAGATCGCCGGGCCGGGGGCGGCCGGATGTACGGCGACACGAGAGAGGGGAGCGAGCGATGGCTCAGCGCGTGAAAACGGCTCCGGACATGCGACGACCCCCGCCGGGGGGGAGAGCGGGGGTCGTCTTTCCGGCCGACTCGGGGGGGGAGGAGCCGGACCGGGTTAGCACGGTCGCGAACGATCCGTGACTTCCATGGTGTACCCGAGAGCCTTCTCAGGCAAACCCACGCGCCCCAGCGTACGCCGAATGGCGGGCACCTATGCTCAGCGTTGTGGAAAACCACTCCTTGCCGCGCACAGCCGCCTTCTTTGACCTGGACAAGACGGTCATTGCGAAGTCATCGACGCTGACCTTCAGCAAGTCCTTCTACCGGGGCGGACTGATCAGCCGCCGTGCCGCCCTGCGGACGGCCTACATCCAGTTCGTGTTCCTGGTCGGCGGGGCCGATCACGACCAGATGGAGCGGATGCGCGAATATCTTTCCGCGCTCTGCAAAGGCTGGAACGTGGCCCAGGTCAGGGAACTCGTCGCCGAGACCCTGCACGACCTGATCGACCCGATCATCTACGACGAGGCCGCCTCCCTCATCGAGGAACACCACGCCGCCGGCCGCGACGTCGTGATCGTGTCCACCTCCGGTGCCGAGGTGGTCGAGCCGATCGGGGAGATGCTCGGGGCCGACCGGGTCGTCGCCACCCGGATGGTGGTCGGCGAGGACGGGTGCTTCACCGGTGAGGTGGAGTACTACGCCTACGGCCCGACCAAGGCCGAGGCCGTCCGCGAGCTGGCGAAGTCGGAGGGGTACGACCTCTCCCGCTGCTACGCCTACAGCGACTCGGCGACCGACATCCCCATGCTGGAGGCCGTCGGGCACCCGTACGCGGTCAACCCGGACCGGACGTTGCGCCGCGAGGCGGTGGCCCGGGAGTGGCCGGTGCTGGTGTTCGACCGGCCGGTGCGGCTCAAGCAGCGGCTGCCGGCGTTCCGGATGCCGCCGCGTCCGACGCTCATGGCCGCGGCGGCCGTGGGCGCGGCGGCGGCCACCGCGGGGCTGGTCTGGTACGCCACCCGCCGGCGTCACCGGGCCTCCGCGACCGCCCTCGCGGGGCACTGACCGCTTGTCCCGGTTTCGGGCGATCCGGAAAGAGCGCAAAGAAGCGGAGCCACCACTTTCGCTTACCGGCGGACAGGAGTAGAAAGGAATCAGGCCCGCGAGACCTGGGACATCCGAGAGGATCACCTGTTGAGCATCAAGGCCCCACGGACCTGACGCACAAAAACCTGGCACCCACGCGACGTCGACCCGTCGATTACGGGCCAGCCGCACCAGGCGAAGGGCAAAGCAACCCCGCCTGATGGGCACATATCGAGGACGCTTGGTAACTGGGTGGACGTGCCAGCGGCGGTACTGATCCTTGGTACCGCCGCAACCCATGTCCGGGGGTGTGTCAGGCAGCGCCGCGCTGGAGCGCCTCGCAGACCGCGGTCGACTCCCGGACGCCGAGTTCCACCGCCCGCCCGCAGTGCGCGATCCACGCGCCGACGCCCTCCGGGGTGCCGGTGAGGTACCCCTCGAAGGCGGCCGCGTAGGCGGCCCGGCCCTGCTCCGCGTGGCCGACCTCGGCGGGGCAGATGCCCTTCGGGTCGAGGCCGCTCCCCTCCAGCACGATCCGCTCGGCGGTCCGGGCGACGAGACCGTTGTGCGAGGTGAAGGGGCGCAGGGCGAGCAGTTCGCCGTGGACCACGGCGGAGACGACGAGCGCCGGGGCCTCGCTGTCCGCGACGACCAGCTCCGCGAGGCCCTCCAGGCGGGCGGCGACCTCGTCGGGGCTCGGCAGGGGGGCCTCGATCAGCGGCTCGGTGACGGTCTCGCCGGCCTGGCGGGGGCGGCCCGTCGAGTCCTCGTGCTCGCCGGCGGCGACCAGGTGCAGGCGGGCCAGCACCCGGAGCGGCGACTGGCGCCAGATGGAGAGCAGTTCGCCCGCCTCGGCGCTCAGGCGGAGGGCGGCGCCGACGGTGCGGGCCTCGGGGTCGGCGCTGAAGTCGGTCCGGCGGCGGACCTCCTCCAGAGCCCAGTCGGCGCCGGCCAGCGCGGCCGAGCCGCGGGCGCCGCGGAGCGCAGCCTCGTGGGCGATCTCGTTGCTGCGGCGGCGCATCACGCGGTGGCCGTAGACCCGGTCGACGGCCTTGCGTACGGAGTCCACCGCGTCGGCGACGCCCGGCAGGGTGCCGAGGGCGGCCAAGGGGTCAGAGGCGTGCGTACTCATAGGTAGGGAGGCTACGCGCCCCCGGGGCCCGCCCCACGAAGGAGTGGTCTTCTTCATAGACCTCGACCACTAAGCGCGTTCATGCCACTACGCTAGGTGAACATGAAGATCGCTTTCGTCGGGAAGGGCGGCAGCGGCAAGACGACGCTGTCCTCGCTCTTCGTCCGCCACCTCGCCGCCACCGAGTCCCCCGTCGTCGCCGTCGACGCGGACATCAACCAGCATCTGGGGGCCGCGCTCGGTCTCTCCGAGGAGGACGCGGCCGCGCTGCCCGCGATGGGGGCGCATCTGCCGCTCATCAAGGAGTACCTGCGCGGCAGCAATCCGCGGATCGTCTCGGCCGAGACGATGATCAAGACGACGCCGCCCGGGGAGGGTTCGCGGCTGCTGCGGGTCCGCGAGGAGAACCCGGTGTACGAGGCGTGCGCGCGACCGGTCCGGCTGGACCCCGGCGAGGTGCGGCTGATGGCGACCGGCCCGTTCACCGAGGCGGACCTCGGCGTGGCCTGCTACCACTCGAAGGTCGGCGCGGTGGAGCTGTGCCTGAACCATCTGGTGGACGGGGCCGACGAGTACGTGGTCGTCGACATGACGGCGGGCTCGGACTCGTTCGCGTCCGGCATGTTCACCCGCTTCGACATGACCTTCCTGGTCGCCGAGCCGACCCGCAAGGGCGTGTCGGTGTACCGCCAGTACAAGGAGTACGCGCGGGACTTCGGCGTCGCGCTGAAGGTCGTCGGCAACAAGGTGCAGGGCCCGGACGACCTGGACTTCCTGCGCCAGGAGGTCGGCGAGGACCTGCTCGTCACGGTCGGCCACTCGGACTGGGTCCGCGCGATGGAGAAGGGCCGACCTCCGCGCTTCGAGCGGCTGGAGCCGGAGAACCACCGTGCGCTGCGGGCCCTGCGGGAGGCGGCGGACGACTCGTACGCGCGCCGCGACTGGCGGCGCTACACGAGCCAGATGGTCCACTTCCACCTCCGCAACGCGGAGAGCTGGGGCAACGCCAAGACCGGGGCCGACCTGGCGGCGCAGGTCGACCCCGGCTTCGTCCTCGGCGAACCGGCCGCCGCGGCGGCCCGCTGACGGCCCCCGCCGCCCCGGACCGCCCGCCCCGGTACCGCCTTCCCGCACCCCGCCCGCGCGCCCCGGGAGTCCCGCTCCGTTTCCGGGGCGCGCTCCGTTCCCGGGGCGCGGTGGCGCGTCAGCTCCGTGCGGCCGGCTGTGCCGCCGGAGCGGTGGCCGGAGCGGCCGGGGTCGCCGGGGAGGCAGGGGCGGCCGGGGAGGCCGGCCGGGGGGCGAGGAAGGCGGACCAGCCGCCGGCCGGGGCCTCGCCGACCTTCAGGGTGCGCATCTTGGCGACGACGGCCGGGTCCTGGGCGTCGAGCCAGTCCGCGAGCTGGCGGAAGGAGACGCACTCGACGTCCTTCTGCACGCAGACCGTGGCGATGGTCTCCTCGACGGCGCGCATGTAGGTGCCGCCGTTCCAGGACTCGAAGTGGTTGCCGATGACGACCGGCGCCCGGTTGCCCCGGTAGGAGCGCTCGAACGCCTGGACGAGGCCGTCGCGCATCTGGTCGCCCCAGTAGCGGTGCATGCCGGGGTCGCCCTGGGTCGTGCCGGGCGACTGGTTGACCATGAAGTTGTAGTCCATGGACAGGGTCTGGAAGGCGCGGCCGGGGACCGGGACGAGGTGCATGGACAGGTCCCAGACGCCCTGGTCCTTCTTCGGCCAGATCTGGTCGTTGACGCCGCTGGTGTCGTAGCGGAAGCCGAGTTCGGAGGCGGCCTTCACGAAGTTCTCGCGGCCCTCCAGACAGGGCGTGCGGGCGCCGACGAGCTCCTTGTCGTAGTCGAATGGGAGCGGCTGCTCGGCGCGCAGGCCGGCGTTGGTCTTCCAGTTCTTGACGAAGGACCTGGCCTGCTTGATCTCGCTCTTCCACTCCTCCACGGACCAGGTGCCGACGCCGCCCTCGGCGCCGCAGAAGTGCCCGTTGAAGTGGGTGCCGATCTCGTTGCCCTCCAGCCACGCGCCGCGCAGTTCGCGGACGGTGGCACGGATGCCCTCGGTGTCGTTGAAGCCGATGTCGGAGCGGCCCGCGGAGTGCTGCGGCGGGTCGTACATCGTCCGCTTCTCCTCCGGCAGGAGGTACACGCCGCTGAGGAAGTACGTCATGGTCGCGCCGTACTTCTTGCCGACGTTCCGGAAGTGGGAGAAGAGCTTCTGGCTGTCCTCGCCGGCGCCGTCCCAGGAGAAGACGACGAACTGCGGCGGGGCCTCGCCGGGCTTCAGCTTCTTCCACGTCGGCTGGTGCGGCTGGGCGCCGGTGTACGCGGTGGAGCCGTCGCCGATCAGCCGGACGGCGTTCTCCGGCGCGGCGGCGGGACCCTTCTTCCCGGCGCCACCCGCACCCGCACCGGCACCGGCACCGGCACCCGTGGCGCCCCCGGCCGGCGGGCCGGCGGGATCCGAGCAGCCGGCGAGGCCGCCGATCAGGGCGACGGCCAGGGCACCGGCGGCCAGCGCCTTCCTCCGGAACGTACTTCCTCGCGCGGCGGCTGACATCCGCCCACCTCTCTTCTCCGACATCCCCGAGCACGGACACGGGCTACGACCTACGAGCGGCGTCAACCTCGCACCGCACCCGCCGGAGCGATGAAACGACAAGCGGCAATGCGCCTCCCAATCACCGGAACCGGTGAACCATTGCCCTGTTTGCCCCGAAAATAATGCCGGAGACTTTACTCTCCATTACGATTCGTTTACTCAGAGTTGAGGTACCCGTTCGGCCCCGGAGGAGACCGGATGACCCTCTGCACCCCTGCCCGCACGCCCAACCGGCCGCGCGTCCAGCGGCCCCACAGCCCACCCGGAGGCGGACGCCGCTTCCGCCCCGCCGGCGCGGACGTCTCCGCGTCGATCGCCGTCTTCCTGATCGCGCTGCCGCTGTCGCTCGGCATCGCCCTCGCCACCGGAGCACCGCTCCAGGCCGGACTGGTCGCCGCCGCCGTCGGCGGTCTGGTCGCCGGCCGTCTCGGCGGCTCACCGCTCCAGGTGAGCGGACCCGCCGCCGGCCTCACGGTCGTCACCGCCGAGCTGATCCAGCGGTACGGCTGGCGCACCACCTGCGCCATCACGGTCCTCGCAGGACTCGCCCAACTCGCCCTGTCCGCCCTGAAGGTGGCCCGCTCGGCGCTCGCGGTCTCGCCCGCGATCGTGCACGGCATGCTGGGCGGCATCGGCGCCACCATCGCCCTGGCCCAGCTCCACATCGTCCTCGGCGCCACCCCGCAGAGCTCCGCGGTCGCCAACGTCCTCGGGCTCCCCGACCGGGTGACGGACGTCCGGCCGGCCCCGCTCGTCATCAGCGCGCTGACCATCGCCGTCCTGCTCTGCTGGCCCCGGCTGCCGGGTCGCGCGGGCCGCTGGGCGCGCAAGGCGCCGGCCGCGCTGGTCGCCGTCGGCGGCGCGACCCTGCTCGCGGTGGCCGCCGGCCTCTCCGTGCCCCGCGTCGACCTCCCCTCCTGGAGCAGCCACGCGCTGCCGGGGCTGCCCGACGGGCCGGTCCTCGGGATCGCCGCCGGCGTGCTGACGATCACCCTGGTCACCAGCGTGCAGTCGCTGCTCTCCGCCGTCGCCGTCGACAAGCTCGTCGCCGCCCGCCCGGACCGAGGCCGGGGCGTGCCGCGCTCCGACCTCGACCGCGAGCTGGCGGGCCAGGGCGTGGCCAACATGGTCTCCGGGGCGCTCGGCGGCCTCCCGGTCGCGGGGGTCGCGGTCCGCAGCGTCGCCAACGTGTCGGCGGGCGCGGTCAGCCGCGCCTCCACCATGCTGCACGGCCTGTGGATCGTGGTGGCCGCGCTGCTCCTCGTGCCCGCGCTGGACCTGATTCCGCTCGCCGCGCTCGCCGCCCTCGTCATGGTGGTCGGCATCCAGATGGTGAGCATCACCCACATCCGTACGGTCACCCGTCACCGCGAGATCGTGGTGTACGCGGTGACGCTGACCGGGGTCGTCCTGGTCGGCATCCTGGAGGGCGTCGCCCTCGGCATCGCCGTCGCGGTCGCGGTCGCGATGCACCGGCTGGCCCGCACCCGGATCACCCGGGAGGACCGCGACGGGCGCCAGCTGCTGCGCGTCCGCGGCCAGCTGACCTTCCTCGCGGTGCCGCGGCTGAGCCGCGCGCTGCACCAGATCCCCGCAGGCTCGGAGGTGACCGTGGAGCTGGACGGCTCGTTCATGGACCATGCCGCGTACGAGACGCTGAACGACTGGTCCACCGGCCATCTGGCGCACGGCGGGACGGTCGCGCTGACCGGCCCCACCGGCGGCCGGATCACCGGCTCCCCCGCCGCCCGTCTTCCCGGCGCCGATCTGGGGACCGGCTCCGCGGACGCCCCGGCCACGAGCCCCGCGGCCGCCGCGCAGGAGGCGTCCCCCCACGCCTGCTGCCGTCCCTGGACCCCCTGGCACAACCACCAGTGCGCCGAGCGGCCCGCGCCGCCGCCCGCCCCCGCGGCCGAGGAGCCGGCCCGCCCGACGGGTCATCAGCTGGCCCACGGCATCGGCAAGTTCCAGCGGAACACCGCACCGCTGGTCCGGGACGAGCTGGCCCGGCTGGCGCGGGAGGGCCAGACCCCCTCGCAGCTCTTCCTCACCTGCGCCGACTCCCGGGTGGTCACCAGCATGATCACGTCCAGCGGGCCCGGCGACCTCTTCACCGTGCGCAACGTCGGCAATCTGGTGCCGCCGCCCGGGGACGGGAGCGGGGACGACTCGGTGGCGGCGGCGATCGAGTACGCGGTGGACGTGCTGCGGGTGCAGTCGATCACCGTCTGCGGCCATTCCGGCTGCGGCGCCATGCAGGCCCTGCTCGGCGCCGGTCCCGACGAGCCGGCGACCCCGCTGCGCCGCTGGCTGCGGCACGGCCGGCCGAGCCTGGAGCGGATGGCGAGCCGCCGCCACGCCTGGGCGCGGATCTCCGGACGGCTGCCGGCGGACGCGGTGGAGCAGCTGTGCCTCACCAACGTCGTCCAGCAGCTGGAGCACCTGCGGGCGTACGAGTCGGTGGCGCGGCGGCTCGCCGACGGCAGCCTCACCCTGCACGGGATGTACTTCCACGTGGGCGAGGCGCAGGCGTACCTGCTCTCCGGGGACGAGGTGCGCGGGTACGACGACGTCTTCGACAGCGTCCCGCCCGCGGTCCTGGCGGCCCGGGCGTCCTGACGGCCGCGGCCCCGCCCAGGGGCCCGGCCCGACCCGCCCAGGGGTCCGGCCAGGCCAGGAGCCGCGGCCCGACCCGGCGCGGGGCCCGCCCGGCCCCGCGCGCGGCCCCGCCCGCCCTGGGCCGCGCCCCGCCCCCCTCCCCGCGCGTCCTGAACCTTTCCCGGCGCGCGTCCGTGAGACTGTGTGGCCCCTTCTCCCTCCGCTCGGGACGAAGGGGCCCCCGTCCGTCAAGACACTCACAGGTCTAAACCAATTCCCCGGAGACTCTTGTCACCCGGGGCCTCGGGCTGATGAGGTATGACGCGGGACACATACGCACAGAGGACGCCCTGGGAAAGGGAGATGTCGTGAGCAACGAGAGCCTGGCCAATCTGCTCCGGGAAGAGCGCCGCTTCGCGCCGCCCGCCGAGCTGGCCGCGCACGCCAACGTGACGGCGGAGGCGTACGAGCAGGCCGAGGCGGACAGGCTGGGCTTCTGGGCCGAGCAGGCCAAGCGCCTGACCTGGGCCACGGAGCCGACCGAGACCCTCGACTGGTCGAACCCGCCGTTCGCGAAGTGGTTCGCCGACGGCGAGCTCAACGTCGCGTACAACTGCGTCGACCGGCACGTCGAGGCCGGCCACGGCGACCGGGTCGCCATCCACTTCGAGGGCGAGCCGGGCGACAGCCGCGCGATCACCTACGCCGAGCTCAAGGACGAGGTCTCCAGGGCCGCCAACGCCCTGACCGAGCTGGGTGTCCGGAAGGGCGACCGGGTCGCCGTCTACCTGCCGATGATCCCCGAGGCCGCGATCACGATGCTGGCCTGCGCCCGCGTCGGCGCCGCCCACTCGGTCGTCTTCGGCGGCTTCTCCGCCGACGCCGTGGCCTCCCGCATCCAGGACGCCGACGCCAAGGTGGTCGTGACCGCCGACGGCGGCTACCGCCGCGGCAAGCCGTCCGCCCTGAAGCCCGCCATCGACGAGGCCGTCGCCAAGTGTCCGACGGTCGAGCACGTCCTGGTGGTCCGCCGCACGGGCCAGGACACCGCCTTCACCGAGGGCCGCGACGTCTGGTGGCACGAGCTCGTCGAGCGCCAGTCCGCCGAGCACACCCCCGAGGCGTTCCCGGCCGAGCAGCCGCTCTTCATCCTGTACACCTCGGGCACGACGGGTAAGCCGAAGGGCATCCTGCACACCTCCGGCGGCTACCTCACCCAGGCCGCGTACACCCACCACGCCGTCTTCGACCTCAAGCCGGAGACCGACGTCTACTGGTGCACGGCCGACATCGGCTGGGTCACCGGCCACTCGTACATCGTCTACGGCCCGCTGGCCAACGGCGCCACGCAGGTCATGTACGAGGGCACCCCGGACACCCCGCACCAGGGCCGGGTCTTCGAGATCGTGCAGAAGTACGGCGTGACCATCCTCTACACGGCGCCGACGCTGATCCGCACGTTCATGAAGTGGGGCGACGACATCCCCGCCAAGTTCGACCTGACCAGCCTCCGCGTGCTGGGCTCGGTCGGCGAGCCGATCAACCCCGAGGCGTGGGTCTGGTACCGCAAGCACATCGGCGCCGACCGCTGCCCGATCGTGGACACCTGGTGGCAGACCGAGACGGGCGCGATGATGATCAGCCCGCTCCCCGGCGTCACCGAGACCAAGCCGGGCTCCGCCCAGCGTCCGCTCCCCGGCATCTCCGCCACCGTCGTCGACGACGAGGCCCGCGAGGTGCCGAACGGCGGCGGCGGCTACCTGGTGCTCACCGAGCCGTGGCCGTCGATGCTCCGCACCATCTGGGGCGACGACCAGCGCTTCATCGACACCTACTGGTCCCGCTTCGAGGGCAAGTACTTCGCCGGCGACGGCGCCAAGAAGGACGACGACGGCGACATCTGGCTGCTCGGCCGCGTCGACGACGTCATGCTCGTCTCCGGCCACAACATCTCGACCACCGAGGTCGAGTCGGCGCTCGTCTCCCACCCGTCGGTGGCCGAGGCGGCCGTCGTCGGCGCCGCCGACGAGACGACCGGCCAGGCGATCGTCGCCTTCGTGATCCTGCGGGGCACGGCCAGCCAGGACGAGGGCCTCGTCGCCGAGCTGCGCAACCACGTGGGCGCCACCCTCGGCCCGATCGCGAAGCCGAAGCGGATCCTCCCCGTGGCCGAGCTGCCGAAGACCCGCTCGGGCAAGATCATGCGCCGTCTGCTCCGCGACGTGGCGGAGAACCGCGAGCTGGGCGACGTCACCACGCTGACCGACTCCTCCGTGATGTCGCTCATCCAGACGCAGCTTCCGGCCGCGTCCAGCGAGGACTGAGCACCGCCACCGGCAGGACGTGAAGGCCCGCCCCGGCCCCCGGGGCGGGCCTTCGCGCGTCCGCGCCCCGGCGCGACGAAAGCCCTGTACCTCCCTAAAGTGATCCTCGCCGGACACGCCTCGGGCTCCTTAGGTAAAGTAAGGACCGCGTCAGAAACGCGTCAGAAAGACCTAGGTGCGCCGGGAAGTCTGGTCGGCATGTGCTGTGTGCTGCCCACCCGACCGGAGGCTCCCCGTGTCCACCGACCGCAAGTTCCTCGGCCGGCTCTCCCTCCCGGAGCGCCGCTACCTCACCGATGCCCTGCGCACCGAGACGGTCGGCGGTGTCCTGCTGCTCGTCGCCGCCGTCGCCGCGCTCGTCTGGGCCAACGCCTCCCCCGGCACGTACGCCTCCGTCTCCGGCTTCCACATAGGCCCCGCCGCCCTCGGCCTCGACCTGTCGGTCGCGCACTGGGCCGCCGACGGCCTCCTGGCGGTCTTCTTCTTCGTCGCCGGCATCGAGCTCAAGCGCGAACTGGTCGCCGGCGAGCTGCGCGACCCCAAGGCCGCCGCCCTCCCCGTCATCGCGGCGATCTGCGGCATGGCCACCCCGGCCCTCGTCTACGTCCTGGTCAACGCCGTGGGCGGCGGCTCCATGGACGGCTGGGCCGTGCCCACCGCCACCGACATCGCCTTCGCGCTCGCCGTCCTCGCCGTCATCGGCACCTCGCTCCCCTCGGCCCTGCGCGCCTTCCTGCTCACCCTCGCCGTCGTCGACGACCTCTTCGCGATCCTGATCATCGCGGTCTTCTTCACCAGCGACCTGGACTTCGCCGCCCTCGGCGGCGCCTTCGCCGGCCTCGCCCTCTTCTGGTTCCTGCTCCGCAAGGAGGTCCGCGGCTGGTACGTGCACGTGCCGCTGGCCCTGGTCGTCTGGGCCCTGATGTACAACAGCGGCGTCCACGCCACCATCGCGGGCGTCGCCATGGGCCTGATGCTGCGCTGCACCACCCGCGAGGGAGAGGAGCACTCCCCCGGCGAGCACATCGAGCATCTGGTCCGGCCGCTCTCCGCCGGTCTCGCCGTCCCCCTCTTCGCGCTCTTCTCGGCCGGCGTGACCATGTCCAGCGAGGCGCTCCGCGACGTCTTCACCCAGCCCGTCACCCTCGGCATCGTCCTCGGCCTGGTCGTCGGCAAGGCGGTCGGCATCTTCGGCGGCACCTGGCTCGCGGCCCGCTTCACCAGGGCGGAGCTCAACCCCCAGCTGTCCTGGCCCGACGTCTTCGCCGTCGCCACCCTCGCCGGCATCGGCTTCACCGTCTCGCTCCTCATCGGCGAACTCGCCTTCGAGGGGGACGCGGCCCTCACCGGTGAGGTGAAGGCCGCGGTCCTCATGGGCTCGCTCATCGCCGCCGCGTGCGCCACCCTCCTGCTCAAGCTGCGCGTCCGGAAGTACCAGCTCCTCGTCACCGAGGAGGACCGCGACGACGACCAGGACGGCATCCCGGACGTGTACGAGGAGGGCACCGAGGCGTACCACCTCCGGATGGCGGAGATCCTGGAGCGGAAGGCCGCGGAGCATCGCGAGCGCGCCCGACTGGCGGGGGCACCGCGCGACGGGGCCGACCGTCCGGCATGATCTGACTGGACCGTACAAGAGGAGAGGGAGAGCGATGAGCGACCCGTTCGACGGAACCGAGCGCAGCCTCGGCCAGCTGGTCGCCTCGGCGACCGCCGAGATGTCCGCACTGGTGCACGACGAGATCGCCCTGGCCAAGGCCGAGCTCCGGCAGGACGTCAAGCGCGGCGCGATCGGCGGCGCCGCGGGCATCACCGCCGCCGTGGTGCTGCTGTTCTCGCTGCCGATGCTGAGCTTCGCGCTCGCGTACGCCATCAACACCTGGACCGGCGGGCACAACGGCAACGGCGGCTGGAACCTCGTCTGGTGCTTCCTGCTGTCCTTCGCCTTCAACGTGATCGTCGCGGGCCTCCTCGGCCTCGTCGCGGTCTCCAAGTTCAAGAAGGTGAAGCCGCCGGAGAAGTCCATCGCCTCGGCCAAGCAGACCGCGGCGATGCTCCAGAACGTGAAGCCGCACCCCCGTCCGGAGGGTGTCCCGGCCGCCGAGGTGACGATGGCCAAGGCGCAGTCTGTGGCACGCTCGTCCGTATGACCCTCCCCGAGAGCAGCACCCCCGGCGGCGGGCCCGTACGCCTCGACGGTCCGTGGACCCACCGTGACGTCGCGGCCAACGGCGCCCGCTTCCACATCGCCGAGATGGGCGACGGCCCCCTGGTGCTGCTGCTGCACGGCTTCCCGCAGTTCTGGTGGACCTGGCGCCACCAGCTGCCGGCGCTCGCCGAGGCCGGCTTCCGGGCGGTCGCGATGGACCTGCGCGGGGTCGGCGGCAGCGACCGCACCCCCCGGGGCTACGACCCCGCCAACCTGGCCCTCGACATCACCGGCGTGGTCCGCTCGCTCGGCGAGCCGGACGCCGCGCTCGTCGGCCACGACCTGGGCGGCTACCTGGCCTGGACGGCCGCGGTCATGCGGCCCAAGCTGGTCCGCCGCCTCGTGGTCTCCTCGATGCCGCACCCGCGCCGCTGGCGCTCGGCGATGCTCTCCGACTTCGCCCAGTCCCGGGCCGGCTCGCACATCTGGGGCTTCCAGCGGCCGTGGCTGCCGGAGCGTCAGCTGGTGGCCGACGACGCCGAGCTGGTGGGCCGTCTGATCCAGGAGTGGTCGGGCCCTCGCCCGGCCGACGAGGAGGCGGTCGAGGTCTACCGGCGGGCGATGCTCGTCCCGTCCACGGCGCACTGCTCGATCGAGCCGTACCGCTGGCTGGTCCGTTCGCTGGCCCGCCCCGACGGCATCCAGTTCAACCGGCGCATGAAGCGGCCGGTCCGGGTGCCGACGCTGCACCTGCACGGCTCGCTGGACCCGGTGATGCGGACCCGCAGCGCGGCCGGATCGGGCGAGTACGTCGAGGCCCCGTACCGCTGGCGGCTCTTCGACGGCCTCGGGCACTTCCCGCACGAGGAGGATCCGGTCGCCTTCACGACGGAGCTCGTGAACTGGCTGAAGGACCCCGAGCCCGACCGCTGAGTCCCGTACGGGCCCGCGCCCGCACGGGTTTGCGTCGAACGGCCATGTGCCCCGCGCATACTCCGATTGGCGGGCCCCGGAACGGTTACCGGGCCCGGACCCCGGGCAGACGTCCGGGTATGGGCTGGACGCACGACTACGGTGACACGGCACGCGACCGCCGCTCCGCCTCCGGGCCGGGCTCCCGCGAGCGGGGAGGCCCGCCGGACCAGGGCCGCGCTCCCGGCGGGCAGGTCGGGATCTCACGCATCCTCAGGCGGCGGGCCCGCTGGGTCTCGGCCCGGCTCCGCCACCCACGCGACACCTCCTGACCCCGCCTCGGGTCAGAGGGCGCAGCCGTCGGTGTCGACCTGCTGGTTCGCGGTACGGCCGAGCTCGATGTCCTCGCGGATCTCCTCGACCGTCAGCGCGTACCCCGTGTTGGCGTCGTCGCGGGAGCGGGCGAAGATCACGCCCGAGACCGTGCCTTCCTCGGTGAGCAGCGGGCCGCCGGAGTTGCCCTGGCGGACCGTCGTGTACAGCGAGTAGACCTCCCTGCGCACCTCGCCCCGGTGGTAGATGTCGGGGCCGTCGGCGCTGATCCGGCCGCGGACGCGGGCCGAGCGGACGTCGTACGAGCCGTTCTCGGGGAAGCCGGCGACGATGGCGTCGTCGCCGCTGTGCGCCTCCTGCTCGGTGAAGCGCAGCGGGGTGGCCTGGAGGTCCGGCACGTCGAGGACGGCGATGTCGCGGCGCCAGTCGTAGAGGACGACCTTGGCGTCGTAGAGGCGGCCTTCGCCGCCGATCTGCACGGTGGGCTCGTCGACGCCGCCGACCACGTGCGCGTTGGTCATCACGCGGCGGTCGGAGAAGACGAAGCCGGTGCCCTCCAGGACCTTGCCGCAGCTCGGGGCCGTGCCGACGACCTTGACGATGGAGCGCTGCGCGAGGGTCGCGACGGGGCTGCCGGCGAGCGCCGGGTCCGGCGGGAGGACCTCGGTGATGGGCTCGTTGGCGAAGGGGCTGAAGACCTGGGGGAAGCCGCTGCGGGCGAGGGTGGAGCTGAAGTCGGCGAACCAGACGCTCACCTGATCGGGCATCACCCGGGAGACGCCCTGGAGCACCTTGGAGCCGCGCACCTCCTTGCCCAGGGTGGGCAGGGACGTGCCGGCCAGCGCCGAGCCGATCAGCCAGGCCACGAGCAGCATGGCGACCACGTTGACCAGCGCGCCGCCGGTGGCGTCGAGGGCGCGGGCCGGGGACCAGGTGATGTGGCGGCGGAGCTTGTTCCCCAGGTGGGTGGTGAACGCCTGGCCGATGGAGGCGCTGACGATGACCGCCATCACGAAGACCACGGTGACCGTGGTGGTGACCTCGCTCTGCTCGGTGAGCTGGTCCCACAGGATCGGCAGCAGCCACATGGCGGCGAGCCCGCCGCCGAGGAAGCCGACCACGGAGAGGATGCCGACCACGAAGCCCTGGCGGTAGCCGATGATCGCGAACCACACGGCCGCGAGCAGCAGCAGGATGTCCAGCACGTTCACGGTCGTCAGCCTCGCAGTGTCGTTTCCGGTCGCCGCTTCGTCTCCGGTCGCCCGGAGGCCCAGCCTGTCATGACCGCCAGTCGAGCGGGACCTTACGGGAGGTGTCCCAGGGGCGCTCCCAGCCCGCGAAGTGCAGCAGCCGGTCGATCACTCCGGCGGTGAAACCCCAGACCAGAGCGGACGCGACGAGGAACGCGGGGCCCGCGTGGCCGGCCGGGTGGACGGCGGTGGCGCGGTTGGCCGGGTCCGTGAGATCCGCCACGGGCACCGTGAAGACCCGGGCGGTCTCGGCGGGGTCCACGGCCCCGACCGGGCTCGGCTCGCGCCACCAGCCGAGGACGGGCGTGACGACGAAGCCGCTGACCGGGATGTAGAGCCGGGGGAGCACGCCGAAGAGCTGGACCCCGGCCGGGTCGAGGCCGGTCTCCTCCTCGGCCTCGCGCAGGGCGGCCCGCAGCAGCCCGCCGTCGTCCGGGGCGCCGTCCTCGGGGTCGAGGGCGCCGCCGGGGAAGGAGGGCTGTCCGGCGTGCGAGCGGAGGCTGCCGGCCCGCTCCATGAGGAGCAGCTCGGGGCCGCGCTCGCCGTCGCCGAAGAGCACGAGCACGGCGGACTGGCGGCCGGCGCCGCTCGCGGGCGGCAGGAACCGGCTCAGCTGCTCGGGCGCGACCGTGCGCGCGGCCCGGTCGACCGGCGCGAGCCAGTCGGGCAGTCCGTCCCGGTCCAGCAGGCCGCCGGTCCCGGGGCCGTAGATCTCTTCGTCCGTGCGCGTCATGGGCACCCCCGTTTCGTCCAACGCCGTCGCCGTGCCCCTTCGTTCCCGTGGGCCCCGTGCCGCCCGTTCCCGGCTCACTCGGCCCCGGAGGGCCGCTGTACGGCCCCGGGGGCCACGCCGGGCGCGGGCGGGGCGGGGCGGCCGGGATAGTCGGCGGGCGGGTTGAGCCGCTGGCCGGGGTAGCCGCCCTTCTCGTACTTGAGCAGCTTCCGGGCCTTCTCGGGGTCGGTCTCGCCCTCGCCGTAGGCCGGGCAGAGGGGGGTGATGGGGCAGGCCCCGCAGGCGGGCTTGCGGGCGTGGCAGATGCGGCGGCCGTGGAAGATCACCCGGTGCGAGAGCATCGTCCAGTCGCTCTTCGGAAAGATCTCGGCGACCTCGGCCTCGATCTTGACCGGGTCGTCGGACGTGGTCCACCGCCAGCGGCGGGCGAGCCGCATGAAGTGGGTGTCGACGGTGATCCCGGGGACGCCGAAGGCGTTGCCGAGGACGACGAAGGCGGTCTTGCGGCCGACGCCGGGGAGCTTGACCAGGTCCTCCAGGCGGCCGGGGACCTCGCCGCCGTGCTCGTCCCGGAGGGCGGCGGCCAGACCCATGATCGACTTGGTCTTGGCGCGGAAGAAGCCGGTCGGGCGGATGAGCTCCTCGACCTCCTCGGGGACGGCGGCGGCCAGGTCCTCGGGGGTCGGGTACCGGGCGAAGAGCGCGGGGGTCGTCTGGTTCACCCGCAGGTCGGTGGTCTGCGCGGAGAGGACGGTGGCGACCAGCAGCTCGAAGGGGTTCCGGAAGTCGAGCTCCGGGTGGGCGTACGGGAACACCTCCGCGAGCTCCCGGTTGATCCTCCGGGCCCGCCGGACCATGGCGAGCCGCGACTCGGCCTTGCCGGGTCTCGCGGACGCGGCGGACGCGGGCGCCTTCACCCCTCCGGCCGGGGCGGCCTTCTTCGCGGGTGCGGCCTTCTTGGCGGGTGCGGCCGGCTTCGCGGGTGCGGCCGGCTTCGCGGGTGCGGCCGGCTTCGCCGCCCCGGTCCTCTTCGCCGGCGCGGTCTTCTCCGTGGACGCGGGCTTCTTCGCGGCCGCCTTCTTCAGAGGCGAATCATCCCGATCCGCCCCTTTCGACCGCTTCGACACGCCGCGTTCGCCCACAGCGGAATTCCCTTCGGCCGACACTCTTCCAGCCCCCTTGGCCTGCGTTCTCACCGGCGAGTTGGACACCCGGCCAGCCTAGGGGCCGAGGCCGACATCCGCCCCGCCCGCCGCCGATCGGACCCCGATCGGGCCCCTGACGTTCGGCAATGGCGTCCGGTGCGTCAAACTTGTTGTGATTGATCGCACTGTTTGGCACGTCCGGCATCATGGGAGCCAGGTCCCGTGAGCAGGTCGACAGTAGGAGTGAACTCGTGGACGACGTTCTGCGGCGCGCCCCGCTCTTCGCGGCGCTCGATGACGAGCAGGCCGCCGAGCTGCGCGCCTCGATGAGTGAGGTGACGCTCGCCCGTGGCGACGCGCTCTTCCACGAGGGCGACCCCGGCGACCGCCTGTACGTGGTCACCGAGGGCAAGGTGAAGCTGCACCGCACCTCCCCCGACGGGCGGGAGAACATGCTGGCGGTCCTCGGCCCCGGCGAGCTCATCGGCGAGCTGTCCCTCTTCGACCCGGGCCCGCGCACCGCGACCGCGACGGCGCTGACCGAGGTCAAGCTGCTCGGCCTCGGCCACGGCGACCTCCAGCCCTGGCTGAACGCCCGCCCCGAGGTGGCCGGCGCCCTGCTGCGGGCCGTCGCCCGCCGTCTGCGCAAGACCAACGACCAGATGTCCGACCTGGTCTTCTCCGACGTGCCGGGCCGCGTCGCCCGCGCGCTCCTCGACCTGTCGCGCCGCTTCGGCGTGCAGTCGGAGGAGGGCATCCACGTCGTCCACGACCTCACCCAGGAGGAGCTGGCCCAGCTGGTCGGCGCCTCCCGCGAGACCGTGAACAAGGCGCTCGCCGACTTCGCCCAGCGCGGCTGGCTGCGCCTGGAGGCCCGCGCCGTGATCCTGCTGGACGTGGAGCGCCTCGCGAAGCGCTCGCGCTAGCGGAAGCCGTACGTACGCGAAGGGGGCCGCCCGGTTCGACCGGGCGGCCCCCTTCCGCGTGCCGTGCGGGCGGTGGGTCAGCGCTTGGTGCCGTCCACGATCACCGGGGCGGAGCCGCCGCCGGAGCCGCAGGGGACCGCGTAGACCGGGTTCTTGGCCGCCGCCTCCTTGAAGGCGTCGATGCACTGGTTCGCCAGGACCTTGTCGGTCAGCGAGTCGTTGAGGATCTTGTTGGCGCGGGCGATGCCCTCCGCCTCGATGCGGCGCCGGTCCGACTCCGCCTTGGCCGTACGGGCGGCCTCCAGGGCGCGCTCGGTGGCCTGCTGCTGCTGGATCTTGCGGTCGATCTGGCCCTGGAGCGCGTCCGAGGGCTTCACGTTGCGCAGGTTGACCGTGGTGACGACGATGCCGCGCGGCTCCAGGCGCTCCGTGATGAGCCGGGCGATCTCGGCGTTGATCTTCTCGCGGTCGGAGGCGTAGCCCTGCTCGCTGCTGTAGCGGGCGAAGACGTTGCGGACGATCTCACGGCTGTCCGGGTAGACCAGCCGCTGCTGGATGGCGTCCTCGCTGCCCGCGAGCTTGTAGAGCTCGACGGCCTTCGAGGGGACCACGGCCCACTTCACCGTGACCTCGGCGTACATGACGCCGCCCTGCGAGGAGCGGACCTCGACCACGTCCTTGTCGGAGAGGTTGAGGTCGACCGGGCGGGTGGAGAAGGTCGTGACGTCGGTGAACGGCGACTTCACGTGCATGCCGGAGGTCATCGGCGTCCCGACCTTGCCGAAGGCGACCGGCACGCCGACCTCGTACGCGCTGATCACGTACGTCATGCTCACGATCACCGAGAAGACGCCGGCGACCAGCGCGCCGACGGCCCCGAGCTTCCAGCCGGTCGAGTCCTGCGACCGGCCGACGAACCAGAGCACCACCGCGGCGATGACCAGCAGGATGGCTATGACGAACATGGGCATTCCCCCGAGAGCTGCGGCCTGATGTAAGCGGAGCGTAAGACATCAGGGGAAGCTCCCGGGTTCCCGGGGTGCCCGGTCAGATCAGGCCACGTTCCCTGAGGTACTCCAGCTGTGCCCGCACGGAGAGCTCGGCCGCCGGCCACAGCGAGCGGTGCACGTCCGCGTAGACGTGCGCCACGACCTCCGGCGCCGTCCGGTGCCCGGCCTCGACCGCCGCCTCCACCTGCGCGAGCCGGCCGGCCCGGTGCGCCAGGTAGAAGTCCACGGCCCCCTGGGCGTCCTCCAGGACCGGCCCGTGGCCCGGCAGGACCGTGTGCACCCCGTCGTCCACGGTCAGCGAGCGCAGCCGCCGCAGCGAGTCCAGGTAGTCGCCCAGACGCCCGTCCGGGTGCGCCACCATCGTCGTGCCCCGCCCGAGGATCGTGTCCCCGGTGAGCACCGCGCGGTCGGCGGGGAGGTGGAAGGAGAGCGAGTCGGAGGTGTGGCCGGGCGTCGGCACCACCCGCAGCTCCAGGCCGCCGACCGTGACCACGTCGCCCTCGCCCAGGCCCTCGTCGCCGAGGCGGAGCGCCGGGTCGAGCGCGCGGACGGCCGTCCCGGTCAGCTCGGCGAAGCGGCCCGCGCCCTCGGCGTGGTCCGGGTGCCCGTGGGTCAGCAGGGTCAGCGCGATCCGCTTGCCCAGCTTCTCCGCGGTGTCGATCACGTGCCGGAGGTGGCCCTCGTCGAGCGGGCCCGGGTCCACGGCGACGGCCAGGCCGGAGCCGGGCTCGGAGAGCAGCCAGGTGTTGGTGCCGTCCAGGGTCATCGCGGACGGGTTGGGCGCGAGCACGTTCACGGCCCGCGCGGTCGCGGGCCCGGAGACGACGAGCCCGCGCGGCTGGCCCGGCAGGGCGGCGGCGTCGGTCACGGGGTGCCTCCGACCCGCTTGGTGAACTTGTCGTGGCCGGGCCAGCTCAGCACCACCTGGCCGCCCTCCACGCGCGCCTGCGCGAGGACCGGCGCCAGGGACTGCTTCCCGGCCGCCGCCAGGGCCTCGGCGGCCGTGGAGCAGGGCTGGAGGGACCGCAGGGTCGCGATCGTCGGCGGCATCATCGTCAGCTCGCCCCGGTCGTAGCCGTCGGCGGCGGCGGCCGGGCGGGTCCAGACGGTCCGGTCGGCCTCCCCGGAGACGTCCCGGGTCCGCTGCCCCTCCGGGAGGACGGCCACGAAGAACCAGGTGTCGTACCGGCGCTGCTCGAACTCGGGGGTGATCCAGCGGGCCCACGCGCCCAGCAGGTCGGAGCGGAGCACGAGGCCGCGCCGGTCGAGGAAGTCCGCGAAGGACAGCTCGTGGGCGACCAGCGCCGCCCGGTCCCGCTCCCAGTCGTCGCCTGTGGTGTCGCCGACGACGGTGTCCGGGGTCTCGCCGGCGAGCAGCACGCCCGCCTCCTCGAAGGTCTCGCGGACGGCCGCGCAGACCACGGCCTGCGCCCGCGCGGGGTCGTCGAGCCCCAGCCGCTCCGCCCACTCCTCCAGCGCGGGACCGGCCCAGCGCACCGGCTGCTCGTCCCTCGGGTCGACGCCGCCCCCGGGGTAGGCGTACGCGCCTCCGGCGAAGGCCATGGAGGTGCGGC
The DNA here is from genome assembly GCF_042885515.1 of Streptomyces sp. NPDC058052. Lineage (NCBI taxonomy): Bacteria > Bacillati > Actinomycetota > Actinomycetes > Kitasatosporales > Streptomycetaceae > Streptomyces > Streptomyces sp. NPDC058052. The sequence continues at coordinate 236,456 of NZ_JBHVRX010000005.1, read as the reverse complement.
GGCGCAGCATGTGGACCTCGGGACCGGCGTCCGCGTCCCGCAGCAGGAGCACGGTGGCGGCGCGCTTCGGCGTCACCGGCACCAGCTCGCCGGCGGCGAGGGCGCGGATGCGGTCGGGCCATTCCGGCGGGTACCACTGACCATTCGACATGGGCGGATGCTATGCGCAACCAACGGAATGCACGAGAGCCGGCCGCCCCGGGCGAGGGGCGGCCGGCTCCGTGTACGGACGATCCGGTACGAGCTCCGCGGACCGGCGCCACGCGCGCGCGTGGCGGCCGGGAACGGGCCTCGGTCAGGCCCCGGTCAGCTCGACCTGGACCTCGACCTCGACGGGGGCGTCGAGCGGGAGGACGGCGACGCCGACGGCGCTGCGGGCGTGCACGCCCTTGTCGCCGAGGATCTCGCCGAGCAGCTCGCTGGCACCGTTGATGACGCCGGGCTGGCCGGTGAAGTCGGCGGCGGAGGCGACGAAGCCGACGACCTTCACGACGCGCTTGATCCGGTCGAGGTCACCGGCGACCGACTTGACGGCCGCGAGCGCGTTCAGCGCGCAGGTGGCGGCGAGCGCCTTGGCCTCCTCGGCGGTCACCTCGGCGCCGACCTTGCCGGTCACCGGAAGCTTGCCCTCCACCATCGGGAGCTGGCCCGAGGTGTAGACGTACACGCCGGACTGCACGGCCGGCTGGTAGGCGGCGAGCGGCGGGACGACCTCGGGCAGCTTCAGGCCCAGCTCGGCGATCCGCGCCTCGACGGCCCCGCTCACGACTGCGGCCGCTTCATGTAGGCCACCAGCTGCTCCGGGTTGGGCCCGGGCACGACCTGGACGAGCTCCCAGCCGTCCTGGCCCCAGTTGTCGAGAATCTGCTTGGTCGCGTGCACCAGAAGCGGCACCGTGACGTACTCCCACTTGGTCATGGAGGCGACTGTAGCCGCTGCGGAGGAGTGCTCCTCCGAGGCTCTCCCCCTAGGGCCCGGGCTCGGGGACTTCTCCGGGGCGGTCCGCTGATTGCGCGGGCCCGCCAGTGGTTAGGCTCGACAGCGTGAGCAGGCTCCAGGTCGTCAGCGGCAAGGGCGGTACCGGTAAGACGACGGTCGCCGCCGCCCTCGCCCTCGCCCTCGCGACGGAGGGGAAGCGCACGCTCCTCGTCGAGGTCGAAGGCAGACAGGGCATCGCACAGCTCTTCGAGACGGAGGCGCTTCCCTACGAGGAGCGCAAGATCGCCGTGGCTCCGGGCGGCGGCGAGGTGTACGCGCTGGCGATCGACGCCGAGCGCGCGCTCCTCGACTACCTCCAGATGTTCTACAAACTGGGCGGCGCCGGCCGGGCGCTGAAGAAGCTCGGCGCGATCGACTTCGCGACGACGATAGCTCCGGGGGTGCGGGACGTCCTGCTCACCGGCAAGGCGTGCGAGGCGGTCCGCCGGCGGGAGCGGGACGGCCGCCCGGTCTACGACCACGTGGTGATGGACGCGCCGCCGACCGGCCGCATCACCCGCTTCCTCAACGTGAACGACGAGGTGGCCGGGCTGGCCAGGATCGGCCCGATACACAACCAGGCGCAGGCGGTGATGGGGGTCCTCAAGTCCCCCGAGACGGCCGTGCACCTGGTGACGCTCCTGGAGGAGATGCCGGTCCAGGAGACGGCGGACGGCATCGCCGAGCTGCGCGCGGCGGGGCTGCCCGTGGGCCGGGTGGTGGTGAACATGGTCCGCCCCCAGGTCCTCGACGAGGCGGCGGTCCGGGCCGCCTCCGGCGACCACCGCGAGGCCCTCGCGCGGACGCTGGCCGGCGCCGGGGTCGCGGGCGCCGCCGGCCTGGTGGAGCCGCTGCTCGACCAGGCGGCCGAGCACGCCCGCCGGGTGGAGCTGGAGCGGGCGCAGCGGGCCGTCCTGGACGGCGTCGGCGTTCCCGCGTACGAGCTGCCGTACCTGGGCGACGGGGCGGACATCGCGGGCCTGTACCGCCTGGCGAAGGAACTGCGGAAGCAAGGGGTGGGTACGGCGTGACGGAGAAGACCCCGGGCACCGCGGACGGCGGTCCGGTGCCCTCGGCGGGCGCCGGCCTGGACGCGGTCCCCTTCCTGGAGATCGACCCGATCCTCGACGACCGGGGCACCCGGATCATCGTCTGCTGCGGCGCGGGCGGGGTCGGCAAGACGACCACGGCGGCGGCGCTGGGCGTGCGGGCGGCGGAGCGGGGCCGGCGGGTGGTGGTCCTCACCATCGACCCGGCGCGCCGGCTGGCCCAGTCGATGGGCATCGACGCGCTCGACAACACCCCGCGCAAGGTCGACGGCATCAAGGGCTCCGACGGCGGCGAACTGCACGCCATGATGCTGGACATGAAGCGGACCTTCGACGAGATCGTCGAGGCGCACGCGGAGCCGGCGCGGGCGCGCGCGATCCTGGAGAACCCCTTCTACCAGTCCCTGTCGGCCGGCTTCGCCGGTACGCAGGAGTACATGGCGATGGAGAAGCTGGGCCAGCTGCGGGCCCGGGACGAGTGGGACCTGATCGTCGTCGACACCCCGCCGTCGCGCTCGGCGCTGGACTTCCTGGACGCGCCGAAGCGTCTCGGGTCCTTCCTGGACGGGAAGTTCATCAAGCTGCTGATGGCGCCGGCGAAGGTGGGCGGCCGGGCCGGGATGAAGTTCCTCAACGTCGGCATGTCGATGATGACGGGGACGCTGGGGAAGCTGCTGGGCGGTCAGTTCCTGGGGGACGTGCAGACCTTCGTCGCCGCGATGGACACGATGTTCGGCGGCTTCCGGACGCGGGCGGACGCCACGTACCGGCTGCTCCAGGCGCCAGGCACGGCCTTCCTCGTCGTCGCGGCGCCCGAGCGGGACGCGCTGCGGGAGGCGGCGTACTTCGTGGAGCGGCTGGCAGCCGAGGGCATGCCGCTGGCCGGCCTCGTCCTCAACCGGGTGCACGGCAGCGGGGCGGCACGGCTCTCGGCCGAGCGGGCGCGGGCGGCCGCGGAAAATCTTGACGAGGGCCGCATTGTGGATCAGGGGCCCGGGAAGACTGGACTGCGTGGCGCCCCGGCCACGTCGTCCGAGCCGTCGCACGCCACCGCCGCCGACTCCCCCGCACGTCCCTCCGCCGCACCCGAGGCTGCCCCCACAGCCGACGCGACCGAAGAGCACAGCACCACGGACACCGGCCCTGACACGCGCACCGGAGCCGGCCCCGACGCCGGCCCGGACCACGACGCGGACCACGACACCGACATCGCGCGGCTCACCGCGGGTCTGCTCCGGCTCCACGCCGAGCGGATGCGGGTGCTCGCACGCGAACAACGCACACGGGACCGCTTCACGGCCCTCCACCCCGAGGTGGCGGTGACCGAGGTGGCCGCCCTGCCCGGCGATGTGCACGACCTCGCCGGGCTGCGGGCCATCGGTGAGCGCCTCTCCTCCCCGCGCGAGCGGTCCTGACGGGACCTCACGGGGCGAGCGGGACTATCCGACCGCGGCGTACTCCTCGTACGTCGCGTCGTCCTGCATGGCCACGGGCAGCAGGCCCGCGCCGCGCTCATACTCGGTGCGCGCGGTCTCCAGGAGCCGCCGCCACGAGGTGACCGTGGGACGCCGGCGCAGCAGGGCACGGCGCTCGCGCTCCGTCATGCCGCCCCACACGCCGAACTCCACACGGTTGTCCAGGGCGTCGGCGAGGCACTCGGTGCGCACCGGGCAACCGGTGCACACCGCCTTTGCCCTGTTCTGTGCCGCTCCCTGCACGAAAAGTTCATCCGGATCGGTAGTGCGGCAGGCCGCCTGCGCACTCCAGTCAGCTACCCAGCCCATACCGGCGCCGTCCTCTCCCGAATCGAGGCTCCCCCACGGCGGCAGCGGCATATTCACCGCTGCCAGTTGGGACGTTACGGAAGGCGGGGACAGCGCAACACCCCCTTCGGGCCCAATCTTGAATGGTCCGAACGGACTATGCGTGCGCGTCAGATCACCCAGGGGAGTGATCGGAGGACATGCGTGTGTTATGGGGCACCCTGCGACACACGCACCGGAATCGGACACGTCTTGCCCGCGGATTCGGGGACGCGGGAACTCGTGCCGGAAATCAGGCGATTGTCACGCACGGGGGTTGATACGGGACCGCACTCCTGTGACAGTTGGGAGCAGCTTAGGCCAAGGCATATACGTGTGTCCGGCGATTGAGAACGTAGGCTGCCCCCATGGCAAAGAAGCGCTCGGGCGGTGGTCTGACCGGGACCCAGCAGGCCGCCAAGTTCCTCGGTGTCAGTGTGCTCTCCGGAGCCGTGCTGGCGGGCATCGCCCTGCCCGCGGCCGGCGCACTGGGTCTGGCGGCGAAGGGCACGGTCGAGGGGTTCGACGAGATCCCCTCCAACCTGAAGACCCCGCCGCTCAGTCAGCGCACCACCATCCTGGACTCCAAGGGCGGGCTGATCGCCACGGTCTACTCGCGGGACCGCAAGGTGGTGCCGCTGGAGAAGATCTCCCCCTACATGCAGAAGGCGATCGTCGCGATCGAGGACTCGCGCTTCTACGAGCACGGGGCCATCGACCTCAAGGGCGTGCTGCGCGCGATCAACAAGAACGCGCAGTCCGGCGGGGTCTCCGAGGGCGCGTCCACGCTCACCCAGCAGTACGTGAAGAACGTGTTCGTCGAGGAGGCGGGCGACGACCCGGAGAAGGTCGCGCAGGCCACCCAGCAGACGATCGGCCGCAAGGTCCGCGAGCTGAAGTACGCGATCCAGGTCGAGGAGGAGCTGGGCAAGAAGAAGATCCTGGAGAACTACCTCAACATCACGTTCTTCGGGCAGCAGGCGTACGGCATCGAGGCCGCCTCACAGCGCTACTTCTCCAAGCCCGCGGCCAAGCTGGAGCTGGGCGAGGCCGCGATGATGGCCGGCCTGGTGCAGTCGCCGAGCCGCTTCGACCCGATCAACGACCTCCAGGAAGCCACCAAGCGGCGCAACATCGTCCTCCAGCGCATGGCGGACGTCGGCGACATCAGCCAGGCCGAGTTCGACCAGGCCAAGGCCAAGCCGATCAAGCTGAAGGTGAAGACCCCGAGGAACGGCTGCATCACCGCCGTCGACGGCGCCGGCTTCTTCTGCGACTACGTCCGCAAGACGATCCTCAGCGACCCGGTCTTCGGCAAGACCGCCGAGGACCGCCAGAAGCTGTGGAACCTGGGCGGCCTGACCGTCCGGACCACGCTGGACCCGAAGGCGCAGGCGGCGGCGAACGAGGCGGCCGTGGCCAAGGTCAACAAGGACGACGGGGTCGCGACCGCCGTCGTCCAGGTCCAGCCCGGCACCGGCAAGATCCTGTCGATGAGCCAGTCCCGCCCGTACGGCCTGGACCAGAAGCAGCACCAGACCACGCTCAACCTCGCCGTCGGCAGCAAGATGGGCGGCACCACGTACGGCTTCCCGGTCGGCTCGACCTTCAAGCCGATCACGGCCGCCGCCGCCCTGGAGAAGGGGCTGTCCCCGGCGACCAGCTACGACACGCCGTGGAAGATCGCGATGCAGGAGAGCGACTACACGCGCTGCGACGGCAAGCCCTCGGGCTACGCGGAGTGGTCGGTCCAGAACGAGCTCGAGTCGGAGAAGGGGGCGTACGACATGACGAGCGCCCTCGGCAAGTCCATCAACACCTACTTCGCCAAGCTGGAGCAGGCCGCCGGCCTCTGCGAGACGCTGACGATGGCGAAGAAGGTCGGCTACGAGCGCGAGCTGGGCAAGCCGATCAAGCAGAGCCCGTCCGCCACCCTCGGCTCCCTGGAGAGCACCCCGCTCGACATGGCGAACGTCTACGCGACCTTCGCCAACCGCGGCATCTACTGCGTGCCGGTGGTCATCGACTCGATCAAGGCCGCCAACGGCGACAAGCTGAACGTGCCGCAGACCAAGTGCACGCGCGCGATGTCCGACCGGACCGCCGACATGATCAACCAGATGCTGAAGGGCGTCGTCGAGGACGGCACCGGTACCCGGGCCGGTCTGAGCGACCGGGACAACGCGGGCAAGACCGGTACCACCGAGGGCCGCAAGGACGCCTGGTTCGTCGGCTACACCCCGAACCTGTCCACCGCGGTCTGGGTCGGCGACGACGTCGGCAAGCGCGACGAGATGTTCGACCTCACCATCGGCGGCGTCTACTACGACAAGGTCTGCGGTGGCTGCCTCCCCGGCCCGATCTGGCGGATCGCGATGACGGGCGCGCTCGGCGACGACAAGCCCTCCTTCGTCGGCGTCAAGGTCCCCCGGGCCGAGAAGCCGAAGCCGAAGGACAAGCCCGAGGGCGGCAAGCCGCGCGACCGCGACAACGACGAGGACGACAAGCCGGCCGACCGGCCGACCATCCCCGGCATCACGCTCCCGGACCTGACCGGCGGCGACGCCACCCGGGGCAACAACGGGCGCGGCAACCGCTGACGCGGACGCCCGCACACCGGCGCACGCACGAGGGCGCCCCCACCGATCCGGTGGGGGCGCCCTTCCCGTGCCGGGGGCTCAGCCCGCGAGCAGCTTCTTCACCGTGGCGGCGACCCGGCCGCCCTCGGCCAGTCCGGCCACCTTCGGGTTCACGATCTTCATGACGGCGCCCATGGCGCGCGGGCCCTCGGCGCCGGCGGCCTTCGCCTCCTCGACGGCGGCGGCGACGATGCCGTCCAGCTCGTCGTCGGAGAGCTGCTTCGGCAGGTACGCGTCGAGGAGGACGCCCTCCGCCCGCTCGCGCTCGGCCGACTCGTGGCGACCGCCCTGCTCGAAGGCGTCGGCGGCCTCGCGCCGCTTCTTCGCCTCCCTGGCGATCACCTTCTGCACCTCGTCCTCGGAGAGCTCGCGCTTGGTCTTGCCCGCGACCTCCTCCTTGGTGATCGCGGTGATGGTCAGCCGCAGGGTCGAGGAGCGCAGTTCGTCCCGGTCCTTGATGGCGGCGTTGAGGTCGTCCTTCAGTCGTGCCTTGAGCGTGGTCATGGCACCCAGTGTCGCAGGTGCGCCCCGCCCCCCGCCCGTCCATTTCCACCCCGCGGGTCTGGAACGATGGGGGGATGCGCGCACGGTACGGGATCCCCCTGAAGATCACGGCAGGCGTCGCGGCCACGGCCGCGGCCGGACTCGTCTACGCGGCGGGCTTCGAGGCCCGCTCCTTCCGGCTCCGCCGGATCACCGTCCCCGTCCTGCCTCCGGGCATGGACGACCTGCGGGTCCTCCAGGTCTCCGACGTCCACATGGTGTGCGGCCAGGACAAGAAGCGGGCGTGGCTGCAGAAGCTCGCCGGGCTCCGCCCCGACTTCGTCGTGAACACCGGGGACAACCTCTCCGACACCGAGGCCGTGCCGGAGCTCCTCGACGCGCTGGGCCCGCTGATGGAGTTCCCGGGCGTGTACGTCTTCGGCTCCAACGACTACTACGGCCCCCGGCTGCGCAACCCCGCCCTCTACCTGCTGGAGAAGGCGCAGGGCCGGCACGGGCTCAACGGCAACAAGCCGGTCGTCGGCGCCGTGCACAACCCGTGGGAGGGCATCAAGGACGCCTTCGACGCGGCCGGCTGGGTGGACCTCACCAACACCCGCGGCCGGCTCAAGCTGCCCCAGGCCGACCTGGCCTTCACCGGCCTCGACGACCCGCACATCAAGCGGGACCGGTACGAGCGGGTGGCCGGCGGCCCCGACACGTCGGCGGACTTCTCGCTCGGCATCGTCCACGCCCCGTACCTGCGCGCCCTCGACGCCTTCACCGCCGACGGCTACGAGCTGGTGCTCGCCGGGCACACCCACGGCGGGCAGCTGTGCATCCCCTTCTACGGGGCGCTCGTCACCAACTGCGACCTGGACACCGGCCGGGTGAAGGGCCTCTCGACCCACACCGCCGGCGGGCACACCTCCTACCTGCACGTCTCCGCCGGCTGCGGCACCAACCGCTTCACCCCGGTCCGCTTCGCCTGCCCGCCCGAGGCGACGCTGCTCACCCTGACGGCACGCGCCTGACCTCCGTACGGGGGCCCACCCGCCCCCGTACGGTGAGGGCCATGCCGCATCGGTTCACCGCCCTCGTCCGCGGCCTGATCGCCCTGGCCGCGGCGACCGGCATCGTGATCGAGTGCGTCGAGGGGAACCCCCTCGTCGTCTTCAGCTTCTTCACGATCTGGTCCAACACCGCCGTCGCCGTCGTCCTCGGCCTCGGCGCCGTCCGCGCCTGGACCGGCCGGCCGCCGCTGCCCGCGGTGTGGACCGGCGGCGTACTGCTCTGCGTCACGATCGTCGGACTCGTCTTCCACCTGGTCCTCGACAACCCGTCGAGCCCCTTCGGCCAGGCCGCCGACATCGCCCGGCTCACCGGCGCCCGCGCCGTCGCCAACCAGCTCCTGCACACCGTCACCCCGCTCGGCGTCGCCCTGGAGTGGCTGCTCCTCACCCCGCCCGGCGCGCTCCGCCCCCGCCACGCCGTGCTGTGGCTCGCCGCGCCCGGCACCTACCTGCTCTTCGCCCTCGCCCGCGGCGCCCTGCTCCCCGCCGGCGCCCGGACCCGCTACCCGTACCCGTTCCTCGACGTCGCCGCCCACGGCTACGCCGGCGTCCTGCTCCACGCCCTCGTCCTCGGTCTCGCCTTCTGCGCCCTCGGCCTCCTCCTGGTCACGGCGGACCGCTTCCGACCTGCGGTGGCACCTCGCCGAAACCGGATTTCGTCTCTGGGCGCGGGTGGGCTAAAGTAATCGATGTCGCCGCGACGTGAAGAACAGAGCAGCGACATCGGGGTGTAGCGCAGCTTGGCAGCGCGCTTCGTTCGGGACGAAGAGGTCGTGGGTTCAAATCCCGCCACCCCGACAGCCGCAAGACCAGGTCAGGGGCCTGATCCGAGACATCGGATCAGGCCCCTGAGTGGTTTCCGGGGGTCCGCGCGCGCCGGCCGGCGGAGTTTCCCGGACCGCCGGCCACGAAACGGCCGGATCACGCTGTCAACGGCCACCCTTCGGCCAACAGCGGTCTCGACCGGTTTGGCGACTGTCATCCACAGCGATCCCCCTCTTACCGTGAACCTCGCCTGGACACGGGGAGGGAAAGACATTGGATCCGCTGGCGTTATCGACCCTGGCCGGAACCGTGCTGGAGGACGGGAACAGTCCGCGGCTCGCGCGGGTGATCGTCCGCCTGGTCGCCGTCGGCTTCTGCTTCGCGGCGGTGGTGGCGACCTCGGCCAACCGGGAGGGGATCGGCCCCCTGATGGTGGCCTCGGCCATCCTGGTGGCGACCCTGGGGCTCCACCTGCGGCACTCGGCGCGCGTCACGGTGCGACGCCGCAGACCGTGGTGGCCCTGGTCGCTCGTGGCGCACGGGGCCGTGACCTACGGGCCGTACCTGTTCTTCCAGGACACCTGGGTCGGCATCCCCGGCTCCTTCGCCGCCGCGGTCCTCCTGACCACGCCCCTGCCGCACGCGTGGACCGCCTTCGGCGCGCTCGCCGTCCTCCAGGTGCCGCTGACCCTCGCCCTCGGCGAGACCACCGGACAGGCCCTCAACTCGGCGGTCTCCCACGCCGTCGGCGGACTGGCCCTGTTCGGGGTGGCGCGCCTCGCGGACCTGACCGAGGAACTGCAGTCCGCCCGCGCCGAACTGACGCAGCGGGCCGTCGACCACGAACGGCTGCGGTTCGCCCGCGACCTGCACGACCTGTGCGGCTACTCGCTCACGGCGGTCACCCTCCAGTGCGAGGGGATCCAGCGCTTCGTCCGCAGCGACGGACGGCGGGCCGAGGAGGAACTGGTCCGGACGCAGGCGCTCGCCCGGCAGGCGCTCTCCGAGATGCGGGCCGTGTCCTCCGGGTACCGCGTGCTGTCGCTGGCCCGGGAGGCGCAGTCGGCGGCCGAACTGCTCAGGACCCTCGGGGTGGACGTCGACCTCGAACTCGCCGAGGGCCTGCTGCCCGGACAGATCGACGAGACGCTGGCCATCGTGGTCAGGGAGGCCGTCACCAACGTGCTGCGCCACAGCAAGGCCCGGCACTGCGAGATCCGGCTCACCGCCGGAGGCGGCCGGACCGACCGGCGCTGGGTCCGGCTGGAGGTCTCCAACGACGGGGCCGCCGACGCCGGGAGGGCGCAGGAACGCGCCGCCGCCCATCCCCGGGCGCTCGGCGGCAGCGGACTGCGCAACCTGCGGGAGCGGGCCTCGGAGCAAGGAGGGCTGCTCACCGTCGAGACGGAGGGGAAGGACCTGTACCGGCTGTCGGTGACGCTGCCGTGGCAGCTCCGTACGGTCCTCCCGGCCCCCCGCCCCGGCACCTCGCCGACGCGGCCGGACGGAGTCCCGCGGCGGCGGTGACGCGGGGCCGCGGGCCCGCCGCGCCGCGGACCCGCGGTGACCCGGGCCGGCTCCTGGCCCGCGGGGCCGGCCGGGGGCGGGCGTTCCGCCGGTCAGGAGACGGCCCTGGCCAGGCCGCCGGGGGTGGCGGCGGAGCGTCGCATGACCGTCCCGCCGACGAGGACGGCCGTCGCCGCGGTCACCGCGGGCGCCCCGACCGCCAGGGCCGCCAGCGCTCCGCCGGCCAGGGCCGGGACGGGCGTCCCGCCGAGCGAGAGGCTGAGCGGCACGAGGACCGCGAGGCAGACCAGGGCGGCCAGCGACAGCGCGACGACGCAGGTGAGGACGGCCTCCCAGGCGAGCATCCGCAGCACCTGGCCGGACTGGGCGCCGGCCAGCCGCAGCAGGGCGAACTCCCCGCGGCGCTTCGCCGTCGCCATCCCCAGGGTGTTGACGACGGCGATGGCGGTGAAGACGTTGATCATCGCCAGGAGCAGGAGGACGAAGAGACCGGCCGCGCCCGGGGCCGACCCGCCCTCCGCCGGAGCGCCGGCCCCGTCGACCCGCGCCCCGGGGTACTCCGCCGCGAGGGCCGCCAGCCGGCGTCCGACGGCGTCCCGGTCGGCGCCCGCGGCGGTCCGGACCAGGACGGTGCCCTCCAGGGGGTCGGCGGCGTGCCGGGCCGCGGCGGCGCGCGGGAGGAGCGCGTCGGCGAAACCCCGGTCGTGGGCGTAGACGGCGGCGACACGGAAGGTGCCGTGGGTGCCGTCCGCCCAGTCGACCCGGACGTCGTCCCCGACCCCGGCGCCCAGCTCCCCGGCCGCACCCGCACCGAGCGCCAGCGAGGTCGTGCCCAGGGAGTCGATCGAGCCCGCGCGGACGCCGAGGTCGAGGAGCCGCCCCACCGCGTCGGCGCGCATCGCGACCAGGCGGCCGCCGACGACCGACCCGCCGTCGCCCTCTCCGGCGTCCGCGCGCCGCAGCCCTCCGTCGACCGGAAGCTGCCCCGACGCGGCCGCCACCCCGGGGATCCGGGCGGCGCGCTCCGCGAACTCCGGTGCGAGCACCGGCCGGCCTGAGGTCACCACGTGGTCGGCGAGCAGCCGCTGCCGGTCCGCCCGCTCCGCGCTCTCCGAGGTGATCAGCGGGGCACAGAGGAGCGTGGCGGTGAGGGATACGGCGAGCACCAGCGGTGACCCGGTGGACGCCAGCCGGCCGTGCTGCCGCTGCAGGTTGCGCACGGCCCACCCGCCCTCCTTCGGGAGGAACGGCCGGACGGGGACCAGCAGCAGCGCTCCGGCCGCGCGGAAGAGCGGTGGCGCCAGCAGCGCCACCCCCACCATCAGGACCAGGACCATGCTCTCGGCCGTGCCCCCGCCGCCGTCCAGGCGGCCCGCGGCCATCGCGCCGAGCGCGCCGCCCGCCGCCGCGAGCACGCCCGCCCCGGCGAGGACCCGCCACCGGCCGATCCCGGGAGCGGGCACGGCCGACTCGCGCAGCACCTCCACCGGGCGCACCCGGGAGGCGCGCCGGGCGGCGGCGAACGAGGCGATCTGGGCGGTGAGGAGGGTCAGTCCGACGGTCAGCCAGGGCGCGGCGGGCCCCACGGAGAGGGCGAACGACGGCGGCAGCACCTCGCCGTCCACCAGGAAGCGGTGCAGGAGCAGGGCGAGTCCGATGCCGCCCGGTACGCCGACGAGCGCCGCGGCCACCGTCACCAGGAGGGCCTCCGCGGCGATCATCCGGCGGATCTGGCCCGTGGTGGCCGCGACGGCCCGCAGCAGCCCGATCTCGGTGAGCCGCCCGGAGACCGCGAGCGACAGGGTGCCGGAGACGACGAAGCCCGCCACGAACAGCGCGAGCACCCCGAAGGTGCCGACGAGCGAGGAGAGCACCGACCCCGGGTCCGGCACGTTCCAGAACTCCGCCTCGGCCCGCCCGGCCCCGGAGGCCACCACGACCGGAGCCGCGCCGTCCCCGTGGACGCGGCCGGCCTCCCGCTCCACCTGCCGCCGGAGCGCCTCGACGTCCGCGGACGTCCTGGCGACGACCCCGACGGCGCGGACCGGCTCGGCGGAGCCGGCCGTGAGCCGTGCCGCCTCGCCGGGGGTGTGGAAGACCGCGTACTGGCGCGCGAGCCGGCGCGGCGGGTCGGCGACCCCGGCGACCCGGTAGGCGCGCGGCCCGTCGGGTCCGGCCAGCCGCACGGAGTCCCCCGGGCCGGTGCCGAGCCGGGCGGCGAGGGCTCCGTCGAGGACGACCTCGTCGTCGCGCGCCGGGGCCCGGCCGCGGGTCAGCGCGAAGGCGCCGAGGACGGCGCTGTCCCACGCGTGTCCCAGGGACGGGCCGCCCCAGCGCGGCTCGACCGGCTCGCCCGATCCGTCCACCGCCGTCGTCGGGAACGACAGCTCGGACACCACCCGCTCGACCGCGGGCAGTTCCTCCAGCGCCTCGCGCAGCGCCTCGGCCCGCGGCACGAAGGGGTACCCGGAGACGACCACGTCCGCGGCCGCGTACCGCTCGGCCCGGGGTTCGCCGCGCGTGCTCGATTCCAGCAGCACGGCGCACGCGGTCGTCATGATCAGCGCGAGGACCAGGGCGAGAAAACTGGCCGCCCAGTTTGTTCTGCGGCCCGAAAAGGTCCGCCACGCGAGTCGTAACACAGGCACCTCTCCAGGCGGTGGACTTCTCCCTGTCCGGGTCTCGGCAGCCTATCCAAGCACGGGGTGACATTCACCAAATCCCAGGTGGACCAGGCACTTTGGCTGAATCCACCACGCTGGACCATGCGTTCTTCACGGTTCAAGTTGTGCATTGTGTACTGGTGCAAGCAATTCCCCCATGAAAGATTTCGAGCTGTTCGAGCAGATCGAATGCGAGCCGGCGGGGCGGACGAGGGGGGACTCGGAAATGCGCTACGAGGCGTATTGCATGGCGGACCGGACGTTCTTCGATTCGCCTTCCACGGCGGGCGACGACGGGTACGCCTTCGCCGCCGCGGACCGGGCGCTCCCCGACGGGTGGCGGAGGGTCGGCCAGGACGACTGGCTGGTCTGCACCCCGGAGGGCGCCCGCCGGCCGGAGCAGGGCTGGAAGGTCCACACCTCCGGGTGCCAGGACAACGCCGAGAAGATCCTCGACGCCGTCTGGGACTTCTGCGTCCCCCGGCGGATCCCGTTCAAGTTCCTGCGCGGGCAGCACATCCTGCGGCTGCGGAACATGAAGTACGCGGCGCGGGGGGCCAGCGGGAAGCTGGTCACCGTCTACCCGGCCGACGAGGCGGAGCTGCGCGAGGTGCTGGAGGGGCTCGACGCCGTCGTCGGCGGTGAGCCCGGGCCGTACATCCTCAGCGATCTCCGCTGGAACCAGGGGCCGTTGTACGTCCGCTACGGCGGGTTCGTCGAGCGCCACGTCGTCTCCGAGAAGGGGATCCTGGAGCCCGCCGTCGCACGGCCCGACGGCACGCTCGTGCCGGACCGCCGGCGCCCCGGGTTCCACGTCCCTGACTGGGTGACGCTGCCGGCGTTCCTGGAGCCGCACGCCGAGGCCCGGCGCGACTCCTCCCTGGCCGAACTGCCCTACGCCATACGCCGGCCGGTGCACTTCTCCAACGGCGGCGGCGTCTACGTGGCCGAGGACATCCGCACCGGCAAGGAGGTCATCCTCAAGGAGGCCCGCCCCCACGCGGGGCTGACGGCCGACGGCCGGGACGCGGTCAGCCGGCTCCGGCAGGAACGGGACATGCTCCAGCGGCTGGCCGGCCTCGAAGCGGTCCCGGAGCTGCTGGGCTGGTTCACCGTGGGCGACCACCACTTCCTCGCCCAGGAGCTCGTCGAGGGACGCCCGTTGAGCAAGTTCTTCGGGCTGAAGTACCCGGAGACCGGGCCACGGGCCGATCCGGCCGAGGTCGCCGCGTACACCACGTGGGCGATGGACGTCTGCCGGGCCGTCGAGCGCGCGGTCGCCTCGGTGCACGAGCGCGGCGTCGTCTTCGGCGACCTGCATCCGTACAACGTCATCGTGGGGGACGACGGCCGCGTCGGGCTGATCGACTTCGAGGTCGCGGCCCCCGCCGAGGCCGGGGCGGCCCGGATCCTGGGCCACCCCGCCTACGCGGCGCCCCGTGACCGCACGGGGTTCGCGGCGGACGTCTACGCCCTCGGGTGCATCGAGCTCGCCGTCTTCCTGCCGCTCACCGCGTTGCTCCGGTTCGACCCGCACAAGGCGTCGGAGCTGGCCGACGAGATCGCGGAACGCTTCCCGGTGCCCCGCGCGTACCTTGACTCCGCCGTCCGCAAGATCCTCGGCGACGGCTCCCCCGCGGACACCGGCGACGGCACGGGCGGCACCCGCCGCACGGCCGCCGGTCCCGCACGCCGGCCCGCCCGGCCGCCCCGCCCGCGCGCCGACCGGAAGAGCTGGCCCTCCGTGCGCGCCTCGCTGGCGGAGGGGATCCTGGCCAGCGCCACCCCGGACCGGGACGACCGGCTGTTCCCCGGCGACATCGCGCAGTTCAGCACGGGCGGCCTCAATCTGGCGCACGGGGCGGCGGGCGTGCTCTACGCCCTGGACGTCACGGGCGCGGGCCGCAGTCCCGCGCACGAGGAATGGCTCCTCGAACGGGCGCTGCGCCAGGAACAGCGGTCCAGGATCGGCTTCTACGACGGGCTCCACGGCGTGGCCTTCGTCCTCGGGCACCTGGGGCACCACGACGCGGCACGGCGGGTCCTGGACCGATGTAGGGCCGAGCGGTGGCAACGGCTCGGCACAGACCTGTCCAGCGGTCTGGCCGGCGTCGGACTCAACCTGCTCCACTTCGCCGGCACCACCGGCGACACCACCCTCCGGGAGAGCGCCCTCGGCGTGGCCGGCCTCGTGGCCGAACGCCTCGGCTCCGAGACGGACGTCCCCGAGGTGAGCGGCGGGCCCCATCCGCGCGCGGGACTCCTGCACGGCTCGTCGGGACCGGCCCTGCTCTTCCTCCGCGTCTACGAGGCCACCGGCGACGCGGCCTTCCTCGACCTCGCGGCGACCGCGCTCCGCCAGGACCTGCGCCGCTGCACGGTCCGGGAGAACGGCGCCCTGCACGTCAACGAGGGCTGGCGCTCGCTGCCGTACCTGGCCGAGGGCAGCGCGGGCGTGGCGATGGTCCTGGACCTCTACCTGGCCCACCGGGACGACGAACGCTTCCGGACCGCGGCGGCCGGCGCGCTGATCTCGTCGAGCTCCCGCTTCTACGTCCAGCCGGGACTCTTCAACGGCCGGGCCGGCATCCTCGCCCACGCCACCGCCGTCTCGGCGGAGCGCACACCGTCCGACGATCCCCTCGTGGCCGCGCACATCGACGCGCTGAACTGGCACGCGCTGGAGTTCCGGGGCCATCTCGCCTTCCCCGGCGAACAGTTGCTGAGGCTCTCGATGGACCTCGCGACCGGCTCGGCCGGAGTGCTCCTGGCCCTCGGCTCCGCGCTGCACGACGCTCCCGTGCGACTGCCGTTCCTCTGACCCGCCCCGGGCCCGTACCCCGGCCCCTCAGACCTGCCCGCCGATCACGGAGGGCGCCCGCGACGCGGGCACGCGCATCCGCGCCGGAAGGAGGTGATCCCACGATGTCCCTGCTCGACCTTCAGGAGATGGAACTCCCGACCGAGTCCGCGGAGGAGCAGCTGCTCGGCAGCGGTACCAGCCAGCACTGCTCCGACGCCAGCTGGGTCTTCTGCTGACCGGCCCGACGGGCCGGCGAGCACCGCGCACAGCCAGGAATCCGAACCACACCGACGAAAGGACACACCATGTCCCTGCTCGACCTCCAGGAGATGGAACTGCCCGCCGAGAACCCCGAGGCGGAGATGCTGGGCAGCGGCACCAGCCAGCACTGCTCCGACGCCAGCTGGGTCTTCTGCTGATCCACGCGTCGCCGGGTCCGCGCACCGCGGCCTGAGAGCGTCACACGCGGCCTGCGGGCCGTGAACGGCCGGTCGGCGGGTGTCGCAATCACCCGCCGGCCGTGCCGCGTTCCGTCCGGCGGCCCACCGGCCCGCGTCCAGGGAGCAGAACCTTGACCACCAGTCGTCCGCCGCGCAGCGTATCCCGGGGGCCGGACCGCGCGGCAGACCGGCTGCTGCTGCGGACCGCCCGGGAAGGCGGCCTCTCGACTGTTGTACTGCTCGTCACGGCGATTGTCTCCACCGCCGGACAGATCTCCTTCCCCGCCCTGCTCGGCAAGGCCCTGGACTCCGCGCTCGCCGGGGGCCGCCCGAGCGGCTGGACGGCCGCCTGCGCCGCCGCCGTCGCCGCCATGGTCCTCGCCGACGCGCTGTTCGAGCGGGCCGGCGGGATCGCCGCCGCGCGGGGCACGGCACGGCTCCGCCGGTCGATGCTCCCCCCGCTCCTCACCTGGACCGCCACCGGCCACCCCCGCACGACCGCCGGGGACTCGGTGAGCCGGCTGGTGGGCGCGACGGGCGAGGCGGGCGGCGTCGCCGCGGTGCTGGTGCGGGCGGTGCTGTCGGTCGTGCCGGCCGTCGGCAGCGTCGTCGCCCTGTGGCTGATCGACCCCTGGCTCGCCGGCACCTTCCTCCTCGGCTTCCCGGCCGTCGTCCTCCTCCTGCGGACGTTCACCCGCCGCATCTCCGACGTGTCCACCCGGTACCTGGAGACGCAGGGCCGGCTGGCGACGGCGCTCCTGGAGGCCCTCGCGGGCCGCCGCACCATCGCCGCCGCCGGCACCACGGAGGACGAGGTGCGCAGGGTCCTGCGCGTCCTGCCCGAACTCGGCCGGCTGGGCCGCGGCACATGGCGGGCCCAGACGCAGGTCGCCGGACGGTCCGCCGTGATCACCCCGCTCCTGGAGATCGGGGTCCTGTCGGTGGCGGGCTTCGCGCTCGCCGCCGGGCGGATCACCGTCGGCGAGATGCTGGCCGCCGCACAGTACGTGGCCATCGGGAGCGGCCTGGGCATGACGACCATGCTCCTGGGGAGGCTGGCCCGGGCTCGGGCCGGAGCCGAACGGGTCCGGGAGTTCCTGGAGCAGCCCGTCATGGAGTACGGCGACCGGTCGCCGGGGCGGGGTCCCGGCCGGCTGGAGCTGCGGGGCGTCCGGGTCGCGGCCGGGGGCCGGACGGTGCTGGACGGCGTCGACCTGACCGTTCCCGGCGGGACCTGCCTGGCGGTCGTGGGCAGGTCGGGCTCCGGGAAGTCGCTCCTCGCGGCCGTCGCGGGCCGGCTGGCGGACCCCGACGCGGGCACGGTCCTCCTCGACGGCGTACCGCTCCGGCGGCTCGGCCGTCCCGGTCTGCGGGCCGCCGTCGGCCACGCGTTCGCCCGCCCGGTGCTCTTCGGCGGGACGCTGGGCGACGCGATCGCCCGCGGCACGGGCCGGGCCGCGTCCGGCGCGCCGGACGGGCGGACGGTGCGGGCGGCGCGCGCCGCCGACGTCGACGGCTTCGTCCGCCGGCTCCCCGAGGGCTACCGGACCCCGCTGCGGGACGCCGCCCTGTCGGGGGGCGAGGTCCAGCGCGTCGGCCTCGCCCGGGCGTTCGCGCACTCCGGGCGCCTGCTCGTCCTCGACGACGCCACGTCCAGCCTGGACACGGTCACCGAGCACCGGATCGGGACGGTGGTGACCGAGGGCCTGCGGGACCGGACCCGGATCGTCGTCGCCCACCGCGCGGCGACCGCGGCCCGCGCGGACACCGTGGCGTGGCTCGACGGCGGCCGGGTGCGCCGCGTCGGCCCGCACCGCGAACTCTGGCGCACGGAACCGGAGTACCGGCGGGTGTTCCGCGGAGCCGCCGCCGGAAAGGCGCCGTCGTGAGGAGGCGGGCGGCGGAGGGAGCCCGCCCCGGGACGCCCCGGGAGGCGCTGCTCCCGCTCCTCGTGGCCCCGCTCACCGCACGCCCCGGACTCCTCGCGCGCCTGATCCTGTGGTCCCTGGTGGAGGCGGCGCCCGCCCTGCTCGCCGGGCACCTGGTGGCCCGGGCCGTCGATCACGGCTTCGCGGCCGGGAACCCGGCGGCCGGCCTGGGGTGGCTCGCCCTGATGGGGGCCGGGGTCTTCGCCGGAGCGTGGGGGACCCGGCAGGCGTACCCGCTCCTCGCCGACGCGGTCGAACCGTTCCGGGACGACCTGGTGCGCCAGGTCGCCGAGAGCTCCCTGCACCAGGCCGTGGCGGGCCGGTCCGTCGACGCGTCCGGGGTCTCGCGGCTCACCCTCCAGGTCGAGATGGTGCGCGAGGCGTACGCGGGTGTGCTGATGGTCGTCCGCGGGTTCCTGCTCACCGTCGGCGGGGCGCTCCTCGGCCTGGTCCTCCTCGCCCCGGCGGCCCTGATCCTCGTCGTGCCCCCGTTCCTGGCGGGTCTCGGCCTCTTCCTGCTGCTGCTGCGCCGGATGGCCTCGGCCCAGCGGGACGTCATCCTCGCGGACGAGCGCGTCGCGGAGGCGACGGGCACCGCGCACGCGGCCGTCCGGGACATCGTGGCCTGCGGCGCCGAGGACGGCGTACGGGCCGAGCTCACGGCGTGCGTCGACGCCCAGGAGGCCGCCGCGCGGCGCCTCGCCGCCCTCCTGCCGGTACGCGTCCTCTGCCTCGCCGTGGCGGGCTGGCTCCCCCTGATCCTGCTCCTCGCGGCCGCGCCGGGACTGCGCGCGGGCGGGCTGACCACGGGCGCCGTCCTGGGAGCGGCGACCTATGTGACCGGCGGGCTCCAGCCGGCGGTCCGCTCGCTCGTCCAGGGCCTGGGCGGCAGCGGCCTGCGGCTGGCCGTGGCGCTGCGCCGCATCCGGGAGACGTCGCGGCGGCCGGCGACGCCCGCCGGCCCGGTCCCGGACGCGAGGTCCGCGGGCCCGGTCCCGGACGCGGCCCCGGGGTCGTCCGGACCCGCGCCCGGACCCGCGGCCGAGCCCGCTGCCCGGCCCGCCTCCGAGCCCGCTGCCCGGCCCGCGGCCGCCGTCGAGCTCACCGGGGTGTCCTTCGGCTACGGCGCCCACGCGGATCCGGTCCTCCGCGATCTCGACCTCGTGATCCCGGAGGGGGGTCACCTCGTGGTGGTCGGCCCGAGCGGCATCGGCAAGTCCACGCTCTCCGGCCTGATCGGCGGGGTCCTCGCACCGGACCGGGGCCGGGTCCGGATCGGCGGCCTGTCGCCCGGCTCCCTCGCCCCGGCCGAGCTGGCCGCCCGGCGGGTCCTCGTGCCGCAGGAGGCGTACGTGTTCTCGGGCACCCTGATGGAGAACCTGCGCTATCTGCGCCCCGACGCCCCTGTGCGGGACGTGATCGCCGCCGTCGACGCGGTCGGGGCGGGACCGCTGGCCGGCCGGCTCGGCGGCATCGGCGCCACCGTCGACCCCGCCGCCCTCTCGGCCGGTGAACGGCAGCAGATCGCGCTCGCGCGCGCCTTCCTCTCCCCGGCGCCGCTGGTCCTGCTGGACGAGGCGACCTGCCACCTGGACCCCGCGGCCGAGGCCCACGCCGAGGAGGCGTTCGCGCGGCGCCCCGGGACGCTGGTCGTGATCGCCCACCGGATCAGCTCCGCGCTCCGCGCACCGCGGGTCCTGGTCATGGACGGCGACCGGGTGGTGGGCGGCACGCACCGGGAGGTCCTGGCGGCATCCCCGCTCTACCGCGACCTGGTGGGCCACTGGAGCGACGACGGCTCCCCTCCGCACGACGGCTCCCCGACGCACGACGGCGACGCGGTGGCCTCCGGCCGGACGGGCGGAGCGGTCAGAGCCACCCCGCCTCCGTCGCGATCCTGACCGCGTCGACCCGGCTGCGCGCCTGCGTCTTGGTCACGACGGACGCCAGGTGGTTGCGTACCGTCCCGACCGAGATGTAGAGCTGCGCGGCCACGTCCCGGGTCGACTCCCCCTGTGCGGTCAGCCGCAGCACCGCCACCTCGCGGGGGGTCAGCGGGTTGTCCGACACCGACGCCGCCGTGATGGCCAGCTCGGGGTCCAGCACCCGGCGTCCCTGGGCCACCTGCCGGATGTCCTCGGCGAGCCGCGAGGTCGGCGCGTCCTTGCGGATGAACCCGAAGACCTTGGCCGCCAGCGCGCGGCGTACGTGCTCCGGCCGGGCCACGCTGGTCAGCAGCAGCGTCCGGCAGGAGGGCAGTCGGGTCTGCAGGTCCAGCGCGGCGGTGATCCCGTCCGTACCGGGCAGGTCGATGTCGAGGACCGCGACGTCCGGCAGGGTGTTCAGGGCGGCGGGCACGATGAGGTCGCCGTGGTCGACCGCCTCCACGATGTCGATGTCGGGCTCCTGGGAGAGCAGCGCGGTCAGCGCCTGGAGGATCAAGGGAGCGTCCTCGGCCAGCAGCACTCTGATCGGCGCGCCCGCTCCGGACCCGCTCCCGCCGGTTCTTCCTTCCCGCACGCCCACGCCCCCCTGTCCCCGGACTTCGCGTCCGGCCGGCGGCCGGTGCCGCCGAACGGCTCAACGCCGAAGGGGCCGCCGGGAGTTCCGTCGGGCCCCGGCACCGGCGGGCGGGGACCCGTCCGCCGGTGCCCGTCCGGCCCCGCTCCGCCCGGCGGACGGCGGCTCCCGCCGCGGGCCTCCCGGTCCGCGGACGGCGGCCGGGGACGGCGGCCGGGGGCGGGGTGGGAGGCTTGGGCGCTGAGGGGATCCGGAGGTGGGAGGACCGTGGCGGAGCTGAGGGCGTACGAGGCGTATCTCGACGGGTACGACGCGATCCTGGCCGGGGTGTGCGCGACCGGGCGGCGGCTGAGCCGGGAGGAGCTGGAGGGGCTGCGGGAGCGCGGGGAGCGGGCGGCCGAGGCGGGGATCGGGCTGCGGGCGCTGGTGCGGGCGCATCTCGCCGCCGCGCGGGACGTACGGGGCGGGCTGCCCCGGGGGGCCGATCCCGACCTGCTGCTGGGGGCCGTCGAGCAGGCGGTGGACGCGTTCGCCGAGGGGCACGAGCGGGCACAGGCGATGGCGGTCCGTCAGGAGGAGGCGGCACGGCGGGAGTTCGTCGACGACCTGCTGTACGGGCGGAGCGATCTGGGGCGGCTGGCCGAGCGGGCCGAGCGGTTCGGGCTGCTGCTCTCGCACGCGCACGCCGTGGCGGTGGCCCAGGGGCCGGAGCCGTTCGGGGACGGGTATCCCGTCTCGCGGAGCGTCGAGTCCTCGCTGCTGGCCCGCTTCGGGACCCGGCGGATCCTGCTCACGACCAAGGACGGGCGGCTGATCTGTGTCGCCCCGGCGGACGAGCCCGAGGTCCTGGCCCACTTCGCGAAGCAGGCGTACGCCGCCGCCGACGGCAGTCTGGTCGCGGTCGGGCGGCCGCATCCGGGCGCGGGCGGGGTCGTCCACTCGTACGAGGAGGCGCTCGGCGCCCTCGATCTCGCCGAACGGATCGGGCTGGACGGGCCGGTGCTGTACGCCGCCGACCTGCTCGTCTATCCGGTCCTCGGGCGGGACCGGCAGGCGATGGCCGATCTCGTCGGGACCGTGCTCGGGCCGCTCGCCGCGGCCCGGGGCGGGGCGCGGCCGCTGCTCGACACCCTGCACGCCTACTTCGACGCGGGCTGCGTCACAACCGAGGCGGCCCGGCGGCTGGCGCTGAGCGTGCGGGCCGTCACGTACCGGCTCGACCGGATCCACCGGCTCACCGGATCCGATCCCGGCGATCCCACCCAGCGGTACACGCTGCAGACCGCCGCGATCGGGGCGCGGCTGCTCGGCTGGCCCGACGAGGAGCTGTGAGCCGGCCCGTTCCGCAGGGCACCGAGCACGGCATCACGCACGGCGTCGCGCAGGGCACCACGCACGGCGTCCGGCACGGCACCGAGCACGGCATCGAGCACGGCATCAAGAACGCGTAAAGACTGCCGGTCGTCGGCAATGCGGCCGAAGGGTTCACGATGAAACGATCCTTCGGACGGCGGGCAGGGCACGGCGACCGAAGGAGCGGGGACATGATCTGGTTTCTCGGTCTCGGCATCGGCGGTCTGCTGCTGCTCGTCCTGAGCCTGGTCTTCGACGGGGTCCTGGAAGGACTCTTCGACGGCCTCGGGGGGCTCGACGGGCTCCTGTCGCTGCCGGTGGTCGCCGGGTTCCTCTCGGCGCTCGGCTTCACGGGGGCGCTCGTGCTCGGCACGACCGGCACGGGAACGGTGGCCGCGACCGGCGCGGGCGTGCTCGCGGGCACCGGCACGGGGTGGGTGACCTGGCGGTTCTGCCGGGCGCTGCTGCGCGACACGACCGCGCCCGCGCCGCGCGGCGAGGACCTGACCGGAAGCTCCGGGTCGGTGGTCACCGCCGTCCCGGCGGACGGCTACGGCGAGGTGCTGCTGTACCTGGGCGGCCAGCCCGTGAAGTACGCGGCGAAGGCGTCCGGGCCCGTCCCGCGCGGCACCGAGGTGTGGGTCGAGTCGGTCCTGTCGGCCACCTCCGTCCACGTGCGCCCCGTCGAACGCTGACCGCCGTCCTCTCCGCTGAACCCGACCGAAGGGGGTTTCGTCATGAGCCCTGTCCTCACCGCCGTGGTGGGCATCGTCGTCCTCGTCGTCCTGCTCGCCCTCGCCGTCGTCACCCGCTACAAGGTCGCGGGCCCGAGCGAGGCGTTCATCATCACCGGCCGGCGCGGCCAGAAGGCCACCGATCCGGCGACCGGCCGCGTCTACACGGACAACAGCGGCCAGAAGGTCGTCGTCGGCGGCGGGGTCTTCGTCGTGCCGTTCGTGCAGCAGAAGTTCACCCTCGACCTCTCCAGCCGGCACATCCCCATCGCCGTCCGCGGCGCCGTCACCCTGCGCGGCGTGAAGGCCAACCTGGAGGGCGTCGCGATCGTCAAGGTCGGCGGCACCGAGGACTCGATCCGCGCCGCCGCCCAGCGCTTCCTGATGCAGCAGGACGGCATCGTCGGCTTCACCCAGGAGGTGCTCTCCGGCGCGCTGCGGTCCATCGTCGGCCGGATGTCCGTGGAGGACATCATCCGCGACCGGGCCGCCTTCGCCGGGCAGGTCGCCGAGGAGGCCGAGGCGAGCCTCTCCGGGCAGGGCCTCGTCCTCGACGCCTTCCAGATCCAGGACATCACCACCGAGGGCTCCTACCTGGAGGACCTCGGCCGGCCCGAGGCCGCCCGCGCCAAGCAGGAGGCCGACATCGCCGAGGCCGAGGCCCGGCGCGCCGCCGAGCAGGCCCGGCTGAAGGCCGAGGAGGAGATCGCGGTCGCCCAGCGGACGCTGTACCTGAAGCAGGCCGAGATCAAGGCGCAGACCGACGAGGCCGCCGCCCAGGCCAACGCCGCGGGGCCGCTCGCCGAGGCCGCCCGCCAGCAGGACATCCTCGCCGAGCAGGAGAAGGTCGCCGCCCGGCAGGCCGCCCTGACCGACCGCCAGCTCGACACCCAGGTCCGCAAGCCCGCCGACGCCAAGCGGTACGAGGCCGAGCAGCAGGCCGAGGCGCAGCGCACGGCCCGGGTGAAGCAGGCCGAGGCCGAGCGGATGGCGGCCATCGCGGCGGCCGAGGCCGAGGCCGAGCGGGCCCGGCTCACCGGTGAGGGCGAGTTGCAGCGCCGCCAGGCGCTGGCGGAGGCCGAGGCCATCGAGGGCGCCAAGCGCGGTGAGGCCGAGCGGGCCCGGCGTGCCGCCATCGCGGAGGCCGTCCGGCTGGAGGGCGACGCGGAGGCCGGGGCCATCGCGGCGAAGGGCGCGGCCGAGGCCGAGGCCATGCACAAGCGGGCCGACGCGTTCGAGCGGTACGGCGACGCGGCCGTGCTCCAGATGCTGGTCGAGGTCCTGCCGGAGGTCGTCGCCAAGGCGGCGGAGCCGCTGGCCGCCGTCGACAAGATGACCGTCATCTCCACCGACGGCGCCGGCAAGCTGCCCCGCGCGGTCGCGGACAACGTGGCCCAGGGCATGGAACTCCTCAGCTCCACCACGGGAGTCGACCTGTCCTCGCTCCTCCAGGGGCTCACGGCCAAGGCCGTCCCGGCCGCCCCCGCCGCCCCGGTCAACGGGACGCACGGGAAGGTCGAGATCACCGACTGACGCCGTCCGGCCCCGGCCCCGCCCCCGCCGTGATAGGCAGGGACGGGGCCACGTCGGCGTCGGGAGGCGGGAGTCGGGATGTCGGGGCTGCTGTTGATCCACGGAGCCGGAGGGAGCGCCGAGACCCACTTCGGCGGGCTGACGCGACGGCTGGGGGACCGTTTCCGGTACGTCCCAGGGGAGTTGCCCGAGCGGGGCGGATCCGGGGCCGACGAGGTCGTGGACGGCTTCGTGGCCGCCGCGGACGCCGCCGGGGCCGCGTCCTTCGCCGTCTGCGGGTACTCGCTCGGCGCCCCGCTGGCCGTACGGCTCGCGGTCCGGCACCCGGAGCGGGTCACGGCCCTGGTGCTGACCGCGCCGTTCCCGTGCGCCGACCACCGGATGCGGCTCGGCCTCTCGCTCTGGCGGGGACTGTACGAGAGCGGGCGGCACCGGCTGCTCGCCGAGCACCTGGCGCTGACCGGGCTCGGCGGGACGTTCCTGGACCGGACCGACCCGGCCCGGCTGCGGGCCATGCTGATGCTGGCACCCCCGCCGCCCGCCGCGACCCCGGCCCATCTGGAGCTCGCCGGGCGGATCGACGTACGGGAGGACCTGGGGCGGCTCGTGGTGCCGACGCTCGTCGTCGTCACCGCCGAGGACCCGCTCGTCTCCCCCGCCCGCCAGCGCGCGCTCGCCGCCGCCGTCCCGGGCGCCCGGACCGCCGAACTCGCCACCGGGCACCTGCCGTTCTGGGAGGACCCGGAGGCGTGGGCGGACGCCGTCGAGGACTTCCTGACGGTCGGGGACCCTCTGTCCGCCCGCGTCAGATGATCGGCGGGCGGCCCAGCTTCGTCATGCGCAGCACGGTCGACCAGCGCATCGGACGGCGCGGCCCGGCGGGGGCCTTCAGGCCCTCCGCGAACCCGGCGAACCAGGAGCGCAGGCCCCGCACCGAGCGGGTGCGGGCCACGGTGAGGAGGACCCAGACCGCCAGGTAGAGCGGGACGAGCGGGGCCGGCAGATTCCGCTTCGCCAGCCACACGCGGTTGCGGGCGGTCATCCGGTAGTAGACGTCGTGCCGGGCCGGGCTGGTCTTCGGGTGCTGGAGCAGCAGCTCGGGCGCGTACTGGATCCGCCAGCCCGCGTCGAGCGCCCGCCAGGCCAGGTCGGTCTCCTCGTGGGCGAAGAAGAAGTCCTCCGGCCAGCCGCCGATCCGGTCGAGCATCGGCATCGACAGGCCGTGGCCGCCGCCGAGGAAGGTGGTGACCTCGCCGCCGCGCATCGGGTCCTTCGCGCCGAGCCGGGGGATGTGCCGGCGCTGGGTCTCGCCCGTCTCGTCGGCGATCCGGAAGGAGACGACGCCGAGCTTCGGCTCGGTCTCGTACAGGTCCACCAGGCGGCGGAAGACGTCCGTGTCGACCAGCAGGCCGTCGTCGTCCAGGTCCACCAGGACGTCCACGTCGCCGAAGGAGCGGAGGGTGTCGATGGCCACGTTCCGGCCACCGGTGACGCCGCGGTTCTCGGGCAGCTCCACACCGGTGACGCCGTCGGGGAGCGCGGGCAGCGAACCGGTGCCGTTGCCGACCACCACGACCCTGGCGGCGGGCTCGTCCTGCTTCGCCACCGAGTCGAGCAGCGCGCCCAGCTCGGCGGGGCGGGTGCCCATCGTCAGTACCGCCACGCCCACTCTCGGTCGCGCCACGGTCCACTCCGTTCCAAGATCGGGGTCGGGTCTCGTGTGCGGGCCGGCTCCCGCCGGCCCCACGGCACCCATTGTTCACCCTCCGGGAACCCGGGCGGAACCCGGAAGGAACCCGGGAGGCCCGGACCCGGGGAAGGGCGCGGTCCCCGGAACCCCCGAGGGCCTCCCGTACGTCCGTGCGTACGACGGCGGTTCCGCCGTGGTTCCGCCGCGGGCCGGTCGTGGTTCCGCTTCGGGGGGAGCGCGGCGAGGACGCGGAGGTGACGGCTCTACCCTGGTCATCTGCCGTCAAGTGATCGATTGTCGAAAGGGCGTCTCCTGGTGCTGGTCGCGGACCGATATCGGCTTCACGGGTGTATCGGACGTGGCGGCATGGGCGAGGTGTGGCAGGCCACCGACGAGGTCCTCGGCCGGCCCGTCGCCGTGAAGCTGATGCTGGCCCAGTCCACCGACCCCTCGGGCGCCGACCGCTTCCGGCTGGAGGCCCAGACCGCCGCCCGGCTCAGCCACCCGCACGTCGTCGGCGTCTTCGACTTCGGCACCTGGGACGGCAAGCTCTTCCTGGTGATGGAGCTGGTCGAGGGCGACAGCCTCGCCTCCTCCCCCGCCCAGCCGCTGGTCCTGCCCGCCGAGCGGGTCGCCGTGGTCGCCGCGCACGCCGCCGCCGGCCTCGCCGCCGCCCACCGGCAGGGCGTGGTCCACCGCGACATCAAGCCCGGCAACCTCCTCATGGACGCCGAGGGCACGGTCAAGCTGGCCGACTTCGGCATCGCCCGCTTCGTCGACGACCCCTCGGCCGGCCTGACCACGACCGGGCAGATCGTCGGCACCGGCCTCTACCTGGCCCCGGAGCGGGCCCTCGGCAAGCCCGCCTCGCCCGCCTCCGACGTGTACTCCCTCGGCTGCGTCCTCTACCAGCTGCTCACCGGCCACCCGCCCTTCCGCGCCGACACCGCGACCGCCCTGCTGTACCAGCACATCGACAGCGCGCCGACGCCGCCGAGCCGGCTCGGGGTGGTCCTCACGCCCGCCTTCGAGGCGTACCTGCTGAGCCTGCTGGCCAAGCAGCCCGAGCAGCGCCCGCCGGCGCAGGCCATCGCCGACTGGTTCGGCTCCGGCGCCTGGCGGGAGTACGCGCCCCGCCCCGCCGCCGCGGCCATGCCGGGGGCCGTCCACGCCCCGCCCGCTCAGGCCGCGCCGCCCGCGCGCACCGCGCCCGCGCCGCCCCTGACGGCCATG
This sequence comes from Streptomyces sp. NPDC058052, assembly GCF_042885515.1. Lineage (NCBI taxonomy): Bacteria > Bacillati > Actinomycetota > Actinomycetes > Kitasatosporales > Streptomycetaceae > Streptomyces > Streptomyces sp. NPDC058052. The sequence goes on along the minus strand of NZ_JBHVRX010000005.1, from coordinate 209,243 downwards.
CCCGCCCCCCGCTCCCCCTCCTCCGGGCCGATGGCTGCGCCGAGGTCCGCGCCGACCTCCGCCGCCGCGCCGGTGGGCGGCTCGGGCTCCCGGCGGCGGGCGCCCGAGCGGTCCGGGGGCTCCGGGTCCGCCGGCGGCGCGCTCGCCGAGCTGTCCCGCCGCCGGCCGCGCAAGACGGCCGCCGTCGCCGGGGTCGTCGCCTTCGTCGTCTTCCTCTTCATCGGGATGGCCTGGCTCTCCTGACCCGCCCGCGGAGCCCCGGCCCGGTCCGGCCGGGGCGCCTCAGTACAGCCGGGGCGCCATGACGTGCGGATCCGCGTCACCTTCGGCGAGGAGGAGGCAGCGGGGCACTCCCGGCCCCAGGGTGGCGCGCACGGTGGCCTGGGTCGGCGGGTCCGTCGGCAGCTCGATCGGGACGGCCACCGGGCGGTCGTCCCTGGTGCTCGTGTGCCCGGTCTCCTTGCCGTCGACCAGGACCTCGACCACGGGCCTCAGGCCGGTCTCCACGGTCGCCGAGACCGAATGGCCCCGGTAGTCGATGTGGAAGTGGTGGCGTCGCCTCATGGGGTCACCTCCGCGGAGGGCTCCGGACGCCTCCACCGGCACCCGCGGACACCTCCGTCCCTCCAGGGTAGGGACGGAGGGCCGCGCCCGCCCCTCCGGAGCCCGCCGTCACCTCGTGACGGCCAGCCCCAGGCAGCCGATGCCGACCAGCACGGCGCAGACCGTCAGGTTGACCGCCCGGTACTCCAGGAAGACCGCGGCGAACTCGCGGATCGTGGCGCTCGGCCAGAAGTACGCGGCGGTCGGCGAGCCCACCACCTGGCCGTCCACCCCCGCCTTCCGCGCCATCAGCGCGGCCCGGAAGGCGTGGAAGTTGTTGGTGACGATCACGCAGCCGGCGCCCGGCCGCTCCGCCTCCATCAGCTCCTTGCTGAACAGCAGGTTCTCCTCCGTGGTGCGGGAGCGGTCCTCGCGGACGATCCGGTCCTCGGGAAAGCCCCGCTCCACCAGATACGCGGCCATGGCGTGGGACTCCGGCAGCTCCTCGTCCGGGCCCTGGCCGCCGGAGGTGACGAGCAGCGGAGCCCCGCCGCGCGCCGCCAGCCGCTCGTACACCTCCCGCCCCCGGTCGAGCCGGCTCGCGAGCAGCGGCGGGACCCGCCGGCCGCCGATCAGCCCGGAGCCCAGCACCACCACGAAGCCGGCGTCGCGGCGCAGCCGCGTCCGGCCGTACAGGAACGCGTACCCCACGAAGCAGAGGAAGAGGAAGGAGACGTATCCGAGGACGAGGAGCAGGGTGACGGCGACGACGCCGAGGACCCGCGAGCGGAGGAGGACCGCGACCGCCATCAGCCCGAGCACGCCGAGGATGCCGAGGCCGGCGAGGAGCGAGAGCAGGTTGGCCGGGCGTCTGCCCTCCTTGCGGATCATCTCGACACCGTTGGCGCAGAGCAGCCCGGCGAGGACCACCGGGCCCAGTCCGAGCACCAGCAGGAGCAGGACGAGGATCGTCTCCGTCAGGCCGTGCGGCAGGTCGTCCACGGCCGAGAGCAGGCCGAGGCCGAGGAAGGTGACGGCGAGACCGAGGTACACCGCGTTCCCGAAGCGGCGGCGGTCGCGCAGCACACCGACCCCGAAGAGGAGAAGGAACAGGGCGGACACCGCGAATGCGATCATGCCGTCATCGTAGGCACCCCGCCCGGCGGCGGAGCAGACCCCGGACGAAGCTGTGGACAACTCCTCGCCGAACGGTCCGTCCCCACCCCTCACGGGTGAGCGCGACCGCTCCGCACGGGCGGCGGGCGCCGCGGAGGACGGAGTCAGCGCTCCCGGGAGAGCGCGAACAGGCCCTTCCGCGCGCCCTCTTCGTACGCCTCCCGCAGATCCGGGTCGTCCAGCAGCGCGTCCAGCGCCACGTCGCCGCGGGCCCGCGCCACCGTGCAGGAGCGCGACGGACGGTCGGCGTCGCCGAAGACCGAGGTGCGCAACAGGTCGACGGCGCCCAGGAGATGGGCCGCCCGGTCGGGGCGGCCGTCGAGCAGCCTTATCCGGGCGAGGAGTTCGGCCGCGCAGGCGGCGCCGACCGTGGAGCCGAGCCGCAGGTGCTCGCAGAGCGCCCGGCGGGCGTGCTCGGCGGCCCGGGCCCGCTCCCCGTCCCAGGCGAGGAGTTCGGCCCGGGCGTGGTCCGCCCAGGCGTCGGCGTAGAGGTCGCGGCCCACCCACGCCCGCCGCCCCACCCCGTCGAGCTCCAGCTGGTCCAGCGCCTCCTGCGCGGCCTCCGGGTCGGTGCGGCTGAAGCAGAGCGCCAGCGCCGCCCAGCACGCCTCCCGGGTCGGGCCGAACTCGGGCACGTCGCCGATCTGCGCCAGCGCCTCCCGGAACTCGTCCGCCGCCGCCCGGGTGCGGCCCTGGTGGAGGGCGATGGAGCCGCGCAGATGGGCCAGCAGCCCCAGGCACCGCTCGTCGCCGTCCCGGACCGCGCTCGCCCACGCCTGCACCAGCAGCGGGTCGGCGTCCTCGGGGCGGCCCGACTCCAGCTCCAGGAAGGCGGCGAGCCACAGCGCCCGGGCGGGCGGCGGGCCCTGGTGCAGCGCGAGGGCGTGCCGCAGCCGTGTCCGCCCCTCGGCGGCCCGCCCGCAGGCCACCCACAGGAACCACAGCGAGACCGCGATCTCCAGGGCCGCCCCGGCCTCGTCGCCCGGCGCGAGCGGCGCCGTCGTCGGGTCCATCCCGGCGGCCAGGTCGGGGAGTTCGCGCAGCGCCAGGTCGCGGGCGTCCACCTGCCGGCCGCGCTGCCACCACTCGGCCGCCCGCCGGGCCACCTTCACGCACCACCTCCGGTGGTGCAGGACCACGATCCAGCGGTCGCCGCGGGCGGTGAGCCGCCGGGCGCCGACCGCCCGCATCGCGTGCGGCATCCAGTGGCGCGGCCCGCCGTCCTCCCCGTCGAACAGGTCGTCCACCGGCAGCAGCGCCCGCGGCGCCAGCCGGTCCAGGACGGCACCGACGCCGACGGCGCCCAGCGCCCCGTACCCGCAGACCTCCTCCACCGCCCGCCGGTCGAAGGCACCCTCGAAGACCGACAGCCGCTCCCACAGCAGCCGTTCGGCCGGGCCGGCGGACGCGTATCCCTCCTCCGCGGCGGCGAGTTGGCCGGATCCGACCGGCTCGCCCCACAGCACCTCGTACTCGGGCGGCTCTCCCGCCACTCGCCCCATGGTCTCCATCCCCCGTGCGTCCCCGTTTCGCTGGATATGGCCCGGCCGCCGGGTGTCGTCGCTGTGACGTACGGCCGATTTCATGGCCATCGAGCGCCAAGGCGGCTTGAATGCATATGCCCTGGTCCACATCCTGGGGTGCCCCCGGAGCCACGACCAAGGTTTTCCGGGGATCGGCCAAGGAGGGAAATGCGTACCGGGGAATCCGTCCTGGGAGAGGCGGACATGTCGCTGATCCACGCACTCCAGATACTGCCGCGGGCCAGCTGGACCCAGCTCTCCACCGTCCTCGGGACCGGGCCCGACACCCTCGCGCGCCGCTGGGAGCACCTCACCGCCGGCGGCCACGCCTGGACCTCGCTGCTCATCGCCCGGCGCGGCACCGAGGCCGCCCTCTACGCCTGGGTCGAGCTGGAGTGCACCGCCGACAGCGTCGAGGCCACGGCGGTCGAACTCTCCGGCGACCCCGGCACCCTCGGCGTGCACGCGGTGACCGGCGGCGCCGACCTGATCCTCCTGCTGATCGCACCGGACCTGCCCGCCCTCGACGCCTACGTCACCGGCCGGGTGCGCCGGCTGCCCGGCGTGCTCCGGGCCCGCACCCAGGTCGTCACCCGGATGCACAACCGCCCCTACCGCTCCCGCGTCGAGCACCTCACCCCCGCGCAGGCCCGGCTGCTCGCGGAGGTCACCGCGCTGGACCGGCGGGACGGGGCACGCGCGCGCGTGGTCCCCCAGGTGACGGAGCTGGACCGGCGGCTCGTCGCGGAGCTGTCCGGCGACGCCCGCAGGTCCGCCGCCGAGCTGGCCCGGCAGTGCGGCACCAGCGAGTCGACGGTACGGCGCAGGCTGGACGTCCTGTCGGCGGGCGGTGCGCTCCACCACCACTGCCAGCCCGCGCCCCGCTTCTCCGGGCGCCCGGTGTGGGCGATGGTGACGGCCCAGGTGGCGCCGCTCGACGAACCGGCGACGGTGGCGGCGCTGACCCGGGTGCGCCGCACCCAGGTGATCACCTCGGTGACCGGTCCGCACAACCTGGCGGTGGCGATGTGGCTGGGCTCCGTCGAGGAGCTGCACGAGATCACGGCGGGGCTCGTCCGGGCGGCGCCGGCGCTGCGGATCACGGGGACGGCGGTCAGCATGCGCACGTACAAGATCGGGGCCCAGGTGCTCGGCGCGGACGGCCGCCGGACGCACCACGTCCGCCCGGAGGCGTGACCGGGGCGCGGGCCCCTTGGTTCCACGTGAAACCGGACTGGGGGTCCCGGCCCCTTGGTTCCACGTGAAACCACGGGCGCCGGGGAACGGCCCCCCTCCCGGCCCCTCCCGGCCCGTCCCACTCCCCCGGCACGTCCGGCCCCTCCCGCTCCCCGGGCCTCCCGGCCCCTCCCACTCCCCCGGGCCCTTCCGCTCCCCCGGGCCCTTCCGCTCCTCCGGCCCTTCCGGCCGTCCGGGTCCCGTGGTCTCCTGAGGGCATGGAGTTCGCCGTGTTCGTGACGCTGCCGGGTCTCGTCATCCTGCTGACCGCGGTCGCCTTCGCCGACCAGTTCCTGCGCATGACCGGCCGCGGGAAGCGCCGGGGCACGGTCTCCTCGACCGGCTTCGAGCAGCTGCACGCCACCTTCTCGCCGGGCAAGCAGAGCGAGCTGAAGGAACGGCAGAGCGCCCTGCTGCTCCGCGACGACGAGGAGGACGGCGCGCCGCCGCGCCGGACCACGGTGGATCTGGCGGGCGGCCGCGCGGTGATCCGGCTGGGGCCGGGCGCGACCCTCTGAGGGGCGCGGGGGCCGGGATTCGGGTGCCCTCCTGGCGGGGCTCCGGGGCGGTCCCCGTACCGTGGGGGGCGTGTACCGGTTCCTGAGGACCCCCCGCTGGTGGGGAATCAATCTCTTCGTCCTGCTGGCCATCCCGTTCTGCGTGTTCATGGGGACCTGGCAGCTGGGCAAGTTCGAGGATCGCGTCGACTCCCACCAGGAGGCCGAGCGGAAGCCCGACGCGGGCACGCAGCAGGCCGAGCCACTGGCGTCGCTGCTGCCGGTGGACAAGGAGACCTCCGGCCGCGCCGCCGAGGCCGGCGGCCGGTACGGGGAGCAGTTCCTGGTGCCGGACCGCACGCTGGACGGCAGACCGGGCTCGTACGTGCTGACGCTGCTGCGGACGGACGAGGGGCGGTCGCTGCCGGTCGTCCGGGGCTGGCTCCCGGCGGGCGCGGAGGCCCCGGCCCCGCCGTCCGGCGAGGTCACGGTCGTGGGCGCGCTCCAGGCGTCGGAGAACCAGGGCACCAAGGGCGTGCGGACGGCCGGCGGGCTGCCCGAGGGGCAGCTCGGCATGATCAGCGCGGCCTCGCTGGTGAACGTGGTGACCGACGACGTGTACGACGCCTGGATCACGCTCACCGACTCGCCGGCCGGTCTGACGCCGGTGCCGGCGGCCGCGGCGGCGGGCACGGGTCTGGACGCGAAGGCGTTCCAGAACCTGGGCTACACGGCGGAGTGGTTCGTCTTCGCGGGCTTCGTGGTCTTCATGTGGTTCCGGCTGCTGCGCCGGGAGGCGGAGTCGGCCCGGGACGAGGCGCTGGGCCTGGCCGAGCACTGACCGGCGGGACGGGACGGACAGGACCGGGACGCACAGGACCGGGACGGACAGGACCGGGACGAGGCGAAGGGGCCGGGGGAGATCCCCCGGCCCCTTCGCCGTGCCGTGCGGGGCGGGCTCAGCCCTTGAGCAGGCCCGTCCGGTAGACCGTGCCCGCGCAGGCGCCGGAGAGCACCGTGGTGACGGTGGGGTCGCCGGGCTCCGCGGTGTGGCTGACGGAGACGCTGCCCTGGACCGGTTCGGCGCGCATGAGCTGGGTGGTGACGCCGGAGTCGGTGCCGGAGCCGGTGCCGCTACCGGTGCCGCCGCCGGCCTCGGCGCCGCCCGGGACGGTGCCCTCGCCGCCCTCGGAGGCCGTGGGCGTGGGCTCCGTCGGGGTCGGGGTCGGTTCGGTGGGCGTGGGCGTGGGCTCCGTCGGGGTGGGCGTCGGCTCCGTCGGCGTGGGCTCCGTCGGGGGGTCGACCGGTCCGAGGCTCGGGCAGGTCCCGCTCGGCACCCAGGCGAACTTCACCTGGTACGAGCCGCCGGGCTTGAGCACCACCGAGGCGGACTCCGCCGAGGGGTCGGGCAGGCCGGTCGCCGGGTCGCCGTTGCTGTGCCGCACGACGCCGATCCGGTTCGGGTCGGCGGAGCCGATGGTCGAGACGCCGACCAGTCCGTCGCCGTCGACCACGCAGGTGGCGTCGGAGGCGTTGACGATGGTGAAGCCGCCGTAGACGACGCCGGTGGCGTCGGCGCCGCTGTTGTACGCGCCCGCCGACTGGAGCGTGCCGCGGCCGCAGCTGGGCACCGCGCCGGAGCCGGCGGCGGAGCCGGACGCGGCCGGGGTCCCCTTGGGGCCGGGGCGCTGGGTGCCGTTGCCGGTGGAGTCCTTGGTGGGTCCGGTGGTGGGCGAGACCTTGACGGAGGGTGCCTTGGTGGAGGCCGGGCCCTCGGCCTCGGCGCCGGTGCCGCCCTGCGCCTGTTCGCCGTGGCCGGCGAGGGCCGGGTTGGCGGCGGTGACGCCCGGGGAGCCGGCGACGTGGACGAGGGCCGGGACGGCGGTGCCGATCAGGACCGCGGCCGCCGCGGCGCCGACGAGCGCCTGCCGCTTGCGGGCGCGGCGGGCCGGGACGGCGTGCCGGAGGTGGTCGAGGGCCTCGGTGGAGGGTTCGAGCCCCGCGACGGCGCCGTGGAGCAGCCGCCGCAGCGCGAGCTCGTCCTCGCCGTCGTCCTCGCCGGGGCCGGGCTCGAAGTCCATCATCAGTCGTCCGCTCAGGTCGTCACGTCCGACGCGTCCCCGCTCGGGGGCGCGTCCGCTGCGTTCGTCGGGGTCGTGGCGCTCCTCGCCCGCACCGCGCTCGTCGCGCTCGTCCCGCTTCTCGCCGTCCTCCCGCTCCGCGCTCATGCCTTGGCCTCCATGACGACGCGCAGGGCGGCGATCCCGCGGGAGCCGTACGCCTTCACCGAGCCGAGCGAGATCCCGAGGGTCTCGGCGACCTGGGCCTCCGTCATGTCGGCGAAGTAGCGCAGGACGAGGACCTCGCGCTGGCGGCGCTGGAGGCCCTTCATCGCCTTGATGAGGGCGTCGCGCTCCAGCTGGTCGTACGCCCCCTCCTCGGCGCTGGCCATGTCGGGCATCGGCTTGGAGAGCAGCTTGAGGCCGAGGATGCGGCGGCGCAGCGCGGACCGGGAGAGGTTGACCACGGTCTGGCGCAGGTAGGCGAGCGTCTTCTCGGGCTCGCGGACGCGCCGGCGGGCCGAGTGGACGCGGATGAACGCCTCCTGGACGACGTCCTCGCAGGAGGCGGTGTCGTCGAGGAGGAGGGCGGCGAGACCGAGCAGCGACCGGTAGTGGGCGCGGTAGGTCTCGGTGAGGTGGTCGACGGTGGTGCCGGCGCCGGTGGCGGCGGCCTCGGCGGCCTTGCGCGGCGCGGGAATGCCGCTGACTCCGCTCGCGCGGGACTCGGTGGGCACGACGGTGGTCACCGGCGGCCCGTCGAGCGGGCGCGGACGTCCGAGCGGGCGGGCCCCGAGGGCGCGTCCGGACGCGGGGGTGCCACCGGACGCCCGCAGGGGGAGCACGGCCGCGCGCACCCCGCGGAGCGGGGAGATCGCAGGGATGTCGAGTACGTCTGCCACGCCTGTTGGACTCGTGTTCCCCCGGGATGGTTGTACGCGGACACCGCCGTTCTCGGCAGCGTGCTGATCATCCTCATGCGTAACCGTTCTCCCCCTTTGCCCCGTTTCCTCGCGTGTTCCGCGCCACGTTCGTGGGTGAACGCGGAGACGCGCCCCGCCCAACTACTAGTTGCAGCAAGGGGGAAGAGCATCGTCCGCCACCGCATCGCCGCAGTTCAAGGGGGTTCTGCCGCCGAATTGCTCACAGGATGTTCACAGATCCTACGAAGCCACCACAATCGGATACGACGACCGCGCCCGGCCGCTGGGGAGCGGCCGGGCGCGGTGGTGGGGACGCGAAGGGCGCGGTCAGCGCCCGGTGCCGCCGTAGACGACGGCCTCATCCGAGTCGCTGTCCAGTCCGAAGGCGGTGTGGACGGCGGTGACGGCCTCGTTGACGTCGTCGGCCCGGGTGACGACCGAGATGCGGATCTCGGAGGTCGAGATGAGCTCGATGTTCACGCCCGCGTCGGACAGGGCGCGGAAGAAGTCCGCGGTCACGCCCGGGTTGGTCTTCATGCCGGCGCCGACGAGGGAGATCTTGCCGATCTGGTCGTCGTAGCGGAGCGAGTCGAAGCCGATCGCGGTCTTCGCCTTCTCCAGGGCGTCGATGGCCTTGCGGCCCTCGGCCTTGGGGAGGGTGAAGGAGATGTCGGTGAGACCGGTGGAGGCCGCCGACACGTTCTGCACGATCATGTCGATGTTGATCTCGGCGTCCGCGACGGCCCGGAAGATGGCCGCGGCCTCGCCCGGCTTGTCCGGCACGCCGACGACGGTGATCTTCGCCTCGGAGGTGTCGTGGGCGACACCGGAGATGATGGCCTGCTCCACCTTGTCCCCTGTCGGTTCGTTGCTGACCCACGTGCCCTGGAGTCCGGAGAAGGACGAGCGGACGTGGATCGGGATGTTGTAGCGGCGTGCGTACTCGACGCAGCGGTGCAGCAGCACCTTGGAGCCGGAGGCGGCGAGCTCCAGCATGTCCTCGAAGGAGATCCAGTCGATCTTCTTCGCCTTCTTCACCACGCGCGGGTCGGCGGTGAAGACGCCGTCGACGTCGGTGTAGATCTCGCACACCTCGGCGTCGAGCGCGGCGGCGAGCGCCACGGCCGTGGTGTCCGAGCCGCCGCGGCCCAGCGTGGTGATGTCCTTCTTGTCCTGGGACACACCCTGGAAGCCGGCGACGATGGCGATGTTGCCCTCGTCGAGGGCGGTGCGGATCCGGCCCGGCGTGACATCGATGATGCGCGCTTTGTTGTGGACCGAGTCGGTGATGACACCCGCCTGGCTGCCGGTGAACGACTGGGCCTCGTGGCCCAGGTTTTTGATCGCCATCGCCAGCAGGGCCATGGAGATCCGCTCTCCGGCGGTCAGCAGCATGTCGAACTCACGTCCGGCAGGCATCGGAGACACCTGCTCGGCGAGATCGATCAGCTCGTCCGTCGTGTCGCCCATCGCGGAGACCACGACGACCACCTGGTGGCCGTTCTTCTTGGCTTCCACGATCCGCTTGGCGACGCGCTTGATGCCCTCGGCATCGGCAACGGAGGAGCCTCCGTACTTCTGCACGACAAGGCCCACGTGCGCTCCTCGCTCGGTCGGTGCCGCAGCCTGTGCTGCGGTCGGCTCAGTCTAACGAGCGACCGAAAAACACCGGCCTGCTATCACATCCTGAGACGCCGTGCTCAGAGAATGATCAGAAGGGGGTCACAGACCCTTCATCCCCAGCGGTCCCGCGATCTCCTGGATCATCACCCGGCCCGCCTCCTCGGCGAGGTCGTCCTCGGTCAGGTCCTCGTCCGTGTCGAGCCCGTCCAGGGCCGCCAGCGGCTGGTCGAGACGGACGTGCGCGACCAGGGACTGGAGGGCGCGGAGGGTGGCCGAGGCGGTGGGGCCCCAGTTGGAGAAGTAGGAGAACTGCCACCACCACAGCGCCTCGGAGGTGCGGCCGGCGCGGTAGTGGGCGAGGCCGTGGCGGAGGTCCGCGACGATGTCCGCGAGGTTGTCCGAGATCCGGGCCGGGACCGGCGCCTTGCGGGGCTCGTACGGGTCGAAGACCTCGGAGAAGACGTCCACCGGGTCGAGCATGGCCGCGAACCGCTCCCGCAGCTCGTCCACGTCCGGCTCCGGACCCGTGTCGGGCTCGTACCGCTCGTCCGGGAGGATGTCCTCGTGCGCGCCCAGCCGGCCTCCGGCGAGCAGCAGCTGGGAGATCTCCAGGAGCAGGAAGGGCACCGCGCTGTCCGGCTCGTCGCCCTTGGCGACCTCGGTCGTGGCGACGATGAAGCTCTCGACGGAGTCTGCGATCTGGACCGCGAAGTCGTCGGGACTCTGCGTGATGGAGTGGAGCGTGGGGTCAGACATCGAGGAGCCTCCCTGAGAGCTCACCGGCACCGGCCCGGTCCTCCCGCGCCCGGTCGTCATACATCTAGCAGCCTCCGCCCCTCGAAGGCACGGCCGAGCGTCACCTCGTCGGCGTACTCCAGGTCGCCGCCGACCGGGAGCCCGCTGGCGAGCCGGGTGACCTTCAGCCCCATGGGCTTGATCATCCGCGCCAGGTACGTGGCGGTCGCCTCGCCCTCCAGGTTGGGATCGGTCGCCAGGATCAGCTCGGTGACCGCGCCGTCCGCGAGGCGGCCGAGCAGCTCCCGGATCCGCAGGTCGTCGGGGCCGACGCCCTCGATCGGGCTGATCGCGCCGCCGAGGACGTGGTACCGCCCCCGGAACTCGCGGGTCCGCTCGATCGCGACGACGTCCTTCGGCTCCTCGACCACGCAGATGACGGTCAGGTCCCGGCGCGGATCGCGGCAGATGTTGCACCGCTCCTGCTGCGCCACGTTCCCGCAGACCTCGCAGAACCGGACCTTCTCCTTGACCTCCAGGAGCGCGTGGGCGAGACGGCGCACGTCCGTCGGCTCGGCCTGGAGGATGTGGAAGGCGATCCGCTGCGCGCTCTTGGGACCGACGCCGGGCAGCCTGCCCAGCTCGTCGATCAGGTCCTGAACCACGCCTTCGTACAACGGAACGCCCTTTCCGGGTGTGCTCTTGCCCTCTTACGGTAGTGGCTGGAAGTGCCCGCTAGAAGCCCAGGCCCGGCATTCCGCCGAGGCCCTGCGCCAGCGGGCCCAGCTTGGCCTGCTGGAGCTGCTGCGCGTTGTCGTTCGCGGCCTGCACGGCGGCGATCACCAGGTCCGCCAGGGTCTCCGTGTCCTCCGGGTCGACCGCCTTCGGGTCGATGACCAGACCGCGCAGCTCGCCGGAGCCGGTCACGGTGGCCTTGACGAGACCGCCGCCCGCCTGGCCCTCGACCTCGGTCGCGGCGAGCTCCTGCTGGGCGCGGGCGAGGTCCTGCTGCATCTTCTGCGCCTGCTGGAGGATCTGCTGCATGTTGGGCTGGCCGCCACCGGGGATCACGGTCACTCCTCGTGGTTGAAAGGTCGGTCGGTCCCGTCTGGTACCGGTGTTCCGAGCCTACGCGGTCACGGACCGCCCTGCCGCGACAACTCTTTCGAGTGAGAAACTGCGGGCTCCTCTACCTGATCAACACCCTCTTGCGGGCGGAAATCCCGGGATTCCGGGCCCATCGCCCACCATTCGGCGGTAGGAAGGGCAGGCACCACGTGCACCGCACGTCACAGAAGGACACGAGCGCCACGAACGCTGGGCTGAGCAGAGGAGTCCCCCGGTGAGCCACCAGCCGGAGATGCAGCCGCCGGGGCAGCCCGGGGAAGCCGTCCACAGAGATCTGACGGGGAAGCCCTTCCCCCTGGGCGACTGGGGCGAGCCCGCGGAGCGCCTCGACGAGCTCTACCGGTGGGTGGAGGCGGGCGCCCTGCGCACCGCCGAGTGGTACCTCTCGGACCGGGTCTGGAAGCGCCGCTGCGCCCGCGCGCTGCGGATCGGCACCGCGCTCGGGGTGATCGCCGGGGCCGCGCTGCCGCTGCTCGACCTGACCGGGGTCGCCGAGGGCACGGCCGGCTGGGGCTATCTCTCGCTGCTGCTCGGCGCGGCCTGCATGGCCTGCGACCGGTACTTCGGGCTGACGTCCGGCTGGATAAGGGACGTGGCGACCGCCCAGGCCGTGCAGCGACGGCTCCAGGCCCTCCAGTTCGACTGGGCCTCGGAGAGCGTGCGGGAGGTCCTCGGCCCGACCGAGGGGACCGCCAGCGAGGCCGCCGAGCGGTGCCTCGGGGTGCTGCGCCGCTTCTCGGAGGACGTCACGGAGCTGGTGCGGGCGGAGACCGCGGACTGGATGGTCGAGTTCCGCTCGGGCCCCGCGCCGCTGGCCCTCCAGTCGGTCGGGGTCGTCCCGGCCCGGCCGGAGGCGGCGCATCCGTCCGGCCGCTTCCCGCTGCCGCCGGGCACCCGGCCGAACATGCCGCGCCAGCGTCCCCCGGAGGCCCGCTGAGGGCCGCCGGGGTCCACGGGCGGGACGTCAGCTGAGCATGATCATCGAGCCCTGGGCGAGGCTGCGGGTGGCCGCCGCGTGCAGCCCCAGCCAGACGTGCCGCTCCCGGGCGAAGGGGCCGTCGTCGTACGGCGCGGGCGCGGCGGGCTCCTCCAGCTCGGTGGGCCGGGCGGGCGGGGCCGGGGGGGCCGGCGGGTTCGCCGGGTCGATGCCGAGCGCCGGGGCGACGAACTCCAGCTCCCGCAGCAGCCCGTAGGAGGAGCCGAGCGGACCGCCGCCCTCCAGGAGCTGGTCGTTGGAGAGCGGGACGGGGAAGTCGACCGGCACGTAGGCGCCCGCGTGGTCGTAGTGCCAGACCAGGTGGGACTGCTGGGCGGTGGCCTCGAACATCTCCAGGAGCTGCTCGTAGTCCCCGCCGAGCTCGCCGACCGGCTCGACCGGCAGCCCGCAGATCGCCAGCAGGTAGGCGCGGCGCAGGAAGTGCAGGGCCTCGTAGTCGAAGCCGGCGACCGGGGCGACGTCCCCGGAGAGTCCGGGCATGTACGCGTACACGGGCACGGTCGGCAGGCCCGAGGCGCTCAGCACGGCGTCGTAGGCGGCGAGGTCTTCGGCGAAGGGGTTGTCGGGGCTGTGGCACAGCACGTCGACGAGGGGGACCAGCCACAGGTCACAGGCCAAGGGAGGCTCGCTCTCCGTCAGTTCCGGGGAGGGTCAGGGTAGTCGGCGGGGCCGACGACGCCCACCCGTGGGTGGCCTGCCCCGGGAAGAGGGGCCTCAACCCGGCGGCGGGTCACCGGGTGAGCCGGGCCTCCAGGCGGTCGGCCCATTCCAGCGAGTGCGCGTTGTAGGCCCGGACGACTCCGACGGCGGCCTCGGCGTCGCCGCGGGTGACGGCGTCGATCAGCTCCACGTGTCCGGACCAGAGCCAGCCGTGCAGTTCGCGCTCGGCGCGCAGGTAGGGCACGGAGAAGACCCACGCCTGGACGCGGAGGCGGTGCAGGAAGCCGGCGATGTGCTCGTTGCGGGCGACGAGCCGGCCCAGCTCGTGCCAGTAGCGGATGTCGTAGCCGATGAGGACGTCCAGGTCGCCGGCGCGGGCGGCGCGGACGGCGGCCTCTCCCCGGCGGCGGATCGACACCAGGACGACGCCGATGCCGGCGTCCGGCTCGGGGAGCGCGGCGCGCTCGCGCGGGGTGTGGCGGCGGAAGATGCCGTCGGCGACGAGCATCCGGGCCTCGACCATCTCCCGGTAGTCGGCCACCGAGAACTGGTGGACGCGGAAGCCGCGGTGCTGGTCGGAGTCGAGCAGGCCCTCGGCGCAGAGTTCGACGAGGGCCTCGCGGACCGGGGTGGCGGAGACCCCGTACTGCTCGGCGATCTGCTTGACGGTGAACTCCTGGCCGGGCTGGAGACGCCCCGCGAGGACCTCGTCACGCAGAGCGTCCGCGATCTGCCGGCTGAGGGTGCTGCGGGTGACGGCGCTGTTCGCGGACGTGCCGGGCATGCGGATGGGGCCCCCTCCATGAGGTTCCGGAAGACTCTAGTCCAGACCTGGTCCCTCGGGAGGAGGCCCTCGTCACACGGGGTGACGCCGGTGCCGTGCCGTCGGCGGGCGGTGTCAGACCGTGTGCTCGTCGGCGACGGTGAGCGCCGCGTCCAGGGCCGCCAGGCCCTCCTTGACCTCGTCCTCGGAGACGTTGCAGGCGGGGACGGCGTGGGTGCGGTTCATGTTGACGAAGGGCCACAGGCCGTTCTTCTTCGCCGCGGCGCCGAAGGCGGCCATCGGGGCGTTGGCCTCGCCGGCCGCGTTGTACGGGACGAGCGGCTCGCGGGTCTCCTTGTTCTTGACCAGGTCGAGGGCCCAGAAGACGCCCATGCCGCGGACCTCGCCGACGGACGGGTGGCGCTCGGCGAGCTCGCGCAGGCCGGGGCCGAGGACGGTCTCGCCGATGCGGGCGGCGTGCTGGACGACCTGCTCGTCCTCCATCACCTGGATGGTGGCGACGGCGGCGGCGCAGGCCAGCGGGTGGCCGGAGTAGGTGAGGCCGCCCGGGTAGGGGCGGGTCTCGAAGGTGGCAGCGATCTTCTCGCTGATGGCGACGCCGCCGAGCGGCACGTAGCCGGAGTTGACGCCCTTGGCGAAGGTCATGAGGTCGGGGACGACGTCGAAGTGCTCGGCGGCGAACCACGCGCCGGTGCGGCCGAAGCCGGCCATGACCTCGTCGAGGACGAAGACGATGCCGTACTTGTCGCAGATCTCGCGGACGCCGGTGAGGTAGCCGGGCGGCGGGGTCATGATGCCGGCGGTGCCGGGGACGGTCTCCAGGATGATCGCGGCGATGGTGCCGGGACCCTCGAAGGCGATGGTGTCCTCCAGGTGCGCGAGGGCGCGCTCGCACTCCTGCTGCTCGGTCTCGGCGTAGAACGGCGAGCGGTAGAGGAAGGGCGCCCAGAAGCGCACGACGCCGGCGGAGCCGGTGTCGGAGGCCCAGCGGCGCGGGTCGCCGGTGAGGTTGATCGCGGTGGAGGTGGCGCCGTGGTACGAGCGGAAGGCGGAGAGCACCTTGTGGCGGCCGGTGTGCAGCCGGGCCATCCGGACGGCGTTCTCGACGGCCTCGGCGCCGCCGTTGGTGAAGAAGATCTTGTTCAGGTCGCCGGGGGTGCGCTCGGCGATGAGGCGTGCGGCCTCGGAGCGGACGTCGACGGCGAAGGCGGGCGCGAAGGTGGTGAGCTTCGCGGCCTGCTCCTGGATGGCGGCGACCACCTTGGGGTGCTGGTAGCCGATGTTCGTGTAGACGAGACCGCTGGTGAAGTCGAGGTAGCGGTTGCCGTCGTAGTCCCAGAAGTACGACCCCTCCGCGCCGGCCACGGCGAGCGGGTCGATCAGGCCCTGGGCGGACCAGGAGTGGAAGACGTGCGCGCGGTCCGCGGCCTTGACGGCGGCGCCGGCCTGGGGGTCGGGTACGACATGAGGGGTCATGCACCGAAGGGTAAGGAACCCCAGGTGGGGCGGCCATCACCATCTTGTCCACCGAGAACGCGCCGGACGCGACACTGTGCTCTGCCCGCCGGGCGGCTGCGGATTTCGTCGTGCCGCCGGCACCCCTCTTCATTGACAGCATGCTGTCGTCATGGCAGTCTGCTGTCATGACCTCCAGGACCGTTCACCTCGCCGTGTACGACACGCTCGCCGACTGGGAGACGGGGCACGCCACCGCGTGGCTCGCCCGGGCCGGCTTCACCGTGCGGACCGTCGGCCTCGACGCCGGGAAGCCCGTCACCACGATCGCCGGGATCCGGATCGTGCCCGATCTCGCACTGGACGACCTGCGCCCCGAGGAGAGCGCGCTGCTCATCCTCCCCGGGGCCGAGAAGTACGACGAGGGCGACGAGCTCGCCCCCTTCACCGCCGCCGCCCGCGCCTTCCTGGACGCCGGGGTGCCGGTCGCCGCCATCTGCGGGGCCACCGCCGGACTCGCCCGGGAAGGACTCCTCGACACCCGGGCGCACACCGGCGCCGCCTCCTTCCACCTCGCCGCGACCGGATACGCGGGCGCCGAGCGGTACGTGGAGGCGGACGCCGTCACCGACGGGGACCTCGTCACCGCCGGACCGACCGAGCCCGTCGCCTTCGCCCGCGAGATCTTCGCCCGCCTCGGCGCCTACGAGGGCAAGCGGGACGCCTGGTACCGGCTCTTCCACGACTCCGACCCGGCCGCCTTCGCCGAGCTGAACGGGTGAGCCGCGCCCAGCAGGACGCCCTGAGCCGGACCGCCCTCGGCGTCTTCCGGCTCAACGGCCAGTTCCTCGCCGTCTCCGAGAAGCTGGCCGAGCCCGCCGGGCTGACCGCCGCCTGGTGGCAGGTGCTCGGCGCGGTGCTCCGGGAACCGCTGCCGGTGGCGGGGATCGCCCGGGTCATGGGCATCACCCGGCAGAGCGTCCAGCGCATCGCCGACCTGCTGGTCCGCGACGGCCTGGCGGCCTACGCGCCCAACCCGGCGCACCGGCGCGCCAAGCTGCTCGCCCCCACGGAGGCCGGCCGGGCCGCGATCGCCCGGATCGGCCCGGGCCACGCGGAGCTGGCCGCCCGCCTGACCGCCGCACTGGGCGGCCAGGACGCCTTCGAGGAGACGGTGCGGGTGCTGGACCGGCTGTCGGCGGCGCTGGAGTCGGTCGAGGCGACGGAGCGGGCGGACTGACCGGACGCACGCACGCACGCCCCGGCCGGGAGGCCGGGGCGTGCGGAGGAGGGCCGTGCGGGGTCGTACGGGGCGCGAGCGGCTCAGCAGGAGAGGTTCGAGCCCGCGGGGACGCCGAGGATCTGGGTGAACTGCTGGTACTTGGTGACGCGGCTCTGGACCTGGGCGGGGTTGCCGCCGTTGCACTCCAGGGAGCCGTTGATGGCCCAGATGGTCTGGCCGAAGCCGGCGCCGTTGACCATGGCGTTGTGGGCGGTCATGGTGCCGGGGCCGTTCTGCGTGTTCCAGTACCAGAGGCCGGTCATCATGGCGATGTCCGGCTCGCGCTCGACCCGCCAGGGGTTGTTCAGGAGGTCGATGCCGAGGGCGTCGCCGGCGGCCTTGTAGTTGAAGTTCCAGGAGAGCTGGATCGGGCCGCGGCCGTAGTAGGCGGCCTGGCCGGCGGGGCAGCCGTAGGGCTGGTTGCGGTCGCAGTAGTGGGG
The DNA here is from genome assembly GCF_042885515.1 of Streptomyces sp. NPDC058052. Taxonomy (NCBI): domain Bacteria; kingdom Bacillati; phylum Actinomycetota; class Actinomycetes; order Kitasatosporales; family Streptomycetaceae; genus Streptomyces; species Streptomyces sp. NPDC058052. The sequence goes on along the minus strand of NZ_JBHVRX010000005.1, from coordinate 192,181 downwards.
GTAGTTGGCGGTGTTCTGCTCGACGATGTGGACCAGGCCGCCGGTCTCGTGGGAGACGTTGGCGAGGAAGGCCGCGGCCTCCTGCTTCTTCACGGTGTCGCTGCCGGTGCCCGCGAAGGCCGGGTACTTCTTGGTGGCGGCGACCAGACCGGCGTACGTGTAGAAGGGGTTCCGGTTCGGGAACATCTGGTTGAACTGGGCCTCGGTGACGACGAAGCCGGACGGGTCGGGGGTGCCCCCGCCGCCGCCGGTGCCGCAGGTGCCCTCGTCGCGCCAGACGTCGCTGGAGCCGGGTCGCTCGTTCTGCGTCCACCACTTCGCGTACCAGTTGTGGCCGTTGTACGAGGCGGTCATGCCGCCCGTGTAGACCTGGCCCGAACTCCAGGCGGTGACGCAGGCGGGGGCCGCGCCGGCGGTGGCGGGCAGCAGGACCGCGAGGCCGAGTGCCGTACAGAGGGCGGCGATCAGGGCGAGTAGACGTCGCATGGGCGCTGTCGTCCTTCCGGTGGGGGGAAGGCCAGCGAAGCGGCACTGGTCTGTACCTGTCAAGGTCTAGACCAAGACTCGGGACAGATGGCCGGCCGACGGGGCCGCCCCGCTCCCGGATCTCCGGGAACGGGGCGGCTTCACGCGAAGTGCCCCACGCCTAGACCAGGCGGAAGTTCTTCATGAAGGAACTCATCACCTGCACCGGTGCCGTGAACGGCCGCGCCGCGTCACCCGTGCCCGAGTACCGGAGCATCTCCCCCGTCTTCTTCCGGGCCAGCAGGTCCACCTTGCCGTCTTCGTCCATGTCACCGATCGACAGCAGCCGGTCGTAGGCGTTCCACCCGTGGCCGATCTTCGTACGGCCCGCGAAAGGCGCCTTGTAGTCGCCCGTGCCCTTGTAGAGCCACAGGACACCGACCGTGTCACGGGCGACGATGTCGGCCCTGCCGTCACCGGTCAGATCCCCCTGGCCGGCCAGCTCGGTGTACTGGCCCCAGCCGCCGCCGACCCGCGTGCGGGAGCTGAGGCGACCGTCCGGGTAGGACAGGTGGCTCCACAGCACACCGGCCTTGTCGAGGGCGATCAGGTCGGCCTCCTTGGCCCCGCCGAGGTTGCCGGGCGACAGGACATGGGTGTAGATGTTCCAGCCCTTGCCGATGGGCCTGTCCGACTGCCAGCGGCCGTTGACGGAACCGGTGAACTCCAGCCGGCCGTCCTTGTAGCGGCTCCAACTGGCTTCGCCGTAGCCGTTGTTGTTGTTGTCGACGAAGATGAGGTCGACAAGGTCGGGGTAGGTCCCCGGAGCCGGCATCTCGGCGACGAGTTCGGGCCCGTCCTGGAGCCACTCCCACAGCTCGTGGGTCTGCTGGTGCACGCCGTACAGGTCGAACCGGGGCGCCACCGGCTCGGCCACCGGAGCGGCGACGGCGGAGGCCGCGCCGGTGGCCGTCGCCGCCACGACGGCCGTGGCGACGAGCGCCGCCTTCAGCCCGGGCCTGAATCGTTCGGACATGTCGGGTTCCCCCCTGGGTTGTATCGCTCTCACCCCTCCGACCCGCGAAGGCCCCCCAGGGTTGTCCGAAACCGTGCGCTGATTTCTCCCACCTGCCCGATCGTCAGATCATCAGCACGATCCGGCCCGGCCGGTGCCCCGCCTCAGCGCGCCGGTGCGCCTCCGCGGCCTGCTCCAGCGGAATCACGTCGGCCACCCGGGTCGCGAGGGCGCCCGCGCCCAGCAGTTCCAGGAGCTCCTTGAGCCGCGCCGCGTCCGGACGGCCCTCCACCACGTCGACCCGGACGTCCCGCTCGGCCACCGGCACCCGTTCGGCGGAGGCGGAGACGAAGACGCCGCCGTCCTTGACCGCGGGCAGCAGCGGATCGGCGATCAGGGCCGCGTCGAAGACGCCGTCCACCCGCTCCGGGGCGAGGCCGAGCACCCCGGTGATCACCTCTTCGGGCGAGCCGCGCCCCACCACCCCATGAGCCCCGAGGAGCCGCAGCTCGTGCACGTCGTCCGCGTCGCCGAGGGCGATCACCCGGTGGCCCGACCGCGCCGCCAGCTGCACCGCGAACCGGCCCACGACCCCGCTCGCCCCGGTGACCAGCAGCGTCGAGCCCTCGGGCAGTTCCAGCAGGTCGAGCGCCTGCGCGGCGGTCAGCGCGGAGAGCGGCAGCGAGGCCGCCGCCGTGAAGTCCACCTCGTCCGGGACCGGCGCCAGCCACGCCGGCTCGACCAGGACCGTCTCCGCGTACGTCCCCACGCCGTCGCCCTCCGCCACCCAGGGCACGAAACCGGCCACCCGGGTGCCCGCCTCCAGGCCGGGTGCCGGGTCCACCAGGGTCCCGGCGAAGTCGTAGCCGAGCACGAAGGGCGGGGCCAGAGCGCCGAGCGCGGCGGCGAAACGACCGGAACGGATCTTGAGGTCCGCCTGGTTCACCCCGGCGGCCTTCAGCCGCACGCGGACCCGTCCCGGGGCGTCCGCGGGGTCCGGCTCGGGACGGCGGGCCACTCTGAGGACCTCGGGTCCGCCGTAGGCGGTCACTTCGACGACACGCATGGGGTTCCTCCTCCGGAAGGGCCCCCTCATGGCCATTACATCCACGCTCCTCCGGCCCGGGCAACCCCGGCCGGGCCACCCGGACGACCCCGCCCCGGACCTCGGCGGCCCGGCTGAACGAGCGGCGAAATCCAGATGTCGGGCCGCTACGCCGCCCCCGGCTTCGCACACCCGTCCGTACCGTCCCGGCCATGGAGTGGATAACCGCAGAGAACGTGGTCGCCGTCGCCACCGCCCTCCTCGGCGTCCTCGTCTCGGTCGGCGCCGTCTGGATCGACCGCTTCAAGCCGCAGCGCAAGCGCCTCGGCTACCGCGTGCAGCTCAACACCCCGCTGCACAAGGAGGGCGACGACCAGGACGGCGGCGTGATGACCGTCCGCGACGGCGAGGTGCTCGGCAGCGCCGCCGCCGGCGCCACCCTCGTCCTGCTCCGCATCGAGAACGACCGCGACCTCGACATCAGCATCGACGACTACGGCGTCGGCGCCGCCGAGCACGCCCTCCGCATCACCTTCGGCACCCCCGCCGTCATCGTCCGGGGCGTCGTCGCCACCGTCCCTCCCGGCTGGAACGCCGTCCGCGACGACCTCGACAGCGCCCCCCGGCTGGGCCGGACCGGCAACGCCGTCCTCGTCCCCCGGGTCGCCCTCGACACCGGCAAGTACTTCAAGCTGCTCGTCCAGCTCTCCGGACCCGTCGCCGACCGCGACATCAAGGTGCACGGCACCGTCGCCGGCGGCTCCATCCGCCGCAACCGCTCCACCACCCCCGACGACCAGGCCGGCCGCTTCAGCCCCACCGCCCGCACCGTCACCGTCGTCCTCACCGCCTGCGTGGTCGCGCTCGCCGCGATCATCGTCCGCGAGCGGACCCCGCCCCCGATCGGCTGCGCCCGCGGCAGTCTCACCGTCACCGGCTCCACCGCCTTCGCCCCCGTCGTCCGGGAGGTGGCGAAGGCGTACGAGAAGGACTGCGCGGGCGCCACCGTCACCGTCGACGCCGACGGCTCCACCTCCGGCGTCCGCGACCTCGCCGACGCCGGCGAGCACACCGAGGGCTCCCCCGCCGTCATCGCCCTCTCCGACGGCCGGGGCCCCGGCAGCCACCCCCGGCTGCGCGAGCACATGGTGGCCGTCTCCCTCTTCACCGTCGTCACCCACGACTCCGTCCCCGTCCGCGCCCTCACCCTGGAACAGATCCGCTCCCTCTACCGCGGCGACGTCACCCGCTGGAACCAGCTGGAGGGCCCCGACCTGCCGGGGAACCTCCCCGACCTGCCCGTCCTCCTCGTCAGCCGCGACGCCAACTCCGGCACCCGGGAGGTCTTCCAGCGCCGCGTCCTCGGCCGCAACGAGCCCGCCCACTCCTCCCGCGACTGCGCCACCGTCGACGACCCGGAGGCGAAGGTCGTCCGCTGCGAACTCGACTCCACCGGCCAGGTCCTGTCCACCGTCGCCCGCCTCCCCGGCGCGCTCGGTTACGCCGAACTCGGCGCCGTCGCCACGGCGAAGGGCCTGCACCGCGTCGACCTCGACGGCCGCGGACCGGTCCTGGAGGAGCTGGGCACCTCCCCGTACCCGTACCGGGAGATCGAGTACGCCTACACCTGGGGCGATCCCCCGAGCGACTCCCTGACCGCCGGCTTCCTCGCCTACCTGACGCGCGGACGCGGCCAGGACGTCGTGCGCGCCCGCGGCCACCTGCCGTGCGCCACCCCGAAGGGACTGCGGATCTGCGGGGAGGGCTGACACCGGACCGTGACCCCACCCCCCGCGCCAGGTCTGGCATCCTCTTGCCACGTGGATCCCTTGAACGCGGAAGACCCGGCTGTCATCGGCCCGTTCCGACTCATCGGCCGGCTCGGGGTCGGCGGCATGGGCCGGGTGTTCCTCGCGCGTTCGGCCGGCGGGCGGACCGTCGCCGTGAAGGTCGTGCACGCCGAACTCGCCGCCCAGGACGAGTTCCGGCGCCGCTTCGCCCGCGAGGTCGAGGCGCTGGAACGGGTCGGCGGCAGCGGCACCGCGCCCGTCCTCGGCTCCGACACCACCGCCGCCTCCCCCTGGGTGGCCATCGGCTACGTGCCCGGGCCCTCGCTGCGGACCGTCGTCGGCGACGAGTACGGGCCGCTGCCGCCCGAGACCGTCCGCGCCCTCGGCTCCGGCCTCGGACAGGCCCTCGACCACATCCACCGGGCCGGGCTCGTCCACCGCGACCTCAAGCCCTCCAACGTGCTGCTCACCGTCGACGGCCCCCGGATCATCGACTTCGGCATCGCCCGGGCCGTCGACACCGTCACCGACGGCGGCCTCACCAGCACCGGCGCCGTCGTCGGCTCCCCCGGCTTCATGTCGCCCGAGCAGGTGCGGGGCGAGAAGGTCGGCCCGGCCTCCGACATCTTCTGCCTGGGCTCGGTCCTCGCCTACGCGGCGACCGGCCGCTCCCCCTTCGGCACCTCCGACAGCGGGGTGCACGCGCTGATGTTCCGGATCGCCCACGACGATCCGGACCTGACGGACGTGGCGCCCGCGCTGACCGGGCTGATCCGGGCCTGTCTGGCCAAGGACCCGGCGGCCCGGCCCACGGCGGCCGAGATCGCCGAGACGCTGCCGGTCACCGACCCGTGGCTGCCCGCCGACGTCCTGGTCCGCCTCGGCCGGCACGCGGCCCGGCTCCTGGAGGCGGAGGGCTCGGCGGAGGGGACCGCCGGGGGCGGCGCCGGCACCGGCACCACGCCCGCCCCCGACCGCACGGCGGGCGGCGCGGCGGCCGGCGACCCGACGCCCGCGCCCGCACCGGAGCCGGAGCCCCCGCGGCCCCGCTCCCGGCGGCGGGTGCTGACCGCCGCGCTCGCGACCGCGGCCGTGGCGGCCGCGGCGGGCGTCGGCTACGCCTTCTGGCCGCTCGGCGGAGCAGACCGCACCCCCGGCGGCGACGGCAGGGGCACCGGCTCCGGCTCGTCCTCCACCTCCGCCCAGCCCGCCGGGGACGTGCCGGCCGCCTTCCTCGGCGCCTGGGAGGGGATCCTCCAGGGCACCGAGGAGCATCCCCGCGAGACCGTCCGCATCGAGCTCGTCCAGGGCGCGGCCGGCACCAAGACCGCCGTCTACACGCACGTCGGCGACAACCGGCTCTGCATGGGCCGCTCGCGGCTCGTCTCCGCCGACGAGGACAAGGTCGTCCTCGGCGAGTCCGACGTCACCACCAGCGTGCCCGCCCGCCGGTGCATGGCCGCCGCCCACCAGACGCTCACCCTGCGCTCCCCCGAGGTCCTCTCCTGGTCCTCGGGCACCGCGAAGGCCACCTTCCACAAGGCCCGCACCGGCCCGGAGATCCTGCCCGCGGAGTACCTCGGCCGGTGGAGGATGAAGCCGCTGGTCGAGGGGCCGGAGGCGGACCGCTACACCGACGAGGTGACGGTCACCCAGGGCGCGGTCGGCGCGGCCGTCCTCCGCGTCCTGAGCGTCTACCCGCGCACGGACGCGGAGGGCAACCAGCTCGCCGACGCGGTCAACTGCACCTGGACGGCGATCCTGGCGAGCACCACGCCCCCGTACGTCCTCGGCCCCATGGACCTGGAACCCGGCGCGGACCGCGAGTGCGTCCGCGACGACCCCGGCAGCTACCTGACGCTGACGACGTACAAGGGCAAGGAGATCCTCCAGGTCTACCCGATGTACGACACGGAGCCGGGCGAGTACCACCGGGCGGACTGAGGCGGACGTGCGAAGGGCCCGCGCCCCGGGGAGGGGTGCGGGCCCTTCGGCGGTCCTGCCTACAGGAAGGAGTTGATCTCGATCGTCTCGGTGCGGCCGGGGCCGACGCCGATGGCGGAGATCGGGGCGCCGGACATCTCCTCCAGCGCCTTCACGTAGTTCTGCGCGTTCTTCGGGAGGTCCGCGAAGGTCTTGGCCTTCGTGATGTCCTCGGACCAGCCGGGGAGGGTCTCGTAGATCGGCTTCGCGTGGTGGAAGTCGGTCTGGGAGTACGGGAGCTCCTCGACGCGCTTGCCGTCGATCTCGTACGCGACGCAGACCGGGATCTCCTCCCAGCCGGTCAGCACGTCCAGCTTGGTGAGGAAGAAGTCCGTCAGGCCGTTGACGCGGGTGGCGTAGCGGGCGATGACCGCGTCGAACCAGCCGCAGCGGCGGTCACGGCCGGTGGTCACGCCGCGCTCGCCGCCGATGCGGCGCAGGGCCTCGCCGTCGGCGTCGAAGAGCTCGGTCGGGAACGGGCCGGCGCCGACGCGGGTGGTGTACGCCTTGAGGATGCCGATGACGCGGTTGATCTTCGTCGGGCCGACGCCCGCGCCGGTGCAGGCACCGCCGGCGGTCGGGTTCGAGGAGGTGACGAAGGGGTACGTGCCGTGGTCCACGTCCAGGAGGGTGCCCTGGCCGCCCTCGAAGAGGACGACCTTGCCCTCGTCGATGGCGTTGTTGAGGATCAGGGTGGTGTCGGCGACGTACGGCTTGATCTGGTCCGCGTACTGGAGCATCTCCTCGACGATCCGGCCGGACTCGATCGCGCGGCGGTTGAAGACCTTGGCGAGGAGCTGGTTCTTCTGCTCCAGGGCCGCCTCGACCTTCTGCTCCAGGATCGACTCGTCGTAGAGGTCCTGGACCCGGATGCCGACGCGGTTGATCTTGTCGGCGTAGGTGGGGCCGATGCCGCGCCCGGTGGTGCCGATCTTGCGCTTGCCGAGGAACCGTTCCGTCACCTTGTCGAGGGTGACGTTGTACGGGGTGATCAGATGGGCGTTGCCGCTGATCAGCAGCTTCGACGTGTCGACACCGCGGTCGTTCAGCCCGCTCAGCTCGGAGAGCAGGACCGCAGGGTCGACGACGACGCCGTTGCCGATGACCGGGGTGCACCCCGGCGAGAGGATTCCGGAGGGGAGGAGGTGGAGCGCATACTTCTGGTCGCCGACGACGACCGTGTGGCCGGCGTTGTTGCCGCCCTGGTAACGCACCACATAGTCAACGGAACCACCGAGGAGGTCGGTGGCCTTTCCCTTGCCCTCGTCACCCCACTGAGCACCGAGCAGCACAAGTGCGGGCACAGGCGTACACCCCTTCCGGAGGGGGCATTCCAAGGTCAGGGGGCCTACGCCGCCTCACCGGTGTGCCCCGGAATAGACGAAGCCCCTGGCGCAATAGCGCAAGGGGCTCTTGCACAAAGAGACTACCCGAGGAAGGACCGAGGTGTCGGATCACGACCAGCTGCTGGTCATCGTCGACCCGGTCGCCCGCCGAAGTGACGGCGAGTCCGTACGGATCGCGAAGGATGTGTTGTCCGCGGGCGCGGAAGCGAAGATCTGCCTGCCGGACTCCCCCGAGGAATTCTCCCGGGCCCTGTCCCGGCGCGGCTCCCGCCGCCCGGTCGTGCTCGGCGACGACCGGGCGCTGCTGCGCGCGGTGACCCTGCTGCACCGGGACCGGGCGCCGCTCGCCCTGGTCCCGATCGGCCCGCCGGACGCCCTGGAGGTCGCGTACGGCTTCGGCGTGCCGCGTTCGGCAGTGGCGGCGGCCCGGGCGGTCCTGGACGGGACGGTGCGGAGCCTGGACCTGCTGGTGGACGACAGCGACGGGGTGGTCCTCGGGGACCTGCGGGTGCCCGCCGTGCCCGTCCCCGCCGCCGGCACCGCCCCCTCCGTCTGGGGCACCTGCCGCTCCCTGGTCCGCACCCTGGTGCGGCCCGCGCCGCCGGTCCCCTCGGTGCTGGTGCACCGGCTGCGGGTGGAGGCGGACGGGGTGCTGCTGGCCGACGTGGACGCGCCGGTGACGGCGGTGACGGCCCGCCCGGCGGACGGCGGCACGGCGATGGTGACCGTCCACCCGGTCGCGACGGCGGGCCCCCCGCGCCGCACGGCCGCCGGGGTCCTGACCGTCTCGGGCCCCGACTTCCGCTACCGCGCCGACGGCCGCGTGGCGGGCCCGGTCCGCCGCCGCACCTGGACGGTCCGCGCCGGCGGCTGGGGCCTCACCCTGCCCCGGGACCCGGCCACGGTCCCGGTCCCACCGTTCTGAGCGGCCCTTCCGGGACGTGCGGCCCTGGCCCCGTCCGGGTCCGGCGGATACCGTCGCCGTCGGATCGCGCCGGAGGGGCAAGGGGTGGTGGACGTGGCCGGGGGGCCTGAGGTGACCGGGGTGTGCGCGCTGGACCTTCCGGGGACGGCGGAGGAGCTGAGGAGGTACCGGCGCGGGGGCGTCCTGCTGACGGCGGGGGGACTCGCCCTCGCGGTCCTCGCCCTCGCCGGCGTCGCCGTGTTCCCCGAGGACCCGCCGTGGGCACAGGACGTGGCCGGCTTCGTCTGCGTCGGCGGGGCGACGGCCTTCCTCCTCGGCCTCGTCCGGTTCCCCTACGCCCGCCGTTTCCGCCGGATCCTCTCCGCCGGCCCGTGGTCGGCGCACCCCGCGACGGCGGTGGCCCGCGCCTGGAGCGGTGAGGCCGTCGTCCTGGCGGCCCCGGACGGCGAGGGCGTGTGGCCGCTGCGGGTGATCGCGAGCCGGTCGCGCTGGCAGGAGGTCCGGCCCGCCCCGGCGGGCGTGCTGTGGTGGTGCGGCGGCCCCGGGAAGGGCGGGGTGCTCGCGGCGCCGGGCGGCGGCCCGCTCTTCCGGGCCGCGCCGGTCCGGGGGACGGCCGCGCGGCGACGGCTGCTGGTCCTGGCCGAGGAGGCGGGCCTCACGGCCCTGCCGACCCCGGCGCAGCCGCACCCCGCGCCCGGCACGACCGCCGCCGCTCCGGAGACCTCCGCCCCGCCCTACGCCCGGTTCGCCGCCCACGCCGGGTCCTGGGCGGCGGTGCCGCCGCGCCGGAGGCGTCCGCGCCGTCCGGAGGCGGACCCGCGGGCGGTTCCGTGGTGGCGGGTGCGGTCGCTGCGGCGGGTGGCGGGGCTGCCCCAGATGGGGTACGGCCTGATCGTCCTCGCGACGTGCGGCGGGCTGCTGTCCCTGGACGTGATCTGGCCCGACCCGGAGTCGGCCGGGACGCCCACGAGCGGCGTGGTCCTGACGGCCGTGGCCACGGCCTGGACCCTCTGGGCCTCCGCCCAGGTGTGGCGCCGGGGGCTTCCCGTCGTGCGGCTCCTGGTGCGGGCCGCGCTCGCCCCCGTACCCGTCGAGCGGCGGTACGCGCTGGTGCCCGCGCCGGTCGGCGAGGACGTGGCGCTGGTGCTCTTCCCCGCGCACGGCGGGCCGGACGACCGGCCCGAGGGGGTGCTGCCGCTGCTGCCCCCGGAGCGGCCGGTGGAGCCGTCCGGGACGGTGGAGCTGCGCGGGTGGCTGGACCGGGACGGGACGGACGCGGAGGACCCCGTGGTGGTGGCCTGGCACGGCGGGCGGCCGCTGTGGCCCGCCGGGCCGTACCTGGAGGCCGGTACGGCGGACGGCGCGGCGCTGCTGGAGGACCTGGCCGGGCTGCTGGGCCCCGTGCCGGGGCCCGGGCCTCAGGGCTGAGCCTCCCGGCCGCCCGCGCGGGTCGCCTTCCGCTCGCGCCAGCGGTCCATCATCGTGATCATCTCTTCCTGGAGGAAGGCGAAGAAGTCGGCGGTCTCGGCGGTGCGGGCGCCTGCGGCGGTGTCCGGACCGAGGGTGCCGGAGCCGTCGCGCAGGACCTTCTCCCAGCGGAGGAGGACCTGGTCGCGGCGGGTGAAGGTCTCGTACCAGATCTCGTTGTGGAGCACGTACCGCTCGCGCCGGGTGCCGGGTTCGCGCTCGCGGGCGACCATGCCGACCTGGGTGAGGTAGCGGATGGCGCCGGAGACGGCGGCCGGGCTGATCCTGAGCTGTTCGGCGAGCTCGGCCGAGGTGAGCGAGGCGGTCTCGGAGGCGAGCAGCGCGGCGAAGACCCGGGAGGCCATCCGCTGCATGCCGGCCTCGGTCATCTCCGCGGCGAAGCGTTCCACGAAGCGGGAGACGGCGTCCTCGCGGGCGGTGTCACCGGTGGTGTCCTCGGTGGTGGTCATGCTCCGACTGTATACCGTCTCTTTTTACGGTTCCTTAACTTCACAAGTTTGTGAAATGAGCGTACGTTCCGAAGCATGACGAACGCCATCAGCGTCGCCGGACTCCACAAGTCCTTCGGCCGCACGCACGCCCTCGACGGACTCGACCTCACCGTCGCCACCGGCGAGGTCCACGGCTTCCTCGGACCCAACGGCGCCGGCAAGTCCACCACGATCCGCGTCCTCCTCGGACTGCTGCGCGCCGGCGCCGGCACCGTCCGGCTGCTCGGCGGCGACCCCTGGGCCGACGCCGTCGCCCTCCACCGGCGCCTCGCGTACGTCCCCGGCGACGTCACCCTCTGGCGGAACCTCTCCGGCGGCGAGGTCATCGACCTGTACGGGCGGCTGCGCGGCCACGGCCTCGACCCGGCCCGCCGCGCCGACCTCGTCGAGCGCTTCGAACTCGACCCCACCAAGAAGGGCCGCACCTACTCCAAGGGCAACCGGCAGAAGGTCGCCCTCGTCGCCGCCTTCGCCTCCGACGCCGAGCTGCTCGTCCTCGACGAGCCCACCAGCGGCCTCGACCCGCTGATGGAGGAGGTCTTCCAGGACTGCGTCCGCGAGGCCCGCGACCGGGGCCGGACCGTCCTCCTCTCCAGCCACATCCTCAGCGAGGTCGAGACCCTCTGCGACCGGGTCAGCATCGTCCGCAAGGGCCGCACGGTGGAGTCCGGTTCGCTCGCGCAGCTGCGCCACCTGACCCGCACCAGCGTCACCGCCGAACTCGCCGGCGCCCCCGAGGGCCTGGACCGCCTCACCGGCGTCCACGACCTGCACGTCGACGGCCGCACGGTCCGGCTCCAGGTGGACACCGACAAGCTCGACCCGGTCCTCGCCGCCCTCCTCGCGGCCGGCGTCCGCTCGCTCACCAGCACCCCGCCCACCCTGGAGGAGCTCTTCCTCCGCCACTACGCGGACACCGAGGTGGCCTCATGACCGCGCTCGCCGGCACCGGCACCCTCACCCGGCTCGCGCTCCGCCGCGACCGGCTGGCCATCCCCCTCTGGGCCCTGGTCACCGGCGGCCTCGTCGCCTCCGGCCCCGGCTCCCTGGAAGGGCTCTACGGAACGGCCGCCGCCCGCGCCGAACTGGCCGCCTCCATGACCGCCAACAGCTCCATGCGCTCCCTCTACGGACCGGTCTTCTCCGACTCCCTCGGCGGGCTCGTCGCCTGGCGCTTCGGTACCTTCGCCGCCGTCCTCGCGGCCGTCGCGAGCCTGATCGTCGTCGTCCGGCACACCCGCGAGGAGGAGGAGACGGGCCGTCAGGAACTGCTCTCCGCCGGGGCGGTGGGCCGCCGCGCGCCGCTCACCTCCGCGCTCCTCGCCGCCCTGACGGTCAACGCCGCCACCGCCCTCCTGATCGTCGCCGGACTCGCCGGCCAGGGCCTCGCCGGGGCGCTCGCCCTCGGCCTCGCCGTCGGCGGCACCGGCATGGTCTTCGCGACCGTCGCCGCGCTCGCCGCCCAGCTCACCGAGAGCGCCCGGCTCGCCAAGGGCATCGCCGGCGGCGTCCTCGGCCTCGCGTTCGCGCTCCGCGCGGCGGGCGACTCCGGGGACGCCTCCGGAGACTCCGTCCTCACCTGGCTCTCCCCCGTCGGCTGGGCCGGGAACGTCCGCGCCTACGGCGGCGAACGCTGGTGGGTGCTGCTGCTGATCGCCGCCGCGGTCCTGGTCCAGACGGTCCTCGCGTACGGACTCGCCGCCCGCCGCGACGTCGGCGCGTCCTTCCTCGCCACCCGGCCCGGCCCCGCCGCCGGCCGCCTCTCCGGCGCCGGCGCCCTCGCCCTGCGGCTCCAGCGCGGCGCGCTCGCCGGCTGGGGGACCGGTTTCCTCCTCGGCGGGCTCGTCTTCGGCGGCATGGCCGAGGGGGCGGCGGAGATCGTCGGCGAGAACGAGAAGGCCCGCGAGATCTTCGAGCGGATGGGCGGCCAGACCGCGCTCACCGACGCCTTCCTCGCCACGATGGTCTCCCTCTTCGGGATGCTCGCCTCGCTGTACGCGGTCGGCGCGGTCCTGCGGGCCCACGGCGAGGAGACCTCCGGGCGGGCCGAACCCCTGCTCGCGGGCTCCCTCGGCCGGCTCCGCTGGGCCGCCGGACACCTGCTTCCCGCGTACGCCGGCTCCGCGCTGATCCTCCTCGCGGCGGGCCTCGGCCTCTCCCTCGGCCACGGGGGCTCGCACGGACCCGTGCTCGGCGCCGCCCTCGCCCAGCTGCCCGCCGTCTGGACCCTCGCCGGCGTGGCGACCCTGCTGTGGGGCGCGGTGCCGCGGGCGGCGGCCGCGGGATGGGGAGCGGCGGGGCTGTGCCTGGCCCTCGGCTGGATCGGCCCGGCCCTGGACCTCCCCCAGGCCCTCCTGGACGTCTCCCCCTTCGCCCACCTCCCGAAGCTCCCCGGCCCCGGGGCGGCCTGGGGCCCGGTCCTCGCCCTGACGGCCCTGGCGGCCGCCCTCACCGCCGCCGGCCTGGCGGCGCTGCGCCGCCGCGACCTCCAGGTCTGACGCGGGCGGCTCAGACCTCCACGTGGAGGGAGCCGAAGCCCCGGATGACGTAGCCCGGCGTGCGCACCGGTTCCGCGGCGAGCCGCAGGCCGGGCGCGCGCCGGATCAGCTCGGCGAAGACCGCGGTGAGTTCGAGCCGGGCCAGCGGGGCGCCCAGGCAGTAGTGGACGCCGGCGCCGAAGGTGACGTGGGGGTTATCGGCGCGGGCGAGGTCGAGGTCGTCCGCGGTGGGCCCGAAGCGGCCCGGGTCCCGGTTGGCGGAGCCGAAGAGGAGCGCGATCTCCGAGCCGCGCGGGATCACGGTCCCGCCGACCTCGATGTCGTCGAGGACCCAGCGCTCGAACATCTGGAGCGGTGTGTCGTAGCGGAGCAGTTCGTCCACAGCTGTGGACAACTTCTCCGGCTCCGGGGACACGGCCCCCCACCGCCCGTGCCGCAGCAGCGTCCACACCCCGCCCACCGTGGTGTTCACCGTCGCCTCGTGCCCCGCGTTCAGCAGCAGCACACAGGTGGAGATCATCTCCTGCTCGGTCAGCTCCTCGACCCCGATGAGCGCCGAGATCAGATCGTCGCCGGGGTCGGCCCGCCGCCGCGCGATCAGCTCCCGCAGATAGCCGGAGAACTCGATCGAGGCGGAGACCGCCCGCCGGGCCGTCTCCTCCGACGGGTTCAGCTCGAACATCCCGCAGATCGCCGCCGACCAGGGCCGCAGCATGGCCCGCTCCTCGTCCTCCTCCGGGACGCCCAGCATCGCGGCGATCACCGCGACGGGCAGCGGTTCCGCGACCGCCGCCTGGAGGTCGCCGCCGCCCGCCGCGACCAGCTCGCCGACCAGGCCGGCGGCCAGCTCCCGTACCGTCGGGGCCAGCCGCTCCACCGTCCGCGGCGTGAACGCCTTCGACACCAGCCGCCGGATCCGGGTGTGGTCGGCGCCCTCCAGGTCGAGCAGCCCGTGGTCGTTGAGGGTGTGGAAGGGCTCGTGGGCCGCGTCCGGCGCCTCGCGCCCGAACTCCTCGTGGGTGAACCGGTGGGTGTACGTCCGGCCCAGGCGCCGGTCCCGCAGCAGCGCCGACACGTCCTCGTGGTGCGGGATCAGCCACTGCCGCGTCGGCCCGTACCAGTGGGCGCGGCCGGCGGCACGCAGCTCCGCGTAGGCCGGATAGGGGTCGGCGACGAACTCCGGGGACCAGGGATCGAAAGCGGCGACGGCGTCCATGGCACGGACGCTACCGCCGTACCGCCCCCCGGGCCGTCTCTTCCGGACCGGGCCGGGCTCGCGGCGCGGTCCGGAAGGAACCGCCCGCGCCGCGAGCCCGGTGAGATCCGGAAGGGACGGCCTAGCGGCCGACCTGGACCAGGCGTGCCTCGTAGGCGAAGACCGCCGCCTGGGTGCGGTCGCGCAGGCCCAGCTTCACCAGGATCCGGCTGACGTGCGTCTTGATCGTCGACTCCGCGACGACCAGGTGCTCGGCGATCTCCTGGTTGGACAGCCCCTGGGCGATCAGCACCAGGACCTCCGTCTCGCGCTCGGTCAGTTCGCCGATCTGGGCGACGGCGGGCGCCTTCGGCGCGGCGTCGGCGGACTTCGCGAACTCGGTGATGAGCCGCTTCGTGACGGTCGGCGCGAGCAGCGCCTCCCCCGCGGCGACGACCCGGACGCCCTCCGCGAGCTGCCGCGCGGAGGCGTCCTTGAGGAGGAAGCCGGAGGCACCGGCGCGCAGCGCCTGGTACACGTACTCGTCGAGGTCGAAGGTGGTCAGGACGAGCACCTTGGCGTCCGCGTCGGCGGCGACGATCTCCCGGGTGGCGTCGATGCCGTTCAGCTCGGGCATCCGGATGTCCATGAGGACGACGTCCGGGCGGAGCGCGGCGACCTGGGCGATCGCCTCCCGGCCGTTGACGGCCTCGCCGACGACCTCGATGTCCGGCATCGCGCCGAGCAGCACGGAGAAGCCCTCGCGGACCATGATCTGGTCGTCGACGATCAGCACCTTGATCACTGGTCGGTCCCTTCGCGCTGGACGGGGACGAAGACGGCGACCTCGTAGCCGCCGTCGTCGGTCGGCCCGTCGGTCATCTCCCCGCCGAGCATCGTGACACGTTCCCGCATGCCGGTGATGCCGTGGCCGGCGCCGGGGGAGGGCTTCACGAGACCGCGCGCGGGCCCGTTGGCGATCCTCAGCCCGAGGCCGCCGAGCACATGGCTGACCTCCACCTTCGCGTCGGCCCCGGGCGCGTGCCGCAGCACGTTGGACAGGGCCTCCTGGACGATCCGGTACGCGGAGAGCTCCACGCCCTGCGGCAGCTCGCGCACCGCGCCGGTCACCGCCATGGACACGTCGAGCCCGGCCTCCCGGACGTTCGCGACCAGCCCGTGCAGGTCGGCGAGGGTCGGCTGCGGGGCGTCGGGGGCCTCGTAGTCCTCGGCGCGGACGACGCCGAGGATGCGGCGCAGCTCGGTGAGGGCGGCGACGGCGTTCTCCCGGATGGTGCGGAACGCCTGCTCCAGCTCCGGCGGCGGGTTCTCCACCCGGTAGGGCGCGGCCTCGGCCTGGATGGCCACCACCGACATGTGGTGCGCGACGACGTCGTGCAGCTCCCGCGCGATGGTGGTCCGCTCCTCCAGGAGGGTCCGCTTCGAGCGCTCGACGGCGGTGACGGTCTGCTGCGCGGTGACCTCCCGGTCCGCCTCGCGCCGGATCTGGACGACGGCGATGACCAGCAGGAAGAGCGCGGAGAAGAAGAGCATCTCGGCGCCGTTGGAGCCGTACCCCGCGGACATGCCCAGGAAGAAGGAGGTGAAGGTGGCGTACGCGGCGGTGATCAGCCACATCCACGCGGCGGCCCTGGGTCCGGTCCGCAGGGCGACGATCACCAGGACGAAGAGGTGGGCGGCGAAGGAGTTCGGCGTCCAGGGCCAGCCGTCGTACCCGCTCAGATAGGAGACGAAGGGCGTGGAGCCTATCGAGAGCCAGAAGGCCGTGGCGGGACGGATCAGGGTGAGGAAGACGGCGGCCGCCGGCACCACACAGGTGACGAGGGCGGTCGGCGCACGGTCGCCGCCGCCGTCGACGCCGAGGAGGAAGGTCACCGCGGCCAGGAAGCCGATCGCCGCGTGCGGCAGCAGCCCGGCGTGCGGGCGCAGCCGCCGGGGCAGGAAGCGCAGGGCGGCGCTGTCCGGCGCGAGCCGGGGCAGCGGGCGGTAGGAGAGGGCATCGCCGGCGAGGTCCGCGCGCAGACCGCCGAGCGCGTCCAGCGTCATGCGGAGCTCGGGGCTGCGGCTGCCCGTGTCGGGGGTCTGTGTCGGGTTCACGCCGACCACGGTACGGACACCGGGGGGAGGCCCGCGTCCGGCTGGATACGGATCCCGGGCCGTCCCCCTTGAGTACTACGTTCCGGCTTCCGTTCAGTACGCGAGCTGGGCGATCTCCTCCGCGACCACCGCGCACGCGTCGGCCGCCGGGTCGATCAGCGGGAAGTGCCCGATGTCCTCCAGGAGCGTCAGGCCGACCGTCTCGCCCGCCTTCGCCGCCGCCTCGACGAACGCGTCGGCGACCTCGGCGGGGACGGTGAGGTCCTCGCGGCCCTGGACGAGGGCGGTGGCGATGCCGGTGGGCAGCAGCCGCGCCGGGTCGGCGGCGGCGGCCCGCTCCTCGTACGCCTCCTCGCCGCCGAGCAACTGGACCACCGCGCCGCCGCACACGTCCAGCTCGCGGGCCCGCTCGAAGTGCCCGATCGGGGCGAGGGCGACGACCCCGCGGAGCGCGGGCGGGGCGGGCAGCCGCCAGGGGGAGCCGGCCGGCAGCACGTGCCGGGCGGCGGCCCACAGGGCGAGCTGGCCGCCGGCCGAGTGCCCGGTGAGGACCGTGCGGTGCGGGTCGGCCCGCGGCAGGTGGACGGCGGCGAGGGCGGGCAGCGCGTCGAGGGCGGCGGCCACGTCGTCGAAGGTCTCCGGCCAGCGGCCGGCGACCGGGGCCGTGCCGCCCTGGTGGGGCAGGCCGGGGCCGCGCCGGTACTCGACGCTCGCGACGGCGAAGCCGCGGCGGGCGAGGAATCCGGCGAACGGGCTGATGTGCTGCCGGTCGTAGGGGGCCCGCCACGCGCCGCCGTGCAGGACGACGACGAGCGGGGCACGCCCGTCGCCTTCGTCCCGGGGGGCGTGGAAGTCGATGATCTGGTCGGGGTGTTCGCCGTACGCGGCGGTGGCGTCGGGAGGGACGGCCGGGTGCGAGAAGGCCGATGCCTCTTCGGCGGCGTCGCGCGCGGCGGGGTCCGGCATGGGGTTCCAACCTCTCGGTGACGGGGCCGAATTGGCCTGACCTGCGGGGACCGTATCAGGGTCCCGGCCCCCGCCGATCAGGTGATGATCCGACCTGACGGCCGGTCACCGGCCGCCTGCCACCGGTCGATTGCCGTCGACCGGCCGCCGGCGGTCCGCCCCGTGCGCCGGACGGACGGGGGGCGCCCGTCCGTCCGGTCGGGCACCGGCTAGCCGGCGTCCGGCGCCCCGGCGAGGACGTCGGCGAGGACGCGGGCCGCGCGCTCGGCGTCCGCGTAGCCGACGTACAGCGGGGTGAAGCCGAACCGCAGGATGTCCGGGCGGCGCAGGTCGCCGACCACGCCGCGCGCGATCAGCTCGGCCATGACGGCGGGCGCGTCCGCGCAGCGCAGCGCGACCTGGCTGCCGCGTTCGCCGTGCGCCTCCGGGGTGACCGGGGTGACCCGGCCCTCGGGGACGTACGCCCGCACGCACTCCAGGAAGAAGTCCGTGAGGGCGAGGGACTTGGCGCGGACGGCGTCGATCGCGACCCCGTCCCACACGTCGAGCGCCGCCTCCAGGGCCAGCATGGACAGGATGTCCGGGGTGCCGACGCGGCCCCGGACGGCGCCGTCGGCGGCCCGGTAGCCGGGGGTCATCCCGAAGGGGTCGGCGTGCGAGGTCCAGCCCGGCAGCGGCGAGTCGAAGCGGTCCTGGTGCCGCTCGGCGACGTACAGGTACGCGGGCGAACCGGGGCCGCCGTTGAGGTACTTGTAGGTGCAGCCGACGGCCAGGTCGACGCCGTGCGCGTCGAGGCCGACGGGCAGGGCGCCGGCGCTGTGGCACAGGTCCCAGACGGCCAGCGCGCCCGCCGCGTGGAGGGCGGCGGTGGTGCCGGGCAGGTCGTGGAGCCGCCCGGACCGGTAGTCGACGTGGTTGACGAGCGCGAGCGCCGTCCGCTCGCCCGCCGCGGCGGGGATGTCGGCCGGGTCGAGGGCCACGATCCGGTGACCGGTCATCCGCGCGGCGGACTCGGCGATGTACCCGTCCGTGGGAAAGGTCGACGCGTCCACCAGGATCTCGTCGCGTCCCTCTCCCGCGAGACGGGCCGCCGCGACGACCGCCTTGAAGACGTTCACGCTGGTCGAGTCGGAGACCACGATCTGGCCGGGGGCGGCGCCGACGAGCGGGGAGATCCGGTCGCCGATCCGCTCCGGGGCGGTCCACCAGCCCGACTCGTCCCAGGACCGGATCCGCAGCTCGCCCCACTCGCGGCCGATGACGTCGGCCACCCGGGCGGGGACGTGCGCGGGGAGCGCGCCGAGCGAGTTGCCGTCGAGGTAGACGGTGGCGTCGTCGAGGGCGAACTTCGCCCGGTGGCCGGCGAGCGGGTCGGCGGCGTCGAGGCGCTTGGCCTCCTGCTGCAGGTCAGACATGGCTGCGGGCCGTCCAGAGCTCGGGGAACACGTTCTTCTGGGCGCGCTTCTCCAGCCAGGCCACGCCCGCGGAGCCGCCGGTGCCGGTCTTCGCGCCCATCGCGCGGCGGGTCGCCACCAGGTGGTCGTTGCGCCAGCGCCACACCAGCTCGGCGACGTCGCTGAGCGCCTCGCCGAGGCGGACGAGCTCGGTGTTGCCGTCGGCCTCGGGCTCCGCGTAGAGCCCCGCCCACACGGCCTCGACCTGCGCCGACGGCTCGTACCGCTGCGTGAGGTCGCGGGCGAGGACGGACGGCGGGACGGGCAGGCCGCGCCGGGCGAGGAGGGCGAGCACCTCGTCGTACAGGCTCGGCTCGTGCAGCGCCTTCTCCAGCTCGGCGTGGACGCGGGGCGCGCCGCGGTGCGGGACGAGCATGGAGGCCGACTTCTCGCCGAGCAGGAACTCCATCCGGCGGTACATCGCCGACTGGAAGCCGGAGCCCTCGCCGAGCGCGCCCCGGTAGGAGTTGAACTGGGCGGGGGTGAGCTGGGAGAGCGGCCGCCAGGAGTGGTTGAGCGCCTCCAGCTCGCGCACCGAGCGCTTCAGCGCGTCGATCGCGACCGGCATCCGGTCCTCGCGCAGGGCGCGGCTCGCGGTCTCCCACTCGTGGACGATGACCGTGAACCACAGCTCCATGACCTGGGTGGTGACCAGGAAGACCATCTCGCCGGGGTCGTCCGAGCGGAGGTGCTGGAGGTGGGTGAGGACGTCCGCCTGGACGTAGTCCTCGTACGGCGTGGTGCCCGCGAAGTCGAGGTTCGGCGCGTCGGTGACCGCGTCGGCTCCGGAGGCATCGGGAGAACCCTGGTAGGTCGACATTTCTGTCTCCTCGATACGAACTACCGGGTAGCGGTCCGCTCCACCGCGTGCGTCCCTCCGCTGCGTACGGAAGGCGCCACGGGAGCCCCGGTCCCCTCAGGAGGCGTGCGTCGTCGCGCGCCGTCCCAGACGCATCATGACACGATCGGACCGGTGATGTAGAGCCCGTCTTCGTCATACGGAAAAGCGTTCGACCGACAGCCGTTGAGGCCCTTGATCTGCTGCATCATCGCGGGAGCGGGCTTCCCCGGGCCGCCGCAGCCCATGTGCTGCCGGATCCCGATCTCGTGGCCGACCTCGTGGTTGATGATCAGATGCCGGTACTCCTCCGGCGGCCCCGCGAAGGTCGGCGAGCCCAGCATCCACCGCTTGAGGTTCACCACGACGCCGTCGGCGGTCTCGCAGTTCAGCTCACCGTGCGTGTTGAAGCCCTGCCGGGCGCAGAGCGCGTCCGCGGTGTCGGGGGTGGCTATCCGGATCACGAAGTCGGCGTTCGACGCCACCAGCTGGAAACGGCCCCGGCCGTGCGCGGCCCAGCTGCGCGGATGGGCCAGGATCGCCTCGATCTCCTCGGCGGTCCCGCGGGCCGACAGGTCGACGCCCTGCTCTATCTGCACCCGGTACCGGCGCAGCGTGCCGCTCGTGCCGGAGACCTTGCCGGAGGCGGTGGCGGTGGTGAAGGTGCCCGGGCCGGACTGCGGCACGGTCGCGGGCTTCTTCTTGGTGGCGGTCGGCTTCGGCTTCGGCTTGGGGGTGGGCTTCGGCTTCGGCGTGGCCTTGCGGGTCGGCGTCGGGGAGGCCGTCGTCGGTTCGGGCGACGGCGGGGCCTCGGACACCGGGGCCGGGGCGGCGGTGTCCCCCAGGCCGCCCTCGCTCCGGAAGTGCGCGAGCGCCACGCCCGCGCCGAGCGAGACGGCCATCAGGACCACGGTCGACAGGACGAGCCGGCCGCGGCGCGTGACACGCGTCCCCCCGCGGCGGCGGCTCCTCCCGCTATGTCGGTTCTGTCGGCGCCGGTCAGGCGCTCCACGCTTGCCCACGACAGTTCCCCCCTGTTCAGGCCGGTCCGGGGGATCGTACCGGCCGGGGGGAACGCCACTCAGCCCAGCGTCTCGGCGGCGGTCTCCGACGAGTCCCGCAGGAAGGTCGTGCAGCGCTCGTACTCGCCCTGCTCGCCGATCTCCCCCGCGGCCCGCGCCAGCGCGTGCAGGGCCCGCAGGAAGCCGCGGTTCGGCTCGTGCTCCCACGGCACCGGACCGTGGCCCTTCCAGCCGTTGCGGCGCAGCGCGTCGAGCGCCCGGTGGTAGCCGGTACGGGCATAGGCGTACGACTCCACCACACGGCCCGCCTCGAACGCGTCGTCCGCGAGCTGCGCCCAGGCGAGCGAGGAGGTCGGGTACTTCGCGGCGACGTCGGACGGGGCGGTGCCCTGCGCGAGCAGCTCGCGCGGCTCGGGCTCGTCGGGCAGCAGGGTGGGCGCGGGCCCACCCAACAAGTTCTCATGCATAGCCATCCCCCCAGTCTGCCCCACCCCCCGCCGCTCCGTTGCGGCATCGTGCCGCCGGTTCAGGGGGTCCCCGGGTCCAGCGGCGGGGAGGTCACGGCGCAGTGGTGCCGGCAGCCGGGGTGGCAGGCGGGGGCCTCGGGGGTCCGCATCGTGAACCAGGCGAGCCCCGCCCCCAGCACCAGCACCCCCGCGCAGATCGGCATCGCCTTCCCGAACGTCGCGTCGAACTCCGCCGCCGACCGGTAGACCTCCGGCCCCATCCCCGTCAGCAGCGGCAGCGCCGCGACCGCGATGAGGCCGGCCGCCCGCGCCGCCGCGTTGTTGATGCCGCTGGCGAGACCCGCGCGGGAGACGTCGACGGAGGCGAGGACGGTCGCGGTCAGCGGGGCGACCAGGGCGGTCATGCCGAGGCCCAGGACGACGAGGGCCGGCAGCACGTCGCGCACGTACGAGGCGTCCTCCCCCACCCGCAGCATCAGCAGCATCCCGGCCGCGCACAGCAGCGGTCCGACGGTCAGCGGGATCCGGGGGCCGATCCGCTCCCCCAGCTCGCCGGACTTCGCGGAGAGCAGCAGCATCAGGACGGTGGTGGGCAGCAGCGCCGTACCGGCGCCGAGGGCGGAGTAGCCGGAGACGACCTGGAGCTGGAGCGCGGCGAGGAAGAAGAAGCCGCCGAAGGCCGCGTACACGCAGAGCGTCACGAGGTTCACGGCGGTGAAGAGCCGGGAGCGGAAGATCGACGGCGGCACCATCGCCCGCTCGGCGCGCCGCCGCTCCACCGCCACGAACCCGGCCCCGGCCAGCACGCCCGCCGCCCCGGCCCACCAGACCGCGCCGATCAGCGCGTAGGTGACGAGGCCGAGCGCCACCGCGCCGAGCACCGCCCCGAGCACGTCGAAGCGCCCGTGCGCGGCCTCGTCGCGGGACTCCGGGACGTGCCGCAGCGCCACCGGCACGCAGAGCGCGGCGAGGGGCACGTTCAGGAGGAAGACCCACCGCCAGCCGGGCCCGTCGACGAGCCAGCCGCCGACGAACGGCCCGATCGCGGCCCCGACGCCGCCGAAGCCGGACCAGAGCCCGACCGCCCGGGCCCGGTCGTCCGGATGGAAGCTCGCCTGGATCAGCGCCAGCGACCCGGGGGTGAGCAGCGCCCCGCCGACGCCCTGGAGGGCGCGGGCGGCGATGAGCACGCCGGCGTTCGGGGCGAGGCCGCAGAGCAGCGAGGCGAGGGCGAACCACACCACGCCGACGACGAAGATCCGCCGCCGTCCGTACCGGTCGCCGAGCGAGCCGCCGAGCAGGATCAGCCCGGCGAGCGTCAGCATGTAGGCGTTGACGGTCCACTGGAGCACGGCGAGGTCGGCGCCGAGGTCCTCGCCGATGTGCGGCAGCGCGACGTTGACGACGGTGGAGTCGAGCAGCGCCATCCCGGAACCGAGCACGGTCGTGAAGACGATCCACCGCCCGGTGCCGGAGGCCATCCGCACCTCGGGCCCAGCCACACTCATGCCTGCATGGTCCCCCGGACGCGGGCTCCCCGCCTCCCCGGCCGCGCGTCAGGCGGTCCGGAGCCGGCCCGCCGCCCTGACCAGGGCGTCGATGCCCTGTTCGGCCTTGGCCCGGGGACAGCCCACGTTGAGGCGGACGAAGCCGGGGGTGCCGTAGGTGCCGCCGGGCATGACGGCGACCTTCTCGGTCCGGACGAGTTCCTCCTGGAGCCGGTCGTCGTCGATGCCGAGCGGCCGGAGGTCGATCCAGGCGAGGTAGCCGGCCTGCGGCGGCCGCCACACGACGCCCGGCAGGCCGGCGCCGATCCGCTCCGCGACCATCGCCATCGTGCCGGCGACGTAGGCGCGCAGGGCGTCGAGCCAGGGGGCGCCGTGCCGGTAGGCGGCGATGTGGGCGGTGAGCGAGAGGACGGCCGGAGAGGCGAGGCCCTCGCCGGTCTCCATCCGCCGGACGAACGCCGCCCGCTCCTCCGGGGCGCCGACGAAGCCGTACGAGCCGGAGAGCGCCGGGAAGTTGAACGCCTTGGTGCCGGAGGTGACGAGCGCCCAGCGCCGGTCGCCGCCCGCCTCCGCGATCCGGGTCCAGGGGACGTGCCGGTGCCCGTCGGTGGTGAGGTCGGCGTGGATCTCGTCGCTGACGACGGGCACCCCGTGGCGGCGGGCGAGCGCGGCGAACTCCGTGAGCTCCGCCTCCGTCCACACCCGCCCGGTGGGGTTGTGCGGGGAGCAGAGCAGCAGCATCGTGCTGTCCGGCCGGGCCAGCTCCCGCTCCAGCGCGCCGAGGTCGCCGACCGGCACCCCGCGCAGCTCGCGGCCGAGCCCGGTGACGGCCTTGCGGAAGCCGTCGTAGGTGGGCGTGTGGGTGACGATCCCGTCGCCGGGCCGGGTCCACATCCGCAGCAGCTGGGAGACCTGGTTGAGCACGGAGGGCGCGTACACCAGCGCCTCGGTGTCGACGGCGGTGTCGTACCGGCTCGCGTACCAGTGGCGTATCGCCTCCCGGAAGCCGTCGGGGCCGCCGAGCCGCCAGTCGGTGTAGCCGAAGACGCCGTGGTCGACCCGGGCGCGCAGCGCGTCGAGGACCTCCGGCGGGGAGGCGAAGTCCATGTCGGAGATGGTGAAGGGCAGCAGGCCGGAGACGCCGAAGCGGTCCGCGATGCCGTCCCACTGGACCGACCAGGTGCCCGTCCGGTCCCGCGCCTCGTCGAAGTCGTACATCGATCCCTACCTCCAGGTACGCGAAGGGCCCGGCACCCCTGGGGTGCCGGGCCCTTCGGTCACGGCTTACTTCAGCTTCTTGCCGGCCGAGCGCAGCGCCTCGCACGCCTCGGTGACGCGCTTGGCCATGCCCGCCTCGGCGAGCTTGCCCCAGGTGCGCGGGTCGTAGGTGGACTTGGTGCCGACCTCGCCGTCGACCTTCAGGACGCCGTCGTAGTTGCGGAACATGTGGTCCACGACCGGACGGGTGAAGGCGTACTGGGTGTCGGTGTCGAGGTTCATCTTCACCACGCCGTTCTCGATGGCGGTGGCGATCTCCTCGGCGGTGGAGCCGGAGCCGCCGTGGAAGACGAAGTCGAACGGGGACGCCTGGCCGAACTTCTCGGCGACACCGGCCTGGAGGTCCTTGAGGAGCTCGGGGCGCAGGACGACGTTGCCCGGCTTGTAGACGCCGTGCACGTTGCCGAAGGAGGCGGCGAGCAGGTAGCGGCCCTTCTCGCCCAGGCCGAGGGCCTCGGCGGTGCGGATCGCGTCGTCGACCGTGGTGTAGAGCTCGTCGTTGATCTCGTGGCTGACGCCGTCCTCCTCGCCGCCGGTCGGGGTGATCTCGACCTCAAGGATGATCTTGGCGGCGGCGGCCTTCGCGAGCAGCTCCTGCGCGATGGACAGGTTGTCCGCGAGGGTCTCGGCGGAGCCGTCCCACATGTGCGACTGGAAGAGCGGGTTCTCGCCGCGGGCGACGCGCTCGGCGGAGACGTCGAGCAGCGGGCGGACGTAGCCGTCCAGCTTGTCCTTCGGGCAGTGGTCCGTGTGCAGCGCGACGGTGATGTCGTACTTCGCGGCGACGATGTGCGCGAACTCGGCCAGGGCGACGGCGCCCGTGACCATGTCCTTGCTGTACTGGCCGCCCAGGAACTCGGCGCCACCGGTCGAGATCTGGATGATGCCGTCGCTCTGGGCCTCGGCGAACCCGCGCAGCGCCGCGTGGAGGGTCTGGGACGAGGTCACGTTGATGGCCGGGTAGGCGAACTTGCCAGCCTTCGCCCGGTCGAGCATCTCGGCGTAGACCTCGGGGGTTGCGATGGGCATTCGTCCGCTCCTTGTGATGTGCGGGTGTGGGCGTTGCTATGTCCCTGACCTAGGGGCGACGTCATCGTCGGTGCCATCTTTCCAGACTCTTGTGCGGCCTCCCACGGGCGGCGCATGCCGAAGGGCGGGGTGTTTCACGTGAAACACCCCGCCCTTACGGAAAAGCGCAGGTCAGGACCGCATTCGCCGGGGTCCGGGACCTAAGTCACGACTTCGCGGCGGTTACGCCGGTCCTCAGGCCCGGTCCTCAGGCCCGGTCCTCGGGCCCGGTCCTCGGGCCCGGTCCTCGGGCCCGGTCCTCGGGCCCGGTCCTCGGGCCCGGTCCTCAGGCGAGTCCGAGATCCGCGAGCTGGTAGCCGGTGAGGTACGGGAGCCCCGCGTCGGCGATCGCGCCGGCCGCGCCCCGGTCGACGATCGTGGCGACGGCGACGACCTCGCCGCCGGCCTCGCGGACGGCCTCGACGGCCGTCAGCGGGGAGCCTCCGGTGGTCGAGGTGTCCTCGACCACCAGGCAGCGGCGGCCCTTCACGTCGGTGCCCTCGATCCGGCGCTGCATGCCGTGCGCCTTCTGCGCCTTGCGCACGACGAAGGCGTCGAGGCGCTGCCCGCGCGCGGCGGAGGCGTGGAGCATCGAGGTGGCGACCGGGTCGGCGCCCAGGGTGAGGCCGCCGACGCAGTCGAAGTCCAGGTCCTGGGTCAGGTCGAGCATGACCTGACCCACGAGCGGCGCGGCCTCGCCGTCCAGCGTGATCCGGCGAAGGTCGATGTAGTAGTCGGCTTCCAGACCCGACGAGAGGGTCACCTTGCCGTGCACCACGGCCTTGTCCTTGATCTGCTGGAGCAGTTCAGCGCGTACGTCAGTCATGCCCCCGAGCTTAAGGGCGACGCCACGCCCAGACGCTCTCGACCTCCAGCGGCTCGATGGGGGTGACCAGGTGCGGGTGGGTGTTGAGGCCGTTCGGAGGGCCGGACTGCGGCTCGACGCAGACCGCGTCCTCGGGCTCGTCGTAGATCACGACCCACGCGGCGCGGCTGGTCACCCTGAGCTCCAGCTCCTCCGGCCAGGTGAGGGTGACGTCGACGCCGCCGGGCATGCCGAAGCAGTCGTCCCAGGGGCCGGGGGTGGGGCCGATGCGGCGGCCGGTGGGCAGGTGGTCGTCGCCGCGCTCCTCCTGCCAGTCGGGCGTGAAGCCGATCCGTACGTCCTCGCCGCCCCGGCCGAGGTTCCGCAGGAACCAGGGGTGCCAGCCGGCCTGCGCCGGGAAGGAGTCGTCGTACGCCTCGACCCCGAACCGCAGCGTCAGCCGGTCCTCGGCCAGTTCGAGGACCTGGGTGACCCTGCCCTTGTACGGCCACGGGTCGCCGAGCTCGCAGGTGAGGACGGCCTCGGTGGCGGAGACGCGGGCCACGGTCCAGGTGATGTCGCGGACGGTGCCGTGGATGGCGTGCGGGTCCGCGTTGACCGGCAGTCGGTGGGTGGTGGCCCCGTCGCGGAACACGCCGTTCCTGGTCCGGCCGCACCAGGGCACCATCGGGAAGCTGCCGTAGCGCTCGCCCTGCTTGAGGACCTCGGTGCCGGCGATGCGCAGACTCTCGATCCGGCCGCCGTGCTCGGGGTTGATGGTCAGCTCGGCGTCGCCCGCCGTCAGTCGCGTCAGGTTGCTCACGCCCCGAACCCTAAGTCCTGGGGCCCGGTCGATCGGACCGTTTCGACGGCGTGCGTCCGCGACGGCACGCCGTCGGCAGTACGGCGGGGGGGGCAGGACGCCGGGGGCGGTACGCCGGGGCAGCAGGTCGGCGCCAGTACGTCAGCGGCGGCGCCGCAGCGCGCGTCCGACGATCACCGCGGAGGCGAGGGCGAGCGCGGCGGCGGGGGCGACCCAGCGGAGGGTGGCGCCGGCGCCGCTCGGCTCGGGGGCGGGCACGGGGGCGTACCGGCCGCGCGGCGGCGCGTGGTCCACCTCCTCGGCGCTCCGGCCGATCATCGTCCGGCGGGCGTGGGCGGCCTCGGCCGCGGGCGCGGCGGGGATCTCCACGGGCGCGGCGGGGGCGGCCGGCTCGGGCAGGACGTCCTCGTCGAAGCCGGGGCCGCCGTCGAAGGCGCCGGTGCCGAAGGAGGTGTCGCCCCCGGGGGCCTCCGCGGCGGTCTCGGCCGCGAGGGCGGCGACGGCCTCCACGAAGGCGTCCAGGAGCCGGAGGCGGGCCGCGTCCCGGGCCTCCTCGGGCTCCTCGGCGAGCCGGCCGGTGGCCGTCAGGGCGCCGGTGAAGCCGAGTCCGGTCCCTTCGGCCGCCGGGGTGAGGACGACGGTGAGGGAGATCTCGGCGACGCCCTTGCCGCGCGCCTCGGTGCCCTCGCCCTCGTAGGTGATGGCGCCGTCCCGTTCGACGATCCGCAGACCGCCCCGGTAGGTGATGGTGTGGCCGCCGACCCGGAGCCGGAACCGCCCGACGAGGTCCTCGCCCGCGCCGGAGGCCGCCTCGGAGACGTCGCGCTGGAAGCCGGGGACGCAGCGCGCCACCCTGGCCGGGTCGGTGAGGGTGGCCCGCAGGGCCTCGGCCGGGACCGGGACGAACACCTCATGCTCCATGGGATCCGAGCCTACTCAGCGGGGCGCCCGGCGTCGCCCGTTCGTCCCGGGAGCCGCGCCCGGGTCCCGCTCAGTCGCAGTACCGGGGGTGCACGAGGGTGGACGGCGGCAGCCCGGCGATCCGGGTCCGCTCGGCCCGGCGGGCGGCGGCGGCCAGGTCGCGGCGGGCGAGGGAGCGGAGCGGGGGCGCGTCGGCGGCGAGCCCGAGGACGGGCGGCCGGGCGCCGCGGACGGCGAGCAGGAAGCCCCAGTCGTCGGGGTCGTGCCGGGTGCCGCTGTCCCGGTCGGCGCGGTCGGGGCCGGCGGCGAAGCCGGGGGCGCGGCCCTCGGTGCTGTACGGCCGGGTGGAGTAGCCGGCGGCGCGGAGGGTGGCGTCGGCGGTCCAGTAGGTGCGGGGCCGGTCGGTGGCGGGGCCGGCGTGCACGACGAGCCGGCCGCCGTCGCCAAGGACGCGGGCGGCGAGGCCGTAGAACTCCTGGGCGTACAGCTTGGTGCTGTGGGTGATCCCGGGGTCGGGCAGATCGGAGATCAGCACGTCGTACCGTTCCTGCACGTGCTCGGCGGTGCCCCTCAGCCAGTTGAAGGCGTCGGCGTGGACCACCCGCACCCGCGGGTCGCGGAACGCCTGTCCGTTGAGCGCGGCGAGCGCGGGGTCGGTGCGGGCGAGCCGGACGACGCCCGGGTCGAGTTCGACCACGGTGACGGAGCGGACGTCGCCGTAGCGGAGCACCTCGCGGGCGGCGAGGCCGTCGCCGCCGCCGACGATGAGGACGCGCGCGCGGGGACCGTTCATCGCGGGGTGGACCAGGGCCTCGTGGTAGCGGTACTCGTCCGCGCCGGCGACCCGCAGCCGGCCGTCGAGGTAGAGGTCGGGCGGGCCCTCGCGGCCGCCGGTGACCACCACCTCCTGGAGGTCGGTGTGGACGGCGACCCGGACCCGCTCCCCGTACACGGCGCGGCGGGCCGCCTCCTCGAAGTCGTCGACGAGGACGGTGGCGGTGGCGAGCACGCCGAGGACGGCGACGTTGACGCCGACGACGAGGGCGCGGGTACGGGCGGTGAGGTCGCGGCGGAAGAGCCAGAGCACGAGGACGGCGCCCGCGACCGCGTTGACCGCGCCGGTGACGAGCGCGCCGGTGAGCTGCCCCAGCCAGGGCAGCAGCAGGAACGGGAAGGCCAGGCCGCCGACGAGCGCGCCCACGTAGTCGGCGGCGAAGAGGTCGGCGACCGTGCCGGCCGCGTCGTCGGGGTCGCCGGCCCGGCCCGACCGGCCGGTGCCGACGGACCGGCCCGGCGCACGCTGTATGAGCGACATCAGCAGCGGGATCTCCGCGCCGATCAGCACCCCGATGGCGAGCGAGAAGGCCACCAGGACCCACCGCGATTCGCCGAACCAGGCGAAGCAGGCGTACAGCACCAGGGCCGAGGTGCCGCCGATGAGCGCGAGCGCGCCCTCGACCAGGCCGAAGCCGACGGCGGCACGGCAGCGCAGCCGCTTGGCGAGGAGCGAGCCCAGGCCCATCGCGAAGACCATCACGGAGAGCACGACGGACGCCTGCGTGACCGAGTCGCCGATCAAGTACGAGGCGAGGGCGACGAGTTCGAGCTCGTAGACGAGACCGCAGGCGGCGCAGACGAAGACGACGGCGAGGACCGGCCACCGCACCGTGTCGCGCGGCCGCGGCGGCGGTCGGCGTCGCACCCTCGTGGGTGGCAGGGTCACGGTCGGCTCGATCATGCCCGTAACGCTACGTCACGACCCCTTCGCCCCTTGTCACCCACACGAGTGCATCTGGGGCTCTTGGGGGTGCATTCAGAGCGTGGCGGGCATACGGGCGCCGATCCTGGTGCGGGTGACCACGAGCTGGCCTTCCTGCGGGTAGGCGTGCCAGGTCCGCCAGCGCACCTGGCCCTCGTGACGCTGCGCCAGCATCGCGGTGAAGGCGTGCGGCGAACCGGGGAACGTCCCGGCCAGGCCGTGGGGGTGGTCGGCGACCAGCGCGAGCAGCTCGGAGGCCCGGCCCGCGAAGGAGCCCTGGGTGAGCGTCTCGACGCGGGCCGCGAATTCGTACTCCCATTCGCCGATCCGCTTGGAGACGCCGAGCGGCAGCGGGGTGCTGCTGCCCGGCATGCAGGCGACGGTCTCGGAGCAGCTGCGGCCCTCCTCCTCCAGGAGGACCTGGTGGGAGGCGCCCAGCAGCCGCAACTGGAGTTTGGCGCCGGAGAGTTCGAGATCGAGCACGGCGAGCGCGGGCAGCGGCTCGCGGCCCAGCGCCCAGGCCAGGTCGGCCGCGCGGGTGTCGGTGTAGGAGGTCTTCAGGGTGGTGAGCATGGGTCGGCTCCGCAAACACGGTTTGGCGGGTGGGCCGGGGGCGCCCCGGAGAGGGTTTCAGCGGGAGTGGGGGTATCGCCGACTCGGGTCCACACACGGTCCGAGGGCTGTCTCTGACAGGAGCGAGGGAACCACGTGTGCCGGACGACTCGCAGCGTTTTTACCCAACTTGCCGTAGTTTCCATCCCCTTCGGGGACCCCACAGTTCACTTGTTCAAGCGGATTCGATCGCCGGACGACCGGCAGGAGCGCTCAGGACGCCAATCCCGCACCACACCGCGGCCGTTGTCCCAACCGTCCCGTCAGTCACCCCCGCCACCACCGCCACAGCCGCCGCCCCCGCAGCTCGAACCGCACGAGCTCGATCCGCCGCAGCCGCTCCCCCCGTCGGACCAGCCGCCGCGCCGCCGCTTCCGCCCGCCGCCCGTGGCACCCGAGACGATCATGCCGACGATCACCGCACCGATGACCGCGAAGACCAGGAACTCCATGGCCGTCCTCCCCCGTCCGGCGGCTCCCTGCCGCCTCTGCCCCGGGGATTCCCGGCCCGCTCACCGCCCAAAGCGCACTTGAGCAAGTCCAGAGCTTCGGCCCAGGATGACCGGCATGACACGACCGCTGCTCAACCGCCGGCTCGCGGAGTTCGGGACCACGATCTTCGCCGAGATGTCCGCGCTCGCCGCCAGGACCGGGTCGATCAACCTCGGCCAGGGCTTCCCCGACACCGACGGCCCCGAGGAGGTGCGCGAGGCGGCCGTACGGGCCCTGCGCGACGGCCACGGCAACCAGTACCCGCCCGGCCCCGGCGTCCCCGAGCTGCGCACCGCGATCGCCGACCACCAGCGCGCCCGCTACGGCCTGGAGTACGACCCCGACACCGAGGTCCTGGTCACGGCCGGCGCCACCGAGGCCATCGCCGCGGCCCTGCTCGCCCTGGTCGAGCCCGGCGACGAGGTCGTCGCCCTGGAGCCGTACTACGACTCGTACGCGGCCTGTGTCGCGATGGCCGGCGGCACCCGCGTCCCGGTCACCCTCCGGCCCCACGAGGGCCGCTACGTCCTCGACCTCGACGAGCTGCGGGCCGCCGTCACCCCCCGGACCCGCCTGATCCTCCTCAACACCCCGCACAACCCCACCGGCACCGTCCTCACCCCCGCCGAGCTCACCGCCGTCGCCGAGCTGGCCGTCGAGCGGGACCTCCTCGTCGTCACCGACGAGGTCTACGAGCACCTGGTCTTCGACGGTGCCGCCCATGTGCCGATCGCGACCCTCCCCGGCATGCGGGAGCGGACCGTCACCATCGGCTCAGCCGGCAAGACGTACTCCTTCACCGGCTGGAAGGTCGGCTGGACCACCGCGAGCCGCGAGCTGACGGCGGCCGTCCGCTCGGCCAAGCAGTTCCTCACCTACGTCTCCTCCGGCCCGTTCCAGTACGCCGTCGCCGAGGCCCTCCGCCTCCCCGACGCCTACTACGACGGGCTGCGCGCCGACCTCCAGGCCAAGCGGGACCTGCTGAGCGACGGGCTCGCGGAGGCCGGCTTCGAGGTCTACCGGCCGCGGGGGACGTACTTCGTCACCACCGACATCCGGCCCCTCGGCTCCGGCGACGGCTTCGCGTTCTGCCGCTCGCTGCCCGAGCGGGCCGGCGTCGTCGCCATCCCGAACGCCGTCTTCTACGACCACCGCGAGGCCGGCGCGCCCTTCGTCCGCTTCGCCTTCTGCAAGCGGACCGAGGTCCTCCAGGAGGCGGTCGACCGGCTCAAGCGGCTGGCCTGAGACGCCGGAAGCCGGGTCCCCCGCGGGGGACCCGGCTCCTGTGCGGTCGGTCGCGGCGGGGCTGTCAGCCCTCTTCGCCGTCCTCGGTCTTCTCCTCCGGGGAGGCCAGACCGAACTGCTCGACGATCCACTTGTCGAACTCGATGGAGGCGCGGACCCAGCTCACCGTGGAGGAGACGAAGTGCTCCAGGGCGACGCCGGTGCCGATCAGCATCTGCGCCTCACCGATGAGGCGGAGGGTGGCGGAGCCGTCCTCCTCCTCGTGCAGGTGGGTGTAGACCTTGGGCCACAGGGTGCGGCGGTTCCAGTCGTCGATCGCGTCGAGGATCCTGGCGCGGTCGTCGGCCGCGTGCGGACGGTCGTAGAACGTGCGCACCGAGAACACCTGCTGCTCGTTCTCGCCGCGGAACATGAAGTACGTGCGGAAGTCCTCCCACGGCGCCGCGAGGTCACCCTCGTCGTCGACGACGTACTTCAGCTCCATCTGCTCCAGGAGCTGCTTCACGAGGTCCTGGTCGGGGACGACGGGGCCCGCCGGTCCTGCCTGGGGCTGGGGCTGTCCCCCGAAATTCGGAATCGAGGACGGGTCGATGCTCACCGTGAATTTCCCTTCGTACGGATGTTGCCATCCTCCCCCATCCCGGCCGGTCCGTGGCAACCCCGTGCCGCTCAGAACAGGCCGAGCTTGCGGATGAGGGCCCGATCCAGGTCCCTCGGCCCGTCGGCGTCGAGCGCGCCCCGGAACGCGCCGAAGCGCGCGGCCGGGCCGACGGAGTGGATCCGGCCGGTCAGGACGCGCGTCGGTCCGCCGCCGGACTCGATCACCGGACGGCAGATCGTCGGGGCGGCGCTCGTCGACGTCGTCGCGACCGTGACCCATCGAGGTCGCGATGACGTCGACGAGCGGATCACCCTCTCGCACCACGCATTACAGGGCGGCGGGCCCGACGATCAGGCCGTCCTCGAAGCGGTCCACGCGGACGGTGTCGCCGTCGCGGACCTCGCCGGCCAGGATCTCCTTGGCGAGCCGGTCCCCGATGGCCGTCTGGATGAGGCGGCGCAGCGGCCGGGCGCCGTACGCCGGGTCGTTGCCCTCCTCGGCCAGCCACTCCAGGGCCTCCGGGGTGACGTCCAGGGTGAGCCGGCGGTCGGCGAGCCGCTTGGCGAGCCGGTCGATCTGGAGGCGCGCGATGCGGCCCAGCTCGGCCCGGTCGAGCGCCGAGAAGACCACCAGGTCGTCGAGGCGGTTCAGGAACTCGGGCTTGAAGCTGGCCCGGACGACCTCCAGGACCTGCTGCTTCTTCTCCTCGTCGCTGGTCAGCGGCTCCACCAGGTACTGGCTGCCCAGGTTCGAGGTGAGGATCAGGATGGTGTTGCGGAAGTCCACGGTCCGGCCCTGGCCGTCGGTGAGCCGGCCGTCGTCGAGGACCTGGAGCAGGATGTCGAAGACCTCCGGGTGCGCCTTCTCCACCTCGTCGAGGAGCACGACGCTGTACGGGCGGCGGCGGACGGCCTCGGTGAGCTGGCCGCCCTCCTCGTAGCCGACGTAGCCGGGGGGCGCGCCGACCAGACGGGCCACCGAGTGCTTCTCGGAGTACTCCGACATGTCGATGCGGACCATGGCCCGCTCGTCGTCGAAGAGGAAGTCGGCGAGCGCCTTCGCCAGCTCGGTCTTGCCGACGCCGGTGGGACCGAGGAAGAGGAAGGAGCCGGTGGGCCGGTCGGGGTCGGCGATCCCGGCGCGGGTGCGGCGCACCGCGTCGGAGACGGCCCGGACGGCCTCGGACTGGCCGATGAGCCGGCGGCCCAGCTCGTCCTCCATACGGAGCAGCTTCTGCGTCTCGCCCTCCAGGAGGCGCCCGGCGGGGATGCCGGTCCAGGCGCCGACGACGTCGGCGATGTCGTCGGGGCCGACCTCCTCCTTGACCATGGTGTCCTTCTGGACCTCGCGCTCGGCCTCGGTGGCCTCCGCCAGCTCGCGCTCCAGGGTCGGGATCTCGCCGTAGAGCAGCTTGGAGGCGGTGTCGAAGTCGCCGTCGCGCTGGGCGCGCTCCGCCCGGCCGCGGGTCTCGTCGAGCCGTTCCTTCAGCTCGCCGACCCGGTTGAGGGACTGCTTCTCCTTCTCCCAGCGGGCGGTGAGGCCGCGCAGCTCCTCCTCGCGGTCGGCGAGGTCGCGGCGGAGCTTCTCCAGGCGCTGGACGCTGGCCGGGTCGGTCTCCTTGGCGAGGGCCAGCTCCTCCATGCGGAGCCGGTCGACGGAGCGCTGGAGCTCGTCGATCTCGACCGGGGAGGAGTCGATCTCCATGCGGAGCCGGGAGGCGGCCTCGTCGACGAGGTCGATGGCCTTGTCGGGGAGGAAGCGGGAGGTGATGTACCGGTCGGAGAGGGTCGCGGCGGCCACCAGGGCGGAGTCGTTGATCTGCACCTTGTGGTGGGCCTCGTACCGGCCCTTGAGGCCGCGGAGGATGGCGACGGTGTCCTCGACGGACGGCTCGGCGACCAGGACCTGCTGGAAGCGGCGCTCCAGGGCGGGGTCCTTCTCGATCCGCTCGCGGTACTCGTCGAGGGTGGTCGCGCCGACCATGCGGAGCTCGCCGCGGGCCAGCATCGGCTTCAGCATGTTGCCGGCGTCCATCGCGGAGTCGCCGCCGGCGCCCGCGCCGACGACGGTGTGCAGCTCGTCGATGAAGGTGATGATCTGGCCGTCGCTCTCCTTGATCTCGGAGAGGACGGTCTTCAGCCGCTCCTCGAACTCGCCGCGGTACTTCGCGCCGGCGACCATCGCGCCGAGGTCCAGGGAGACCAGCCGCTTGTTCCGCAGCGACTCGGGGACGTCGCCCTTCACGATCCGCTGGGCGAGGCCCTCGACGACGGCGGTCTTGCCGACGCCGGGCTCGCCGATGAGGACCGGGTTGTTCTTGGTCCGGCGGGAGAGGACCTGGACGACGCGGCGGATCTCGTGGTCGCGTCCGATCACCGGGTCGAGCTTGCCCTCGCGGGCGGCGGCGGTGAAGTCGGTCCCGAACTTCTCCAGGGCCTTGTACGAGCCCTCCGGGTCGGCGGTGGTCACGCGGCGGCCTCCCCGGGCCTTCTCGAAGGCGTCCTGGAGCCGGCGGGCGGTCGCGCCCTGCTGGTCGAGGACCTGGCCGGCCTGTCCGCCCTTGGCGGCGAGGCCGATGAGCAGGTGCTCCGTGGACAGGAACTCGTCGCCGAGCTTCTTCGCGCGGTCGGCGGCGTCGGCGATGACGGCGAGCAGCTCGCGGTTGGGCTGCGGGGGCGCGACGGTCGCGCCGGTCACGCTGGGCAGGGCGGCGAGCAGCCGCTCCGCGCCGGCGCGGACGGCGGCCTGGTCGGCCTCGACGGCGGCGAGCAGGTCGGTGATGTTCTCGTTGTCCTGACCCGCCAGCAGCGCGAGAAGAAGATGGGCCGGGGTCAGGTCGGCGTGGCCCTGGGACACGGCGCGGCTGCTCGCCGCGTTCAGCGCGTCCCGGCTCCTGTTGGTCAGTTCGGCGTCCACGTGCGGGGTCTCCTCCTGGGTGTGGTCCTCTGGTGCCCTGATCTCTACTGACTCATACAGCGTACATAAAGTTGAGTCTATTCCGCTCAAGGTATCGGAGGCCGGCGGAACGGCGGTAGTTTCCGGGCATGGCGACTGACCCGAGGAACCCCACGGACTCGTATCTCAGCTTCTGGCGCGAGTACCACATGAGCACGCTGACCACCCCTCGCCCGGACGGCACCCCGCACGTGGTGGCCGTCGGCGTCACGTACGACCCCGAGAACGGACTGGCCCGGGTCATCACCAACAAGCACAGCCGGAAGGTCGCGAACGTGCTGGCGGCCGGCGCGGACGGGGCGCGGGTCGCGGTCTGCCAGGTCGACAAGGGGCGCTGGGCCACCCTGGAGGGCGTCGCCCGCGTCCGCACCGAGGCGGACACGGTCGCCGACGCGGTGGCCCGCTACGCGGACCGCTACGGGCGCACCCCGACCCCCAACCCGGACCGGGTCGTCATCGAGATCACCCTCACCCGGGCGATGGGCCGCGCCTGAACCCGGGAAACCGGAGAACGGGAGAATGGGAGAACCGGGGAACGGGAAACCCGGGAACCCGGGAACCCGGGAAGCACAACGGCGCCATCGCGTTTCAGGTCCGCGATGGCGCCGTTGTGTGGGGGAAGCACCTGAGCGATCTACAACGACGGGGGCATCGCTCAGGCACTGCGGGGGGTGGCGGTGATGGTCTCGGGCTCGATCAGCTGATGGTCCCGCTGATCGAGATTGACGAAGATCATGCCGTACCGGACGGCACAGCGAATGGGCTGCGGCGCGCCGCGAGGCCGCCTCAGACACCGGTACGCCCGGACGTCCTCGTCCTGTTCCCGTGCGACGACCACAGGTTCTCCGAACAGGGTGACCTTCAGCGAGTCGCCACGGTGGGGGATGGCCGTGACGAGATCGACGAAGTGCCAGCCGGACCGGTAGGCCGAAGCCATCTCCCTGCGGAAGACCCGGTCGTCCGGAGGTACGGTCATGCGCCCGCGCCCTTGGGGGCGATCTCCCAGGAAGGCTCGGAGGGAGACGCGGGCAGGGCGTCGGCGGGCGTACTCTCCCATGAGGGCTCACCCGGCTTCGCCAGCACGGAGTGCGCCGGGGTGCTCTCCCACGAGGGCTCACCGACCCCGGCGAGGGCGCCGAGAGCAGCCGCCGCAACGGCTATGGCGCTAAGTGCACGAACCATCCTGGTCATGGCCGATCTCCACCTCTTTTGATCACTACCTCCCCCGCGCCTAGAACGATGGCTCACGCGCATCCCTTTCCACCACCCAAGCCGGGCATCATGTTCCTGTAATTCATGACCCTGAGGGGGGTGCACATGGGGCGAGAATGCGACATATCCGCTCATAACCACAGTCACGGTGAGCTATGCGACGTGGGGAGGGAGCTGTACGCGGACGCTCTCCGCAAAGGTCGCATCACCCGTTCCGAGGCCGAGGCCGCCCCGTGTCTGACGGACATGGCCCTCCTCCACCCCGACCCGGACGACAGCCAGTGGCTGCACCCGGTGCCCCCCTCGCTCGCGCTCAACCAGCTCATCCGCCCCATCGAGCAGGAGATCCAGGCGCGCCGGCAGCACGCCGTCGCCCTGGCCGACGCCTTCGAGCCGTTCATGGCCATCCACACGCAGGACCCCTCCGCCACCCAGGCGATCACCGTCCTCGAAGGACTCAGCGTCATCAACGCCGCGCTCGACCGGGCCACCGGCGAGTGCGCCGTCGAGCTGCTCACCATCCAGCCGGGCAGCGGACGCCGTCCGGAGACCCTGGAGAAGGCCCTGCGCCGCATGGAGCCCCTGCTCGACCGCGGCATCACCATGCGCACCCTCTACCAGCACACCGCCCGGCACCACCCGGCCACGCTCGCGTACGTGGAACGGGCCGCCCCCTACGGGCTCGCGCTGCGCACCCTGGAGGAGATCGTCGACCGGCTGATCATCGTCGATCGCAAGGTCGCCTTCGTGCCCGCCCGCAGCGACCGCCAGGTCGCCCTCGAACTGCGCCACGAGGGCCTCGTCCAGTACCTCGTCGGCGTCTTCGAGCAGTTCTGGCTGCACGCGGTCCCCTGGGACGAGGAAGTCCCCTACAGCCCCGCCGTCGACGGCATCGGCGGGGTCCAGCGCTCCATCGCCCGCCTCCTCGTCGAAGGCCACGTCGACGAGGCCATCGCCCGCCGGCTCGGCATGAACGTACGGACCTGCCGGGCCCACATCGCCAAGCTCGCCGCCACGCTGGGGAGCGGGAGCCGGGCACAGCTCGGGTACCTGATCGCCCGGTCCGGCATTCTCGAACGGGACAACTGACCACCGTGCACGCACGCATCGCGCTCGACGGCCGCGCCGGCACCCTCCGGGTCTCCGGGGCGGGGCTGCCCGTCGTGGAGCTCGTCCGGACGGCGGGGACGCCGGCCGACGAGCACACCCCCATCGGCACCCGGAAGGCCGCCCGCCTGACGCTCACCGTCGACGGCGCACCCGCCGTGATCCGCCCGTCCCGCGGACGGCTGCTGCGGCGCTCGTACCGGGTCGACGTCCGGGCCGGCGGCTTCCGGTACCGGCTCGTGCCCTGCTCGTACGCCGAGAGCCGGCTGACCCGGGACGGGCGGCGGATCGGCACCCTGGACTCCAGCGGCGACGGACGGGTGACCGACGAGTGGGACGCAGGACCCACTCCGCTGGACCTCGCCGTCGGCACCGCGCTGGCCGCCGCGTTCGGCACCGGCGCCGCGCCCTGGTGGGAGACGCTCGGCGACATCGTCAGCGAACTCGTCGCCCCCTGAACGCGCGCGAGGGCCCCTTCCCGCCCGGGAAGGGGCCCTCGCGCGCTCGCTCAGTCGCCGCGCTTCGGCGCCGGACGCCAGACCACCAGCGCGCTGGTCTGCTGGACGTCCTGGTACGGGACCAGGTCCCGCCGGTAGGAGGCGTGCACCTGGGCCTCGCGCTGCCGCATCGCGGCCGCCGCGCCCTCGACGGCGGTCGAGAGTTCGGCGACGCGGGCCTGGAGCGCCGCGACCTGGTTCTCCAGCTCGATGATCCGCTTGATGCCGGCCAGGTTGATGCCCTCGTCCTGCGACAGCTGCTGCACCTGACGGAGCAGTTCGATGTCGCGGGCCGAGTAGCGGCGGCCCCGGCCGGCCGTGCGGTCCGGGGAGACCAGACCC
Source organism: Streptomyces sp. NPDC058052 (assembly GCF_042885515.1). NCBI lineage: Bacteria > Bacillati > Actinomycetota > Actinomycetes > Kitasatosporales > Streptomycetaceae > Streptomyces > Streptomyces sp. NPDC058052. Next base: position 153,850 of record NZ_JBHVRX010000005.1, on the reverse strand, counting down.
AGGCGGTCGTACTGGCGCAGCGTCTGCGGGTGCAGACCCGACAGCTGGGCCGCCACCGAGATCACGTACACCGGAGTCTCGTCGGTCAGTTCGTACGCCCTGCCGCCGAATCCGGACTGTCGCCTTCGTCCTTCCACCGCGTCACGCTCCCTTCGCCGCCTGGAACAGCTCCGCCCTGGGGTCCGCGTCGGCGGTCGCCGTCCGGTACTGCTCCAGGGCCTCGCGGGCCTTGTCGTCCAGCTCGCTGGGCACCGCGACCTCCACCGTCACCAGCAGATCGCCGCGGGTGCCGTCCTTGCGGACCGCTCCCTTCCCGCGGGCGCGCATGGTCCGGCCGTTCGGCGTGCCCGCGGGCAGCTTGAGCGTGACCGCGGGGCCGCCGAGGGTCGGCACCTTGATGTCGCCGCCGAGCGCCGCCTCCGTGTAGGAGACCGGCACGGTGAGGGTGAGGTTGTCGTCCTTGCGGCCGAAGACCGGGTGGGCGTCGACGTGCACCACGACGAACAGGTCGCCGTTGGGCCCGCCGCGCTCGCCCGGGGCGCCCTTGCCGCGCAGCCGGATCTTCTGGCCGTCGGAGACGCCCGCCGGGATCCTGACCTGCATGGTCCGCGAGGACTTGGCCCGGCCGGAGCCCTTGCAGACCTCGCAGGGGTCCTCGGCGATCAGGCCGCGGCCCTTGCAGTCCACGCACGGGTCGGTGAGCGAGAAGCCGCCGCCGCTGCCGCGCGAGACCTGGCCGGTGCCGACGCAGGTCGGGCACACCCGGGGGGTGCCGTTCTTGTCGCCGGTGCCGGAGCAGGCCGTGCACGGCTGCTGGCTGGACATCCGCAGCGGCACCGTGGCGCCCTCGATGGCCTCGGTGAAGCTGAGCGTCACCTCGGACTCGATGTCCTGGCCGCGGCGGGGCTGGGTGCGGGCACCCGTACCGCCGCCGCGGTTGAACAGTCCGCCGAAGACGTCCCCGAGTCCGCCCCCGCCGCCGCCGAAGCCACCGGCTCCGCCTTGGGCACCGCCGCCGAAGAGATCCCCCAGGTCGAAGTTGAACGAGCCGCCGCCCCCGGGAGCGCCGGCCCGGAAGCCGCCGTTCCCGAAGAGGGCGCGCGCCTCGTCGTACTCCTTGCGCTTCTTGGGGTCGCCGAGGACGTCGTTCGCCTCGGAGATCTCCTTGAAACGCTCCTCCGCCTTGGTGTCACCCTTGTTGGCGTCCGGATGGTTCTCGCGGGCGAGCTTCCGGTACGCCTTCTTGATCTCGGCCTCGGTGGCGTCCTTGGGGACGCCGAGGACCTTGTAGTAGTCCTTCTCGACGAAGTCCTTCGTGCTCATCGACGTCCCTCCTCCCGCACGCGGGTACGGCTGTTACTCGCTGTCCTTCTCGGACGTGTCGGCGTCTTCCGACTCCTCGGCCTTGCCCTGCGCCCCGGGCTGGGGCTCGGCGACGGCCACGCGGGCGGGCCGGATGGTCCGCTCGCCGATCCGGTACCCCGGCTGCAGGATCGCGACGCAGGTCGTCTCGGTGACGTCCGGCGCGTACGAGTGCATCAGGGCCTCGTGGATCGTCGGGTCGAAGGGCTCGCCCTCCTTGCCGAACTGCTGGAGCCCCATCTTGGCGACGACGGTCTCCAGCGACTCGGCGACCGACTTGAAGCCGCCCACGAGCTCGCCGTGGTCCCGGGCCCGGCCGACGTCGTCGAGGACCGGGAGCAGGTCGGACAGGAGGCTCGCCACGGCGATCTCCTTGACCGTGACCCGGTCCCGCTCGACCCGGCGCCGGTAGTTCTGGTACTCGGCCTGGAGCCGCTGGAGGTCCGCGGTGCGCTCGGAGAGCGCGGCACGGGCCTGGTCCAGGGCGGCGGTGAGGCCGGCGTCGGCCGCCGGCGTGCTGTTCGCGTCCCCGGCCGGGGCCGCCGTGTCCTCGGTGGACTCGGCGGCCTCGGCGGCGTCGCCGGAGGGGACGTCGGGCTTCTCCTCGAAGCCCGGGGTCTCCTCGCTCACGCCTGACCGTCCTTCTTGGGCTCGTCGTCGACGATCTCGGCGTCGACCACGTCGTCGTCGGCCTTGGCCTCACCGGCGGGGGCGCCGGCCTGCGCGGCCTGGGCGTCCGCGTACATCGCCTGGCCGAGCTTCTGCGAGACGGCGGCCAGCTTCTCGGTGGCGGTGCGGATCTCGGCGGAGTCCTCGCCCTTCAGCTTCTCCCGCAGGTCGGCGAGAGATGCCTCGACCTCGGTCTTCACGTCGCCCGGGACCTTGTCCTCGTTGTCCTTGAGGAACTTCTCGGTCTGGTAGGCGAGCTGCTCGCCCTGGTTGCGGGACTCGGCGGCCTCGCGGCGGCGGTGGTCCTCCTCCGCGTACTGCTCGGCCTCCTGGCGCATCCGGTCGACCTCGTCCTTCGGCAGCGAGGAGCCGCCGGTGACGGTCATCTTCTGCTCCTTGCCCGTGCCCAGGTCCTTCGCGGTCACGTGCATGATGCCGTTGGCGTCGATGTCGAAGGCGACCTCGATCTGCGGGACGCCGCGCGGGGCCGGCGGGAGGCCGGTCAGCTCGAACATGCCGAGCTTCTTGTTGTACGCCGCGATCTCGCGCTCGCCCTGGTAGACCTGGATCTGCACGGACGGCTGGTTGTCCTCGGCCGTCGTGAAGATCTCGGACCGCTTGGTCGGGATCGTGGTGTTGCGCTCGATGAGCTTGGTCATGATGCCGCCCTTGGTCTCGATGCCGAGGGACAGCGGGGTGACGTCGAGGAGCAGGACGTCCTTGACCTCGCCCTTGAGGACACCGGCCTGGAGGGCGGCGCCGATGGCGACGACCTCGTCCGGGTTCACGCCCTTGTTGGCCTCGTTGCCACCGGTCAGCTCCTTGACGAGCTCGGCGACGGCCGGCATGCGGGTCGAGCCGCCGACCAGGACCACGTGGTCGATCTCGGAGAGGGCGATGCCCGCGTCCTTGATGACGTTGTGGAACGGGACCTTGCAGCGCTCCAGCAGGTCCGAGGTGAGCTGCTGGAACTGGGCGCGCGTGAGCTTCTCGTCCAGGTGCAGCGGGCCCTCGGCGGAGGCCGTGATGTAGGGCAGGTTGATGGAGGTCTCGGTCGAGGACGAGAGCTCGATCTTCGCCTTCTCGGCGGCCTCGCGCAGACGCTGGAGGGCCATCTTGTCGAGCGCCAGGTCGACGCCGTGACCGTTCTTGAACTGGGTCACCAGGTAGTCGACGACGCGCTGGTCCCAGTCGTCGCCACCGAGGTGGTTGTCACCGTTGGTGGCCTTCACCTCGACGACGCCGTCGCCGATCTCCAGGAGGGACACGTCGAAGGTGCCGCCACCGAGGTCGAAGACGAGGATCGTCTGGTCGTCCTTGTCGAGGCCGTAGGCCAGGGCGGCCGCGGTCGGCTCGTTGACGATGCGCAGGACGTTGAGGCCCGCGATCTCACCGGCCTCCTTGGTGGCCTGGCGCTCGGAGTCGTTGAAGTACGCCGGGACGGTGATGACCGCGTCGACGACCTTCTCGCCCAGGTACGCCTCGGCGTCGCGCTTCAGCTTCTGCAGGATGAAGGCGCTCATCTGCTGCGGGTTGAAGCTCTTGCCGTCGATCTCGATCTTCCAGTCGGTGCCCATGTGGCGCTTGACCGACCGGATGGTCCTGTCGACGTTGGTGACGGCCTGGCGCTTGGCCACCTCGCCGACGAGCACCTCGCCGTTCTTGGCGAAGGCGACGACGGACGGCGTGGTCCTGGCGCCCTCCGCGTTCGTGATGACGGTGGGCTCGCCGCCTTCCAGAACGCTGACGACGGAGTTAGTCGTGCCCAGGTCGATGCCGACCGCACGTGCCATTTCGATTCCTCCAGCTGACTGACTTGAGTGGAACTGACTCAAGGATGCATGACGGGACGCACGACGTCAACAGAGCTGAGTCGAGGCGACTCAACTCTCCGTCGGCCCCTTCACTCAAAGAGACGCGGGAAGCGCGTCGCTCCCTGACGCGCGACGCGAGAAATGGCAGAGTCCTGGTGCCCCGTGTCGGGCAAAGCGGGCATATTCCACGAACATCCCATGATCTCAGTCGGAGGGGTCCGGGGCATGACGGCGAACCGTACGCACCACACGCACCGCGGGCTGGACCTCAAGCGCGCCTTCGACCTGCTGGGGGGCGCGGCGCTGCTGCTGGTGCTCTCCCCCCTCCTCGCCGCCGTCGCCCTCTCGCTCGCCCTGGGCGGCCAGGCCCCCGGCGGCACCCCGCTGCTGCGCCGCCGCACGGTGGCGGGCCGGGACGGCCGCCCCTTCACCATGCTGACCTTCCGCACCAGGAGCCCGCTGGCCGCGCTGCCGCTGCTGCTGCACGTCGTCCGGGGCGAGATGTCGCTCGTCGGCCCCTGCCCGCTCTCGCCCACCCACCGGGAGTGCACCGGCGAGGCCCGGCGCCGGCTCTCCGTGCGCCCGGGGCTGACCGGACCCTGGCAGATCAGCGACCGCTCCGACCTGCCCTGGGAGGAGCGGGAGCTCCTCGACCTCCACTATGTGGACCACCACTGGCTCGGCATGGACCTGGCCGTCCTGGCGCGTACGCTTCCAGCAGTCCGCCGTCGTCGCCTCCGGCGCGCCTCCGCCCGTCCGGCAAGGCTTGCCTGAGCGACACAGATCACCGCGAGGGCCGCTACAAGAGGGGCGCCCGTACCGGTAATCTCAGCACGGACTAATTAAGTTACCGCTTAGTAGGCTCTGGGCGATGGTGAGGGTGAGGCGAGCACAGGCCGCCCCCGCCGCTCCCCGGGCCCGCCCGAGGAGCCCGTCATGCAACTCGCCGCGATCATCGTGTCGCTGACGCTGACCGTGGTCGGCGTTGCCCTGCTCGCTCGCGCCATCGGCCAGTTCGTCTCGTACTTCAAGCTCGGCCAGCCGGTCCCGGCCGGGACCCGTACGGACAACCCCTACCAGCGCAGCGTCACGCTGGTCCGGGAGTTCCTGGGCCACACCCGGATGAACCGCTGGGGCATCGTCGGCTTCGCGCACTGGTTCGTCGCCGTCGGCTTCCTGACCCTGCCGCCGACCCTCGCGCAGGCGTTCGGCCAGCTCTTCCAGGCCGACTGGACGCTGCCGATCATCGGCGGCTTCCTGCCGTTCGAGCTCTACATCGAGTTCATCGGCGTCATGACGATCCTCGGCATCGCCGTCCTGATCGTGATCCGCCTGCTCAGCCTGCCCGGCCGCGCCGGCCGCAAGTCCCGCTTCGCCGGCTCCAAGGCCGGCCAGGCGTACTTCGTCGAGTACGTGATCCTCACCATCGGCCTCGCGATCTACGTGCTCCGCGGCCTGGAGGGCGCGATCCACCACGTCGAGCACTACGAGGCCGCGTACTTCGCCTCGTACCCGCTCGTCCTGCTCTTCAAGGGCCTCTCCCTCTCCACCCTCCAGACGCTCATCTACTTCACCGCCATGGTGAAGATCAGCACCTCGTTCATCTGGATGATCGTGGTCTCGCTGAACACCAACATGGGCGTCGCCTGGCACCGCTTCCTCGGCTTCCCGAACATCTGGTTCAAGCGCAACGCCACCGGCGAGACCGCCCTCGGCGCGCTCCAGCCGATGACGACCGGCGGCAAGCCGATCGACTTCGAGGACCCGGGCGAGGACGACGTCTACGGCGTCTCCCAGGTCGAGCAGTTCTCCTGGAAGGGCCTCCTCGACTTCTCCACCTGCACCGAGTGCGGCCGCTGCCAGTCGCAGTGCCCCGCCTGGAACACCGGCAAGCCCCTCTCCCCCAAGCTCCTCATCATGTCGCTGCGCGACCACGCGCACGCCAAGGCGCCGTACCTGCTCGCGGGCGGCGGCAAGGACATGGAGGGCAACGAGAAGGCGACCGAGGAGCAGCTCAAGGACGTCCCCGCGGCCGCCCTCGCCGAGGCCGAGCGCCCGCTGATCGGCACCGCCGAGGAGAACGGCGTCATCGACCCGGACGTCCTGTGGTCCTGCACCACCTGCGGCGCCTGCGTCGAGCAGTGCCCGGTCGACATCGAGCACATCGACCACATCGTCGACATGCGCCGCTACCAGGTGATGATCGAGTCCGCGTTCCCGTCCGAGGCGGGCACGATGCTCAAGAACCTGGAGAAGAAGGGCAACCCCTGGGGTCTCGCCAAGAAGCAGCGCGTCGAGTGGACCAAGGAGGTCGACTTCGAGGTCCCGATCGTCGGCAAGGACATCGAGGACCTCTCCGAGGTCGACTACCTCTACTGGGTCGGCTGCGCCGGCGCCCTGGAGGACCGCGCCAAGAAGACCACCAAGGCGTTCGCGGAGCTGCTGCACATCGCGGGCGTCAAGTTCGCGATCATGGGCGGCGACGAGAAGTGCACCGGTGACTCCCCCCGCCGCCTGGGCAACGAGCCGCTGTTCCAGCAGCTCGGCCAGGAGAACGTCGCGATGCTGAACATGGCGTTCGGCGAGGACGACGAGGACGAGTCGACGAAGAAGCCGAAGTCGGCGAAGAAGATCGTCTCGACCTGCCCGCACTGCTTCAACACCATCGCCAACGAGTACCCGCAGCTCGGCGGCGAGTACGAGGTCATCCACCACACCCAGCTGCTCCAGCACCTCATCGACGAGGGCAAGCTGATCCCGGTGACCCCGGTGGACGGCCTCATCACCTACCACGACCCGTGCTACCTGGGCCGTCACAACAAGGTCTACACGCCGCCGCGCGAGATCATGTCGGCCGTCCCGGGCCTGCGCCAGCAGGAGATGCACCGCCACAAGGAGCGCGGCTTCTGCTGCGGCGCCGGCGGCGCGCGGATGTGGATGGAGGAGCGGATCGGCAAGCGCATCAACACCGAGCGCGTCGACGAGGCCCTCTCCCTCAACCCGGACATCGTCTCCACCGCCTGCCCGTTCTGCCTCGTCATGCTGACCGACTCGGTCAACGGCAAGAAGAACGACGGCAAGGCCAAGGAGAGCCTCCAGGTCGTCGACGTGGCCCAGCTGCTGCTCGACTCGGTGAAGACGCCGATCGACCCGGAGCCGGAGCCCTCGGCCGAGGAGCCGGAGCCGGTCGCGTAACGGCACCGCGCCGCGGAAGGGCCGTCCCACCTGGTGGGGCGGCCCTTCGCCATGTCCGGGAAGCGTGGAGGACTCCAGCGGGGTCTCGCTGCCGACCCCACGGACACCACGGAGGCCACGGAGGCCACGGACACCACGGCACCACGGACCACGCATCGAGCGAGACGATCCGTCCGTTTTGTCGCGGCGGCCGCGCGACCGTCCGGCGGCCCGGGACCCCCCGGAGGTCCCCTAGGGGATGTCACAGCTCAGCACCGAAGGAGCGGGGCCCCCGCGGAAACGGGTACGTTCATGGACGTGGCTGGATTCAGGAACGGACGCGGCCGGGACAACCGCCCCCCGCAACAGCATCGACCGCAGCAGGCGCCGTACGGGTACAACGCGACGCCTCCGCAGGCGTACCCGCAGCAGCAGTGGCAGCAACAGCCACAGCAGCAGCAGCCCTACGGGGAGCCCGAGTACTTCGGCGACCCGCACGCGCAGCACCACCACGCGGCGGCGGCGAACAACCCGGGCCACACCCAGATGTTCAGCGTCGACGACCCCTACGGCCAGCAGGGCGGCCACCAGGCTCCCCCGGCCCCGGTGGGCCCGCGCCTCGGCTGGAAGGCCCTGCTGAGCGGCATCGTGCTGCGCCCGGCGGACACCTTCCTCCGGATGCGCGACCACGCGGTCTGGGGCCCGGCGCTGATCGTCACCTTCCTCTACGGCCTGCTGGCGATCTTCGGCTTCGACCAGGCCCGCGAGGAGGTGCTGAACGCGACGCTCTCCAGCACCATCCCGTACGTCCTGATGACCGGCGTCGGCTTCGTCGTCGGCGGACTGATCCTCGGCGCGGTCACCCACACCCTCGCCCGCCAGCTCGGCGGCGACGGCGCCTGGCAGCCCACGGTCGGCCTCTCCATGCTGATCATGGCCCTCACGGACGCCCCCCGCCTCCTCTTCGCCCTCTTCCTGGGCGGCGAGAACGGCCTGGTCCAGGTCATCGGCTGGCTCACCTGGCTCGCCGCCGGCGCCCTCTTCACCCTCATGGTCAGCCGCTCCCACGACCTCCCGTGGCCCAAGGCCCTCGGCGCCTCCGCCATCCAGCTGGCGGCCCTCCTGAGCCTCATCAAGCTCGGCACGCTGTAGCGACGGCACACGAAGGGCCCCCGCCGGAAACCCGGCGGGGGCCCTTCGCGCGTCAGGGGAGGCTCAGGCGTCGAGGACCTGGCCCTCACGCTTCACGACGGGCGGCTCGACCGACCAGGGGAAGTTGATCCACTCGTCCGTCTTCTTCCACACGTACTCGCACTTCACGAGGGAGTGCGACTTCTCGTAGATGACGGCGGAGCGGACCTCGGCGACGTGGTCGACGCAGAAGTCGTGGACCAGCTTCAGCGTCTTGCCGGTGTCCGCGACGTCGTCGGTGATCAGGACCTTCTTGTCGGAGAAGTCGATCGCGTCCGGCACGGGCGCCAGCATGACCGGCATCTCCAGCGTGGTCCCCACGCCCGTGTAGAACTCCACGTTCACGAGGTGGATGTTCTTGCAGTCGAGCGCGTAGGCCAGACCGCCGGCGACGAAGACGCCGCCGCGGGCGATCGAGAGGACGATGTCAGGCTCGTAGCCGTCGTCGGCGATGGTCTGCGCCAGCTCGCGGACGGCCGTCCCGAAGCCCTCGTACGTCAGGTTCTCGCGTACTTCACTCATGTCCGGCTACCGCCTCACACCTGGGTCCGATGGAAGTTCATGAAGGAACGGGAGGCCGTCGGTCCCCGCTGCCCCTGGTACCGGGAGCCGTACCGCTCGCTGCCGTACGGGAACTCGGCGGGCGAGCTCAGCCGGAACATGCACAGCTGCCCGATCTTCATCCCCGGCCAGAGCTTGATCGGGAGGGTCGCGAGGTTCGACAGCTCCAGGGTCACGTGCCCCGAGAAGCCCGGGTCGATGAACCCGGCCGTCGAGTGCGTGACGAGCCCGAGCCGCCCGAGGGAACTCTTCCCCTCCAGCCGCGACGCGATGTCGTCCGGCAGGGTGATGACCTCGTACGTCGACGCCAGCACGAACTCGCCCGGGTGCAGGATGAACGCCTCGTCACCCTCCGGCTCCACCTCGCGCGTCAGGTCGAGCTGCTCGATGGCGGGGTCGATGTGCGGGTAGCGGTGGTTCTCGAACACCCGGAAGAAGCGGTCGAGGCGCACGTCGATACTGGACGGCTGCACCATGGATTCGTCGTACGGGTCGATGCGCACCCGCCCGGCATCGATCTCGGCCCGGATGTCCTTGTCTGAGAGAAGCACGCCCCCACGATACGCAGAGGGCGCGGACCTCCCCAATCGGGACCGGTTCCGCGCCCCGCCCAGGTCAGCGCTGCTGGACCTCCACCGGCACCGCGTGCCTCAACCGCGCACACCGCGGACACCGGATGAGCCGCCCGGGCCCGATCCGCCCGGCCCCGAGCTGCTGAAGCGGAAACGAGGCGGTACTGAACACGTGCCCTTCGGCACAGCGGACGACGGTGCGTTCCACGGAACCCATCAAGTCCCTTCCCCTACACACATGCTGGACGAGGAAGCCACATTAGGGGATCAACGGGACACCCTCCACGCGGCACTCCGACCCACCGAGGAGAGGCGAACTACGCCACGAGTGGCGCATGGGGTACAGTGTGCAACGATGCGACCGGCTCATCCGGCCGCAATGCGGATGTAGTTTAATGGTAGAACATGAGCTTCCCAAGCTTATAGCGCGGGTTCGATTCCCGTCATCCGCTCTCCTTACGAAGCCCCAGGTCAGCGACCTGGGGCTTCGTCGTTCGCCGAGACACCCACCGCGACGACCACGCCTGGCCGAGGGCTCGGCCGCCGGTGGCGCCGTCGGCGCGGAGACCCCAGCGGCTCACCGGGGGATCAGGGCCGCCACCCCGTCGAGGATCCGCTCCAGGCCGAAGTCCAGCGGGCTCCCGTCCCGCGGAGCGAAGGCGCCCGCCGCGATCGCCTCCGTCAGGGCGGGAAAGCGCTCCTCGTGCCGCTCCATGACCTCGGCCGTCAGCCGCGCCCACTCTTCGCTCGCGGCCTCGTCCTGGTCGACGTACCGCTGAGCGACATAACGAATGTGGCCCACGAGCAGCAGAAACGTGTCATGTCGCTGGGGGGCGGACAGCCCCGTTCCGGCCAGCACGGCCAAGGCCGTGTCCAGCCACTCGAGTTGATGAGGGCCCATCATCTGGCGGCGCGTGCCGGTCGCCGCCAGGATCCACGGGTGGCGGCGGTACATCGCCAGGCACTGCCGCGCCCACTCGGTCAGTTGCGGGCGCCAGCCGCCAGGGATGCCGGCGACGGCTGCCGGGGGGCCGATCGCGAGGTCGACCATCAGGTCGAGGAGTTCCGTCTTGCCGGGAACGTACCGGTAGAGCGCCATCGCGGTGACGCCGAACTCCTTGGCGACCCGCGCCAGCGAGACCGCGGCCAGGCCCTCCCTGTCGGCGATCCCGATGGCCGCCTCCGCGATCCGCCCCGCGGTGAGCGAGGGCTTCGGGCCCCTGCTCGGCAGCTCCCGCTCACCCCAGAGCAACGCGAAGCTCGCCTTCACGTCGACCTGCTTCGGGGACTTCTTCGCGACCACCCGCGCCTCCTTCACCGATATCCGTTGACACCTCACCCTAACTGTTTATAGCGTATAGCCAATCGTTTACGTCATATACAGTTTTCCTCGCGGGAACCAGGGAGTCGTCATGATCGCCACCATCGCCATCACCTCCGCAGCTGCTCTCCTCGCCGCGCCCGCGATCGGCGTCCTCGGCCACCGCGCCCTCAAGCGTTCACGCAACGACTCCCTGATGAAGATCACTTCCCGGAACGGGATCGACGAGCAGGGCTTCGTCCGCATCGGCGGCATCGAGCAGTGGATCTCGATCCGCGGCGAGGACCTGGCCAATCCGGTCGTCCTGGAACTGCACGGCGGCCCCGGAGCCTCGACCGCGATCTTCGGGCCGCGCACGAGATCCTGGGAGAAGCACTTCACGATCGTCCGCTGGGACATGCGCGGCACCCTCAAGACCCTCGGCCGCAGCGGTCCGGAAGGTCAGGGCGAGATGACCTTCGACCGGATCTACGCGGATGCGGTCGAGGTCACCGACCACATCCGCACCCGTCTGGCCGTCGACAAGGTCGCGCTGCTCGGCCACTCCTACGGAAGCGCCTTCGGCCTGCGGCTCGCCCGCGAGTTCCCCGAGCGCTACTCCGCATATGTCGGCACCGACCAGAACATCCACGACGCCGGTCGCGACAACTCCGTACACCAGGCCCTGCTCGCCCGGCTGCGCGCGGCCGGAAAGCGCAAGGAACTGGCGGCGGTCGAGGCGCTCCACCCCGATGAGCGTCAATGGACGGCCCGCGAACGCGCGATGCACGCCAAGCTGCTGGCCACCAGCGACCCCCTGACCCTGGAGACGATGAAGAAGATCGTCATGGGGTCCCTGTGGTTCTCACCGCTGCACTCGCTGCGCGAGCTGGGGCGCTTCCTCAAGGGAATGACCCTCTCGGAGCAGATCGCTCAGGGCACCGCCGGGTTCGACGACTGGGCGGACGGCACGACGTTCGAGCTCCCCTTCTTCCTCTTCCAGGGCGAGAAGGACGTCCTCACCTCGCCGGAACTCGCCCGCCGGTTCTTCGACGACGTCCAGGCGCCGGTGAAGGCTTTCGCGCTGATCGAGGACTGCAGCCACTTCGCGGCGTTCCGACACCCGGGCCGGTTCCTGGAGCTGCTCCTGACCCATGTGCGTCCGCTCGTCACCGGAGAGTCGGCTCTCGCCGCAGAGGCATGACCTGGGTGTCGCTCAGCCGGCCGAACGGCCGCAGGATCGCTCCCGTGATCCGGGCGGACATGCCGAGACCCCACGCGAAGCCCGGTCCAGCCCGTGCCCCGTCCGTGCCCTTCGGAGCGGTGAACAGCGGTCGGCCCAGGTGACCCCAAGGTGGCCGGAGACGCCGCACCTCGGGACGATTTCGCAGGTCAGGCACCCGGTGGTCGAGCTGGGTGCCGGTGACTCCCAAGCTTGTAGCGCGGGTTCGATTCCCGTCATCCGCTCTTGAACGAAGGCCCAGGTCTCTGACCTGGGCCTTCTTCGTTGTCGAGATCTCTCGAGGCTGCCGTGGCCTCCGCGTGAGCCCGCTCCTCCTCAGCGACGTGAGCTGGCCTCATCCCCCTACGCTGCGGGGCTGCCGCTCAGGAGAGTGCCCGGCGGAGTGCGTGCTTGTCGGGCTTGCCGATGCCGCTGAGCGGGATGGACTTCAGGACGTGGAACGTGTGGGGGACATGGAGACCGCTCTTGCGGGCGGCGACGAAGCGGCGCAGCTCGTCGGCGTCGGCGCTGTGGCCGCGGGCGGGCACGACGGCGGCGTGGACGTGCTCGGACGTGCCGTCGTGGCGCATGCCGAAGACGGCGCACTGGGCGACGGCGGGGTGGGCCGTCAGCACCTCCTCGATCTCGCTGGGATAGACGCGGGTTCCGTCGACGGTGATCGTGTCGTGGCCTCGGTCGGCGAGGAAGAGGTAGCCGTCGTCGTCGAGGTAGCCGATGTCGCCGGTGCGCACCCAGCCGTCGCTCAGTACGCGGGCGGTCAGTTCGGGCTGCTTCCAGTAGCCGTTCATGGCGCTGTGGGCGCGGGCGTGGATCTCGCCTTCGCTGCCGGTCGGGAGGGCGCCGCCGTGCGGGGCGACGACGCGGAGTTCGACGCCGGGCATGGCGCGGCCGACTGTGATCTGTCCGTGCCGGCCGACGCGGTCGTGTTCTTCGGGGCCCACCTCGGTGAGCCCGAGCGTCTCGTTCTGCCCGTACCAGCTGTGCAGCACCTTGCCGAAGACGCCTTCGGTCTGCCGCAGCCTGGACGTCGACGCCGGGCTGCCGCCGTAGGTGACCTGCCGGACGCTGGAGGTGTCGGTGGCGGGCAGCGCGGGATGGTCGAGGAGCTGGTGCAGGAGAGGCGGCTGGAGGAACAGCCGGGTCACCCGCTCGCGTTCGATCGCCGCGAGGGCCTCGCCGGGCTCGAAGGCGGGCTGGAGGACGACGGAGCCGCCCTGGAGGAGCGCCACGTCCGCCCAGAGACCCGCGATGTGCGTGAGCGGCGTGCATGCCAGATAGCGGGGCGGGGCGCCCGTGGGGGTGCACAGGTGGTCCAGGGTGCGGCGGTACGGTCCGTGCTTCATCTGCAGGCTCTTCGGCAGCCCGGTCGTGGTGCCGCCGGTGTGGCGGATGCACCAGTCGTCGGCCGCGCCTACGGGCACGGTGACGGGTGCCGACGGCTGCCCGGCCGCCGCCGCGCGGATGTCGTCGGCGTGCGGATGCGGGCCCAGCGTCGCCAGCATCGGCACGTGAAGAAGCGGCTTCAGCCGGTCCAGGTCCGCGTACCGGGTCGGGTCGACCAGCAGCAGTTCGGTGTCGGCGACGTCCACCAGGTGCGCCAGGGCGCCCGCGTTGAGCCCGTCGTACAGGGGTGTCACGCGCGCCCCGGCCAGGTTGGCCGCGTAGCGCGCGACGAGCGCCTCAGCGGTGTTGCCGGTGAGCAGCGAGACGGTCTGCCCGCGCCGGACGCCACGCGTGATCAGCTCTCGGGCGAGCCGGTGGACGCTGTCGCGCAGCTCGCCCGCGGTGATCTGCCGGCGGTCAGGGCAGATGATCGCGGGCAGGCCGGGATCGCGCGCCAGGGTGCTGAGGACGGCTTCCGTGTAGGGGACGAAGCCGTGGTCGGCCGTCCCGGGCCGGAGGTCGGTCATCTGTGCCTCTTCGTAGGTGAGGGATGCGGTGGCGGACTGGTCGTGGGCCTCCGGAGCCGTCACGGGACCAGGGCGGCCGGCCTGGCGTGGTCCTCGAGGGCGGTGAGGTACGGCAGGTCGTCGAGGGGCTGATCGGTGAAGAAGCGATCCAGCAACTGGGACATCTCCGAGGGGCGTTCGAGGTGGCAGAGGTGGTCGGCGCCCCGGATCAGGGTGAAGACGCTTCCGGCGATGGTCGCGGCGACCTCGCGCCCGAGGCCGGGGTGGGTGAGGCTGTCGTGTTCTCCGGTGAAGACCAGCGCCGGAACGTCCCGGACACCGCCGGGCCGTAGCCCCTGCCAGTCGATGACACGGTAGGTCGAGGCGAGATGCCGGGGGATGTCGGCCTGCGTGACCGATCCCATCGTGCGGGCGAGGACGCGGGTGACGACGGCGCGCTTGTGGACGTCCCGCTCGGCGGAGGACAACAGGGCTGCGATGCTCATTCGGGCGTAGGCGCCGGCGTCTCCGGACTCCAGGGCGTCGGCCATCGTCCGCAGCGCGGCGCGCTGGTCCGGCGGGTAGACGGGAGCGGCGCCCACCAGGGCCAGACGGGCGACGCGTTCGGGATGCTCCTGGGCCAGGCCGTAGGCGATCGGCATGGCGTAGGAGGCCCCGAAGAGGTTCACCCGTCCCAGGCCCAGCTGGTCCAGCAGGTCCGCCAAGGCGCCGGTCAGGAAGTCGAAGCCGAACGAGGCGGGCAGTACATCGGCCGCGCCCGATCCCGGCAGGTCCACGCTGATGACGGTCGCGGACTCCAGCCAGCGCGCTTCGAGCCGCTGATAGGCGTACATGTCCTGGAAGGCGCCGCCGAGCACGACGACGGGCTCGGTGGCGGGAGCGGCGTTCTCGACGATCCGGCACCGGTAGCCGAAGCCGTCGAAGGCGAGGTGACGGATCCTCTCGATGTTCATGCCCGGTCAACAGGGACGTGCGGGCATAGGTCACGCGACGGGTGATCATCTGGCCCTTCCCGTCACGCGCGGCCTGTCCGGGAGCCCTCCGGCCGCCGGCTTGACGGACGGGCCGGCGGAGGGCGGCGGCGTGGCCGTCAGGGTCGTCCTTCGGCTGGTGCCAGAGGCGCTGAGGCCGCGGCTCGGTGGCCAGGCAGCAGTGCCGCCGCGATGACGGCGCAGAGGGCAAGGGCGGCTGTCAGGCCGAAGGCGTGGGCGAAGGCCGTGGCGGTGTGGCCTCCGCGCTGGAGCAGGACGGCAAGGGCGGCGATGCCGAAGGAGCCGCCGAGCTGCTGGAGGATGCGCGTTGTGGTGCTGGCGTCCGCGACCTCGGAGTCGTCCAGTCCCTGATAGGCGCCGACCGTGACGGCGAGGCTGACGGCGCTCGTACCGAGACCACGGAAGAACAGAGCGACACCGACGATCGAGCCCTCACCCACCGAGGCGGCGAAGGGCCACGTCGCGACCGCGCTCAGCAGCAGGCCGGTCACCACGACCGGACGCGGCCCGATCCTGTCGGTGAGCACACCGGCCACCCGCGCCGCCAGCGCGCCAATGCCCTGCGGAACGAGCAGGAGGCCGGTGGCGACGACGCCCTTGTCGAGTACGAGCTGGCAGTACAAGGGCAGCAGGAACAGCCCTCCGTACATGGTCGAACCGCCGACGAACATCAGCACCGACGTCGCGGCGAAGGAGCGCAGCCGAAACAGACGCATGTCGATGAGGGGCGCACTGCTCCGCAGGCTCCGTCCGACGAATGCGACGACCAGGACGGCCCCCGCCGCCATCGGCAGGAGTGCCCGCCCTTCTCCCTCGGCGTCCTGGCCGCCGCACTGCGAGAGCCCGTACACGAGCGCGGTCAGGCCCAGGCAGACCAGCACCAACCCCACGACATCGAGGCGGGAAGCCCGCCGGCGGGTATCCGGGGGCAAGCCTCGCCAGGCGAGGAACAGCGCGAGCGCGCAGACGGGCAGGTTGACGTAGAAGATCCAGCGCCAGTCGAAATGACCGAGCAGCAGCCCGCCGAACACCGGACCCAGGACTGGACCGAGGAGAGCCGGCAAGGAGACGACCGCGATGAGCCTCCCGACCTGTCGGCCGCCGCAGGCCCGGATGACGATGGTCTGCAGGACCGGCATCATCAGCCCTCCACCGGCCCCCTGCAAAGTTCTGAACACGATCAGCGACCCGGCGCTCCAGGCGCAGGCGCACAGCAGCGAACCGACGGAGAACAGGGCCAGCGCGCCCAGCCAGACCCGCCGCGTACCGAACCGGTCACCCGCCCAGCCGCTCATCGGCATGACCATCGCGAACGCCAGCAGGTAGGCGGTACTCACCCACTGCACGGTCGTCGTCGGGACGTCGAGGTCGTCGGCGAGGGCATCGACCGCGACGGAGACGATCGTGCTGTCGAGCAGCGGAGCGAAGGCACCCACAGCGAGAACGCCGCACAACCTGAGCAGGGCGGGATCAAGGCGTTCCTCGGGCATGTGGCCCCCTCGGTCTACACGGATTCGCTCCAGCCCTCGGGGTCCGAAGGCCGCGGAGAAGGAAGGGCGGAGCAGCCACCGCGGAATGCGGTGGGTGCTCCGCCACGCAGCGACCGCCCACCGATGCCGTGGAGAGGATGCGCCCCGACAACGATCAGAAGGCCGATGCCGTCACGGGCCGCCGCCCCGCCGCCCCGGCGCACACGCCGGACTCGGGCCGCCGCCCCGCCGCCCCGGCGCACACGCCGGACTCTGGGGCTGCGGTCGGCCCACTGGCACTGGGCGGTCGCTCGTCCTGGCATGAGAGGAGCAACTGGCCGCCACCCTCGATCACCATCCGAGCCGCTCAGCCGACCGTGCCCCAGCCGTGCGCTTCGGAGCGGTGATTCCCAAGCTTGTGGCGCGGGTTCGATTCCCGTCATCCGCTCTTCTTATGAAGTCCCAGGTCGGAGACCTGGGGCTTTTGCTTCTCGGCGAGACTCTTCTCAGCTACGCGGGCGCATACTGGCAGCAATGACAAAGCCCAGTGCACCGAAGCGTTTCTTGCCCACCAGCCCCTTCAAAGCCCCGGTCGCGCTGCCTCCCAAGCGGTTCGCCGTAGGCGACCAAGTCACACACGACGTGCACGGCCTCGGCCGGGTCGTCGGCATCGAGGACGGGATCGCGGCGGTCGTGGATTTCGGCTCGGCGCAGGAGCGGATCCTGAGTCCGTACGCCAAGATGAGCAAGCTGTAGGACCCCGTGCTCGGTCGCGGCACCCCAGACGCGTTCACGGACCCACGAGAAAGAGGACCCTCTCATCGACCTGACCTCGCCGTTCTCCGCTCCGGAAGAGGCGTCCCCCTGCGCCGCCGCAACATCACCGCAGCCCAGCACCCATCCCTTCCAGGCGGCCGACTTCGGGGAGCTCGACACCTTCCTGTCCGACGAGGACGCGCAAGCGTCGGCCTCGGGCAGCGTGGCCCGGCCGTGCCCCTCGGGGCGGTGAACAGCGGTCGACACGGGCGTCTCGGGACCGGCGAGGAATGCCGTACCGAGAAGCGTTTCCACAGATCGGACCACAGCTGATCGAGACGGGCGTCGGTGATTCCCGAGCTTGTGGCGCGGGTTCGCTTCCCGTCCTCCGCTCCATGACGATGCCCCAGGTCAGAGACCTGGGGCATCGCTGTCGTCGAGACCTCTCCGCCATGCGCCCCCGTGTGCTGCCCGTCAGCCGGACGCGGTGAACTGGCCGGTGCCCACGACCTTGAGGAGGGCGAGGCGTTCGGCGGTGTCACTGGCGACGGGCGGGGTGTACAGGACCACGCGCTGGTCTCCCTCCGGGGCGAGCAGGACCTGGCAGTCCAGCTCGACCGGGCCGATCAGCGGGTGCACGACGCGCATGCGCGAGGCCCTGCGTACGGAGACCTCGTGCAGCTCCCACAGGGCCGCGAACTCCTCTCCGAGCCCCAGGAGCCGCTGCACCAGGCGCGTCGCGGCGGGGTCGCCGGCTCTTCTGCCCACGGCCGCCCGGAGGTCCGCCACGTGCAGCCGGCTGTAGTAGTCGTGCTCCTCCGCCGGGTACGCGGCGCGCTGGGCCGGGTCGGCGAACCAGCGCCAGACCACGTTGCGGCCGTGCTCGGACACCGTGCACACACCGCCCAGCAGGGCTTCGGCCATCGCGTTCTGGGCCAGGACGTCACCGAGGTCGCCGAGCACCTGGACCGGGGTGGCGGGCAGCTGGTCCAGCAGGTGCAGCAGCCCGGGTCCGACGTGGTCGCCCGTGGTCCGGGCTGCGGGCGGGCGCCGGCCGGCGAGGAGGTGGAGGTGGTCGCGTTCGTCGTCGGACAGGCGCAGGGCGCGCGCCAGGGCGGCGAGCATCTCCGGCGAGGGCTGCGGGCCGCGAGCCTGTTCGAGGCGGATGTAGTAGTCGGCCGACATGCCGGCGAGCTGGGCGACCTCCTCGCGGCGCAGGCCCGGCGTCCGCCGCCGCGGTCCGACGGGCAGGCCGGCGTCCTGGGGCCGTACCCGGTCACGGGAGCGGCGCAGGAAATCGGCGAGTGCCTCACGGTCGATCTTCATACGGTCATCCTGCCGGACGGTCCGGGGCCCAGACAGGGACTGCCGATCCCAGGGCAGGGAGGGCTCTCCCGACCCTCTCCCAGCGGCGGCACCGTGGGTCTGGCCGGAGCACGAACGCCCCGGTCGACACAGCAGCAGGGAGCACCCCATGGCCATCGTCTCCGTCGACGGCGCGCAGGTCCACTACGAGAAGACCGGCTCGGGTCCCGCCCTGGTCCTGGTCCATGGCACCGGGTCGGCGGGCGCCGCCGTCAACTGGGGGCAGACGGCGCCCCGGTTCACCCCGCACCGCACGGTGATCACTCCCGACCTCTCCGGCACCGAGGCCACCGACGACGACGGCGCTCCGCTGACCGCCGAAGGGCTCGCCGCCCAGGTCATCGCCGTCATCGAGGACGCGGCGGACGGGCCCGTCGACCTGCTCGGCTTCTCCATGGGCTCCACCGTCGCCGCCACCGTCGCCGCCCTGCGCCCCGACCTGGTGCGACGCCTGATCCTGGTCGCCGGCTGGGCCCACACCGACAGCGACGAGTACCTGCGCAGCCTCTTCACCCTCTGGCAGGACCTCGGCACCTCCGACCCCGCCTCCTTCGGCCGCGCGGTGGCGATGACCGGCTTCAGCCGCGGATTCCTCAACTCCATCGGCCGCGAACAGTTCGAGGCCCTCATCCCCAACATGCCGCCCACCCGCGGCACCCTGCGCCACATCGCCTACGACCTCAGGGTGGACATCCGGCCCCTGCTGCCCCGCATCGAGGCCCCCACGCTCGTGATCGGAGGCACCCAGGACATCACCGTCCCCGTCGAGCACAGCCGAGCCCTCCACGCCGCCATCGCCGACAGCTCATACGCCGAGATCGACGCGGGCCACGTCATCTTCTTCGAGCAGGAGGACGCCTTCGTCAAGCTCGTGACCAACTTCGTCGACGACCCCGCGACGGCCGGCGCGTGAGGCGACCGTCACCGTGCCGAGCGCCTGCCCCAGCCGTGCCCTTCGGCACGGTGTGCAGCGGTCACCACCGGTGCGGACAGCCCCTGCCGCGAGACCCGCGACAGAGGGCACCTGCCGCGGTCCCGGGCACACGCCGACGATCCGCCTCCCGGGGCGGGGGCGGGTGCCGGCCGGGCGCGGGGAGGGCGGGTTCGAGGGTGGCCCGGCCCGGGAGGGCGGGGTGTCAGCTCTGCGGGGTGTCGCCGTCCGTCTGTGCGCCGCCTTCGGCCGTGCCCGTCTTCTCGCGCATCTTGCGCAGCAGCTCCGCCTTGCGGTCGGCGGCGCCCTGGCGGTCGAGGTTGCGGTGCGGCCCGTTGTTCTGGCGCTCGGCGCGGGACTGCCTCTTGCGCTGGCCTCCGCCCTGGCCCACGGGGTTGTTGATGTTCTTGCTGTCGGTCACGGGTTCTCCCGGTAGTGGATGTGGAGTGATCTGCGGGTTCGTCGGTGGGGACGGGGGTCGACGCCGAAGGGCGCCGGCGGAGGCCCGTCACGCGCTCACTCGAACATGGGCGCCTGGAAGAACATGCCGAAGACGTTACCCGCTTCCGTCGCCCCCGCACGCCGGGCCGCGAGGCGACGGAAGCGGGCGCGCCGGTCAGTGGTGGGGGAGGTCGGTGAGGTCGGAGAGGTCCTGGGGGGTGAGGGGGACGGTGGGGGCGGCCTGGTTCCGCGCGAGGTGGGTGAGGGAGGTCGTGCCGGGGATGGGAAGGAGGGCGGGGGACTGGGCCAGGGTCCAGGCGAGTTTGACCTGGGCGGGGGTGGCGCCGTGGCGGGCGGCGATGCGGGAGAGGGGTTCGGTCGGTTCGGGGCGGCCGAACGTCTCCAGGGAGAAGAAGGGGACGAAGGCGATGCCGCGGCGGGTGCAGGCGTCGAGGACGTCCGGGTGCGGGCGGTGGAAGAGGGCGTACATGTTCTGGACCGCCGCCACCGGGGCGATGTCCTGGGCCCGGTCGAGTTGGGCGACGGTCGTGTTGCTGAGGCCCAGGTGGCGGATCGTGCCCTCGTCGCGGAGGGCGGCGAGGGCGGCGAAGCGGTCGGTGAGGGCGGGGCCTTCGCCTTCGTCGCCGTGGAGCCGCAGGTAGACGAGGTCGAGGTGGTCACGGCGCAGTTCGCGCAGGGTGCGGTGGACCCCCTCGACGAGTTCGGCGGGGCCCGCGGGGGCGCCCCAGGTGCCGTCGGGGTGACGGACGGGGCCGACCTTGGCCGCCAGGACCAGGCCCTCGGGGTAGGGGTGGAGGGCTTCGCGGATCAGGCCGTGGGCGGAGAGGGCGCCGTGGAAGTAGAACCATGCGGTGTCCATGTGGTCGACGCCGAGTTCGACGGCCCGCCGCAGGACGGCCATCGAGGCGGCCGGGTCGTTGGCGGGTCCGGCGAGCTCCCGGGCCGGGAGGCGCATGGTCCCGAAGCCCATGCGGGCGACGGGGAGGTCTCCGCCGAGGAGGAAGGGGGAAGGCGGCGTGCCGTGGGCTGTCGTCATGACACGGATCCTCGGGAACCGTCGTGCCGGCGGCGAGCGGGTGGCAGGTTGGTGCCATGACGACGGGGATCGTGACGCTGCGGGGCGAGGAGGAGCTGGCGCGGCGGGCGGGCGCGCTCTTCGCGGGCGCCCGGCGGGAGTTCCTGTGCGCCGCCGGGGAGGCCGGGACCTGGTCGGCGGCCGCGGCGACGGCGGCCGGCTCCCGGACCGAGGTCGCGGAGGGGCTCGTCGTACGGAAGTTGTACGGGCCCGACGCCCTCCTGGCCTCCGGCGGGCGGGAGTTGCTCGTCCGTCTCGCCGCCGCCGGGGCCGAGGTGCGGATCTCGCCCGCTCCCCCGGCCCAGGAGGCGATCGTCGTCGACCGGCGCCTCGCCGTGCTCGCCGGTCCCCGCCCGCCGGGCGGAGGACCCCGTACGTACAGCGTGCTCCGGGAACCGGGCGTGGTGGACGGCGTACGGGCCCTGTTCGGCACGGCCTGGGAGACCGCGGCGGAGCTCACCGTCCACCTGCGGGCGCCGCTTCCGCGCCTCGACGCCGACGGACGGGCCGTCCTGCGCTCGCTGGCGGCCGGCCACACCGACGAGACGGCGTCCCGTCTCCTCGGCCTCTCCCTGCGCACCTACCGCCGCAGGGTGGCCGCCCTGATGACCGCCCTCGGCGCGCGTTCCCGCTTCCAGGCCGGCCTGATGGCCGGCGAACTCCTGGGGGCGGGGCGGCCGGAGGACGGGTGAGGGCATCCGAGGCCGGCGTCCGGAGCGATCGGGACGCCGGGTGCGTGACGCGCATCACACGCCTTCCGGTGGGCGGGGATGTCACGGACTGCGGGTCTGGCCAACCTTCTCTTCTGTAGCCACCAGGAGGTTGTTGACCATGAGGATCCTGCTCGCCGGCGCGACCGGCGCCATCGGACGCCCGCTGACCCGCGCCCTGACCCGGGAGGGGCACGAGGTGATGGCCCTGGCCCGTTCGGAGGGGTCGGCGGAGACGGTACGCGCGCTGGGCGCGACGCCCGTCCGCGCGGACGCGCTCGACCGGGAGGGCCTGCTGCGGGCGCTGGACGGGCTGACCGCCGACGCGGTGGTCCACCAGCTGACCGCGCTCAAGGCTCCGCGGCTGAGGCTCACGGCGGACGATCCGAGCAATGTGCTGCGGGAGCGGGGCACGGCGCACCTGCTGGAGGCGGCGGGGGTGCTCGGGGCGGCCCGGTTCGTCACCCAGTCGCTGGTCCTGGGGTACGGCTACCACGACCACGGTGACCGGCCGGTCACCGAGGAGGACCCGTTCGGCGTCCGGAACGGCACGGTCGCGGACCATGTGATCACGGGCCTCGTGGAGGCGGAGGAGCGGCTGTTCGCCGCCGGCCACGTGGCGGGCACGGCGCTGCGGTACGGCGTCTTCTACGGCCCCGGCACCTGGTTCGACCCGACGCCGGGCAGCCGCCCGTTCCCCGTCTCGCTGGGCGGCGGCGGGACCATGTCGTGGGTCCACGTCGAGGACGCGGCCGCGGCGACGGTCGCGGCGCTGGAGCGGGGCCGGGCGGGCGAGGCGTACAACATCGTCGACGACCGGCCGTCCACCTGGGGCGAGCTGGCCGCCGCCCGCGGCTCCCGGCTCCGGCTCCCCGGCCGGCTGCTCCGTCTGGCCGTCCCCTACCTGGGCGCCCTGATGCTCGACACCCACCTGCGCGTCTCGCACGCGAAGGCCACCCGCGAACTCGCCTGGGCCCCCCGGTACGGGGACCACAGGGCGGGAATGCGGGCGGTCTGACGCGAGCGGCGAGCGCTCCGGGCCGGGGCCCGCGGGGCCGCGGGGACGGGAGCGGTCAGGCCGCGGGGACGGGGGCCGTCAGGCCGCGGTGGCCTTCTTGATGAGGGCCTCGATGCGGGACTCGACCTCGGGGGTGAGCGTGGTGAGGGCGAAGGAGGTGGCCCAGATGTCGCCGTCGTCGAGGGTGGCGAGGTCGCTGAAGCCGAGGGTGGCGTAGCGGGCCTTGAACTTGGCGGCGCTCTGGAAGAAGAAGACGACCTTGCCGTCCTTGGCGTAGGCGGGCATGCCGTACCAGGTCTTGCAGGTGAGGTCGGGGGCGACCTTCTTGACCAGGGCGTGGACGCCCTCGGCCAGGGCACGGTCCTCGTCGGCCATCTCGGCGACCTTGGCGAGGAGGTCGGCCTCGCCGTCGGCCTTGGCGCGGGCGGAGGGGCGGCCCTTGGTGGTCTTCAGCTCCTTCGCGCGCTCCTTCATCGCGTCCCGCTCGTCCTCGGTGAAGCCGTCGTAGGACTTGGTGCTCTTGGTGGCCATGGTCGTTTCCCCTCGTCGTGGTCCGTGCCGCTGTGGTGCGTCTTTCCCGGTGTGGTGCGTCTTTCCCGGTGTGGTGCGTGGTCCCGATGTGGTGCGTGGTCCAGCTGTGGTGCGTGTTCCCGGTGTCGTGCGTGGTCCCGGTGGTGTTCTCCAGGCTAGGTTCCGGGGTTTCCGGGCGCTTCTCCGAAACTGACGGGCCGGCTCAGGCGAGCCAGGCGCCGTCGCGCATCAGGGTGCGGCCGTCGAGTTCGTCGGCCTCGCGCCAGGCGTGGACGCGGCGGGGCCGGATCAGGAAGTACTGGTACGGCTGGGCCAGTTCGCGCGGGTCGAAGCCGGTCTTCGCGGCGAAGGCGTCGCCGGTGCCGGCGGGCAGGTCGGCGAGGTCCACGGGCTCGGCGGTGCCGTCGATCATCACGACGTCGCGGGTGGGGCCGAGGGCGAGCCGGACGCGGCCGTCGGCCAGCAGGTTGCGGCCGGTGAGGGAGGCGCGCGGGGTGGAGATCAGGACGCCGGCGCCGTCCCAGAGGAAGGAGAGCGGGACGAGGTGGCCCTGGGTGGCCACCCAGAGGTCCACGTCGGTCTCCAGCCGGGTCAGGGTGTCCTTGAGGCGTTCCTCGCGGGGCCTCGGCGCGGGTGCGGTCGTCATGCGGTCGTCCCCCATCGGTTTCTTCCCCGGGTGGCGCTTCCCCGGGTCGTGCGGAGTGCGGTGACGAAGGCGTACGGGGTGGTGCCGTACGCCTGGGTGAAGCTGCGGTGCAGGGCCCCCGCGGTGAGGCCCGCGGCCCGGGCCAGGGCCGGTACGTCGAGCGGGCGGGCGTACTCGCGGTCGATGCGGTCGCGGATCCTGCGCAGGTCCCTCAGCGCCTGGAGCCGTACCGCCGTGGTGCGGGCCGCCGCCCATGCGGGATGGCACATGCCGGTTCCCCCCTCCGGGTCTCAGCCCAGTTCCTGGATGCGGATCAGGTTGCCGGCCGGGTCGCGGAAGGCGCAGTCGCGGACGCCGTAGGGCTGCCGGGTCGGCTCCTGGACGACCTCGGTGTCGCCGGCGGAGACCTTCTCGAAGACGGCGTCGAGGTCGGGAGCGGCGAGGAGGATCCAGCCGTACGTGCCCTTCGCCATCATCTCGGTGATGGTGCGGCGCTCGTCCTCGGTGATGCCCGGGTCGACGGCCGGCGGGGCGAGGAGGATCGAGGTGCCGGGCTGTCCGGCGGGGCCGACGGTGATCCAGCGCATCTTGCCCTGGCCGACGTCGCTGCGGACCTCGAAGCCGAGGACGTCGCGGAAGAAGGCGAGGGAGGCGTCGGGGTCCTCGTGCGGGAGGACGGTGGTGTGGATGGTGATGTCCATACGGATCAAGGTAGTTGGCGGAACGCGGGCCCGCTTCTCGAATCCTGACCGGAGTCGCGGGGGAGGGCCGGCGGAGGGGGTCAGACGAGGGTGACCGCCGTGACGGCGAGCGCGGAGCCGGCGAAGACGAACGCGTGCCGCACGTTCTGGAGGGTGCGGGTCCAGGCCGGGAAGGCGCCCTCGGCGGCCTTGAGGAAGGCGGGGACGTCGATACGGACCAGCTCGGGGTCGCCCTTGCGGCGGAAGGCGGCGGCGACGGACCGCGCGGCGCCGAGCTGGCTGTGCAGGATCGCGAGGTTGGCGAGGAAGGCGATCGAGGAGAAGACCCAGGTCAGCGTGGTGCCCCAGGAGCCGCCCGCCAGGTTGAGGGCGGCGACGGCGAGGTTGACGGCGGCGAAGGCGCCGGGGGCCCACCACTCGTGGCCGCTCGCGTCGAAGCGGAGGCCGTTCTCCTCCAGGACCTGGGGGCGGACGCCCTGGCGCCCCAGTTCGGTGCAGGCGGCGGCCTTGGCGGCGGGGCCGAAGCGGTGGCGCAGGAGGGGGATGCTCAGGAAGGCGAGGGCGACGGAGATCTGGGCGACGGCGGCGACGACGGCGGTGGCGGTGGGCGCGTTCATGACGGGTCCTCGTGCTTCTCTGTCCGGGTCCCACTTGCACTTAGTTCAAGTGGCGTTGCCAGAACCATAGAGAGCAGCTTGAACTAAGTGCAAGAGTTTTCTTGAACTAAGTACAAGAGTCTTCTTGAACTAAGTGCAGTCCTCGCCCGGGTGACCTATCGTGACCCCATGCCCCGCCCCGCCCTCACCCGCGACCAGATCGTCACCACCGCCGTCGAGCTCCTCGACGAGGACGGCCTGGAAGGACTCAACATGCGCGCCCTCGGGCAGCGCCTGAACTCCGCCGCCACCGCCGTCTACTGGCACGTGAAGAACAAGGACGACCTGGTCGCCCTCGCCGGCGACCGCGTCTGGGACGAGATCGGGCTTCCCGACCTCGCCGCCGTCGACTGGCGCACCGCCGCCACCGCCATGGCCGGCGACCTGCACGCCGTGTTCACCCGCCACCCGTGGCTCGTGCAGGCCCTCGCCACGCACCTCTTCCACGGCGAGGCCAAGGCCCGGCACGACGACCACAGCCTCGCCGTCTACGAGGCGGCGGGCTTCACCGGCTCCGAGGCCGACCGCGCCGCCGCCGCCGTGTTCACGTACGTCCTCGGCAACGCCTCCGGCGCCTCCGCCACCGCCGCCCTCACCCGCCGGATCCAGCGCGAGGGCCGCGACCCCGAGGAGGTCTTCGCCGCCACGATGAAGGAGGCCGCCGAGGCCGCCTCGCGGTTCCCCCGCCTCAAGGCCCGTGTCGACGCCATGGACACGGCCGCCGCCGCGTACGCCGAGGCGCCCGACGACACCTTCGCGTTCGGCCTCGCCGCGCTGCTCGACGGCCTCGCCGCGCGGCTCCCCTAGGCCGTCCCGGCGCCGCGCGGGCCCTCCGGCGCCTTCGGCACTGCCGGGCCGTCCGGCCTTCCCGGCCCCTCCGGCGCCCCCGGACCCTCCGGCTCCCCCGGTCCGTCCGGTGCGCCGGGCTCCCGCGGTCCGCCGGGCTCCCCCGGTCCGCCGGGCTTCCCGGACCGCTCGGCCTCGGCCGGCTCCGCCGGTTCCGCCGCGAGGAAGTCCGTCACCGCCAGGGCGAAGAGGAGGGCCAGGGCCAGGCCGATCACGACCCAGCCGGTCGGGTGCGGCCAGAGGACGAAGGCGAGCGCGGCGGCCGCCACCAGGATCCACACGATCCAGGTGTGGAAGCGCCGTACGAACGGGCCGACCGGGCCCAGCCGCATCCCCGACCGGTCCGCGGTCGTGCGGCTGGCGGCGATGCCCGAGTGCCACAGGCCGCGCACCAGGACGGCCGGGCGGCTCGGCCCGGAGAGCCAGGCGACCAGCGCGACGAGGACGCCGATCACCGCGAAGACCCGGACCGAGGTGCGCAGGAAGCGGATCAGGGTGTCGTAGACCGCGCCGGCCGCCGCCGGGGAGACCGAGGCGGGCAGGGCGTTGAGGTAGACCGTACGGAAGACCGTGAGGGCGATCCCGAGGACGAGGGCCGCCACCGCGAAGCCCAGGGCCCCGGCGACCAGCGCCCGGCGCTTGCGCACCGCGAGCAGCACCCCGCCCGCCACGCACAGCACGGCGATCACCGGCAGCCACACGCCCAGCGTCTGGAGCAGCGCGAAGCCGGTCTTCGCCTTCCCGATGTCGTCGGAGCGCAGGACCGTGAAGTCGGTGTGGATCTCGGGGATGTTGGAGGCGACCGTGAGCCCGGAGTCGACGAGACGTTCCTTCACCCGGTCGATGACGGGTGCCAGGTCGATCGTCACGCTGTCCGTCTCGATCTTCACCGCCCCGTCCTCGTCACCGGTCAGGGCCCGGTCGAGGGAGGTGTGGATGGCCCGGTTGGCGTCGGCCCAGATCGTCTGGAAGGCCGGAGAGGCGACGACGTCCTGGGCCCGGTCGTGGACGAAGCTGGAGAGCGCGCTCTCCAGCGAGCCGCCGAGCTTCCCGAGCGCCTTCTCCACCAGCGGGCGCTCGGCGGGGGCCACGCCTTCGAGGAGCGCGGGGAGGTCGACGTGCTCCATCACGGCGCCGGTCACCCGGTTCGCGACCGCCGCCTGCACGTCCGGGTCGGAGGCGAGCGGGGTCACCGTCTGCACGTAGCGGTCGGTGTCGCCGAGGATGTCCGCGGTCCAGGCGGCGACCAGACCCAGCGGCACGAGGAGGCAGCCGAGGAACACCAGCACCCCGGAGAAGAACGAGCGGAGCCGGTGGTGCTCCCGCCGGGGCGGGCCCTGCGTGGACGTGGCTTCGAGTGCCGCCACCCGGGCCCGCAGCATGGTGAGTTCGTCGTCGGCTCCACCGCTTGGTGCTCCCATGCGGCCACTGTGGGGCCGGGCCGGGGTCCCGGCGCTCCGGGCGGTGCCGAACGGGTGAGCCGCCGGACCGGGGACCGGGCGGACGGGCGGGCGGGCGGGCGGACGGGCGGACGGGCGAGCCGCAGGACCGGCGACCGGGGAGGCCGGGCACCCCGGGCACCACCCGACAGCGCGCCGGGCACCCCCCGACACCCCCGGACACCACCCGCCGCCCCGGGCACCTCCGGGCACCCCCGGGCAGGCGGCGCTGCGGCGGCGCGGGCCGGTGCGCGATCATGCCCGTATGACTCCGCTGCCGCGCTGTGCCGTGCTCGACGACTACCAGGGTGCCGCCCTCTCCTCCGCCGACTGGAGCCCGCTCGACGGGCGGGTGGAGGTACGGGTGCTGCGCGAGCACCTGACGGACCGGGACGCGCTCGTCGCCGCCGTCGGGGACTGCGAGATCCTGGTGGTCATGCGCGAGCGGACGCCGCTCGACGCCGCCCTGCTCGACCGGCTCCCCCGGCTGCGGCTGGTCGTCACCTCGGGGATGCGGAACGCCTCGGTGGACCTGGCGGCCTGCCGGGAGCGCGGGATCACGGTCTGCGGCACGGCCAGCGGTTCCGAGCCGCCCGTCGAACTCACCTGGGCGCTGATCCTGGGGCTCGTCCGGCACGTGACGACGGAGGCCCGGGCGCTGCGCGAGGGCGGGCTCTGGCAGTCGACGGTCGGCGGCGACCTGGCCGGCCGCACCCTGGGCCTGCTCGGCCTGGGGAAGATCGGCGGCCGGGTCGCCGCCGTCGGCCGCGCCTTCGGCATGGACGTCCTCGCCTGGAGCCCGAACCTGACGGAGGAGCGGGTCGCCGCGCACGGCGGGGGCGTCCGGCTGGCGAAGGACAAGGCCGAGCTGTTCGCGGGCAGCGACGTGGTCTCGCTGCACCTGGTGCTCTCCGACCGCACCCGCGCCCTCGTGGGCGAGCAGGAGCTGCGGGCGATGCGGCCGGGCGCGTACCTGGTGAACACCTCGCGGGCCGGGCTGGTGGACGGTGCGGCGCTGCTGCGGGCGCTGCGCGAGCGCTGGTTCGCCGGGGCGGGGCTCGACGTGTACGAGACCGAGCCCCTGCCGGCCGGCGACCCGTTCCGTACCCTCCCGAACGTGCTCGCCCTCCCCCACCTCGGCTATGTCACCGAGGCGAACTACGCCCGCTACTTCGGGCAGGCGGTCGAGGACGTGGAGGCGTACCTGGCGGGCGCGCCGGTCCGCGTGCTGGAGTAGCCGCCGCCGGAGCCACGACCGCGACCACGACCGCGGCCACGGCCACGACCACGACCGGGGCCACGGGGCGACGGCCTCTGGAGCGACGGCCGCCCCCACAGCTGCTATTGGAGTCCGGCGCGGGCCAGGTCGAGGAACTCGTCGTCGGTGAGGCCCATGTCGCGGGCCTCGGCGGCGGCCTCGCGGAGGCGGGTGACGAGGCGGGCGCGGTCGGGGGCGGTGGCGCCGGGGACGATGAGGGCGCCGCGGCCGCGCCGGAGTTCGATGAGGCCCTCCTCGCGGAGCCGCTGGTAGCCGCGGAGGACGGTGTGGACGTTGACGCCGAGGGAGTCGGCGAGTTCCCGGGCGGCCGGGAGCCGTTCGCCGGGGGCGGCGGTGCCGTCGGCGAGGGCTCCGCGGACGCAGGCGGCGATCTGGTCGCCGAGCGGGACGGAGGAGGCGGGGTCGACACGGAAGAGCACGGTCAGAGCCTTCCACGGCGTTCGACGAGGGTGTTGAGGAGGGCGGCGGCGGTCCGCGCGTCGGGCACGGTGACGGCGAACTCGCGCCCGTTCCCGCGCCGGACGACCAGGGCCTCGCCGGAGCGGAGGATCACTCCGGTGCGGTGGGCGCGGACCCGGTAGCCCCAGCCGCCGAACTCGCGGAGCGCGGTCACGTCCCGGACGTCGGCGCCGGTGATGTCGGCGAGCGGCACGTGGACGCGGGGGCGGGGGGCGAGCGTCGAGCGGACGGTGAGGCCGTGGCGGTCGACGTTGACGCGGACGCGGGCGAGGGCCAGGCCGGGGAGGCCGACGAGGACGGCGAGCAGGAGCAGCGGCCAGGGCCCGAGGAGCGCGGCGACGGTGCCGCCGGCGAGGAAGAGCAGGCCGAGCGCGGTGAGCGGGCCCGAGGCGGTGGCGCGGGACCAGCCGGCGACCTCGCCGGCGCCGAGGTCGAGCCGGGGCGCCTCGGGGTCGGGGGCGGTCCCCGGGCCGGCGGGCGCCTCCGGGACGAGCCGGGAGAGGCCGTGTCCGGCGAGGGCGAGGACGGCGCCGGCGCCGGCCGCGACGGCGAGGTGGGAGAGCGGCGAGACGACCCGGGCGGGGTCGGCCGCGTCGAGGTTGTCGCCGACGACGAGGCAGAGCAGCGTGCCGAGCAGACCCGCGGTCAGCCAGGCGCCCCACAGCGCGTTCCGCTGGACGAGGACGGTCCAGCCGGCGCCGAGGGCGAGCAGCAGCGCCGTGCCGACGAGGGCGAAGGCGGTCCTGCCGGTGAAGCCGTCGGCCTCGCCCCCGGTGGAGAAGTGGGTGGCGAGCGGGTCGGGCAGCCGGTCGGACCATGCGGCGACGAGCAGCGGGTACGTGGTGGCGGCGAGCACGAACGGCAGTGCGGCGAGGGCGCGGAGCCGGGGCGGGACGCGGAGCGCGGCGGAGAACGGAGCAGTGGTCATGTGAACCTCCCTTGTTCGCACTCTACTAGAACAATGCGGGTTATGGGCAGGGCTCCGCCCCCTCTCCGCTCCGGATGCGCACCTCCACGGCCGGTTGTTGAATTGGTCAAATAAGCGACAAGTGCTGATGTATACCGTCGAATGGGGAGCCTTCATGCGCCGTCGGTCCGCCGCCGCCCTCACCGCCCTCGCCACCCTCACCGCGGTCCTCGCCACCGGGTGCGGCAGCGACGAGGAGCCCGACCCGCTGCGGAACCAGCAGTGGGCCCTCGACGCCCTGAAGCTCCCCGGCGCCTGGGGCACGGCCGCGGGGGACGACACGGTCATCGCGGTCGTCGACACCGGCGTGGACCCCGGCCATCCGGACCTCCAGGGGCGACTCGTGGACGGCTACGACTTCGTGGACGGCGACGACGAGCCGAAGGACCTGAACGGGCACGGCACCCACGTCGCCGGCATCGCCGCCGCCCACACGGACAACGGCGTGGGGATCGCGGGCGGCGCGCGCGGCGCCAAGATCATGCCGGTACGGGTGCTGGGCGCCGACGGCAGCGGCAGCGACGCGAACATCACCAAGGGGATCGTCTGGGCCGCCCAGCACGGCGCCGACGTCATCAACCTCTCCCTCGGCGAGTCCGGTCTGATGGCGCGGCTGCTCAAGGGCGGCGTACTCAACGAGGCGATCTCCGTGGCCGACGCCAAGGGCGCGGTGGTGATCGCCGCCGCGGGCAACGACGCGACGGTGCTCCAGCCGTACGAGGTGGAGACCCCGGTCCTGGTCGTCAACGCCGCCGACCGGAACGGGCAGCCGGCCACCTTCACCAACTTCGGCGCGCGGGACGCGGTGGCGGCGCCCGGCGTGGACATCCTCTCCACCCTGCCGACCTACACGGCCAGGGAGACGCTCAAGAACACCACGGGGTACGGGAAGCTCTCCGGCACCTCGATGGCCTCGCCGTACGTCTCCGCCGTGGCCGCGCTCCTGCACCAGCAGGGCCTGAGCCCGACCGAGATCATGCGGACCATCCGGGACACGGCGGTGAACCCGTCGGACGACCTCAAGCTGGGCCTCGGCAACGTGGACGCGGCCGCCGCGGTGAAGGCGGCGGCCGCCACGAAGTGACGCGGGCCCCGGGGGAGTCCGGGGTCCCGGTGGTCAGCCCTCCAGGACCGCCCGCAGCGCCTTCGCGAACTCCTCCGGCGCCCCCCGCTGCCCGAACTCGCCGCCCAGGAAGCCTCCGTGGTGGCTGGGGAAGACGGCGAGCGGGGTGCCGAGGCGGTCGGCGAGCGCGGCGGCGGCGCGGGCGGCGAGCTCCTCCCGCGACTCCTCGCCGGCGGCGACGACGATCCGGGTGGCGGCGGCCCGGAGGGCCTCGACGTCGGGGGCGTAGGAGGTGCAGCCGCGCAGGTTCCGGCCGAGCAGCGGGTCGTCGCGGCGGCCGTCGTCCCCGGCGGGCAGGCCGTAGGTCTCCGGCGGCGGGACGGGCAGCCCGGCCCAGTCCGCCGGGATCGGGCCCGTGCGGCCGGTGAGCGCGATGAACTTCGCCATCCCGGCGCCCCAGCCGTCGCTCCGGTAGGTGGCGTGGACGTCGGCGCAGGCGGCCAGGGCCTCGGCACCGTCGGGGACGAGCCCGACGGCCGGCGGCTCGTGGGCGACGAGCGTGCGCACGAGCCCGGGACGGCGGGCCACCAGGTCCAGCGCGTTGACGGCGCCGCCGCTGCTGGCGAAGACGTCCACCGGGCCGGCGGCCAGGTCCTCGATCAGCCGGGCCAGGTCGTCGGCGTGCTCCTCCGGCCGGATCTCCAGCGGGGCGCCCTCGGCGGTCTCGCTGCGGCCGAC
Source organism: Streptomyces sp. NPDC058052 (assembly GCF_042885515.1). Classification (NCBI taxonomy): domain Bacteria; kingdom Bacillati; phylum Actinomycetota; class Actinomycetes; order Kitasatosporales; family Streptomycetaceae; genus Streptomyces; species Streptomyces sp. NPDC058052. Next base: position 121,951 of record NZ_JBHVRX010000005.1, on the reverse strand, counting down.
GCCCCGGGGGTCGTAGGTGACGACGGTCCGGTCGGCGAAGTGGGAGGCGAGCGTGGTGAATCCGGTCGCGTCCATGGGGGAGCCGATGAGCAGCAGCGGACGCGGGTCCGCGCCGGTGCCGGAGCGGACGTCGTAGCGCAGGGTCGCGCCGGCGGTCTCCAGGGTGCGGGTGGTGGGCTCGGTCATCGTTCTCTCCTCCGTGGGTGGTCTCACGGGGGTGGACGGCGGCCGGGCGGAGAACTCATCGCCGCCGGGGCGGCGACTTCGGCCGTCTTCCCTACTCGCCGCACTCGTGGGCGGAGGGGTCGACGACGACCCGGTCCAGGAGGCCGCGGAGGAGGGTCTGTTCGGTCTCGGTGAGGTCGGCGAAGAGCTCCCGCTCGGCCTCGCCGACGGCCTGGTCGATGCGGTCGAGGGCGGCGGCGCCGGCGGGGGTGATCTCGACGATGTGGCGGCGCCGGTCGGCGGGGTCGCGGCGGCGCTCGGCCAGGCCCTCGGTCTCCAGCTCGTTGAGGATCGCGACCAGTTGGCTGGGATCGACCTCCATCGCGGCGGCCAGCTCGCGCTGGCTCATCGGCGCGGGGGCGAGGCGCATGAGGGTCATCGCGTTGCGGGGGTGCAGCCCGACGACACCGAGGGCGGAGCGGATGCGCGCGCTCGTCAGCTCCCCGCGGAAGGAGAGGAGGAAACCGAGCCGGTCGGTCGGGTGGGCTGCCATGCCGTCCACCGTAGCAACAACCCCATTGTGGAGCGAGATAAATCGTTGTTACTCTTCAATGGTTTCCGTCCCCGGATCGTTGGAGTTCCACCATGTTCATCGGCTATGCCGTTCTCGCCGTCCTGCTGGCCCTCGCCCTGTCCGCCTCCGCCTTCATGACCTTCACCCGCAACCCGGCGGTGGCGGGGAACATGACGAAGCTGGGGGTGCCGGACAGCTGGCTGCCCTGGCTGGGCACGGCGAAGGCGGCCGGCGCGCTCGGCCTGCTCGCCGGCCTCGCCGTCCCGGCGCTCGGCGCGGCCGCGGCCGTGGGCCTGGTCCTCTACTTCGCCGGGGCGGTCGTCACCCACCTGCGGGCGAAGGACTACGAGCTGGCGCCGGCGCTGGTCCTGACGGTCCTCCCGGCGGCCGCGCTGGTGCTGCGCATAGCCGGCTCCTGACTCTCATTTCGCGAGACGAGACGATCCGTCTTGTCAATGTGCCCTCCATGCCGTACGGTCGAGACATCGAGACGAACCGTCTCGTCACATGTCCTGGGTTCCCGACGGCAGGAGACCGCCCTTGTTCCGTGCACAACTCACCGAGGTCACCAAGCGCTACGACGACCGGTACGTCCACCACCGGACCGTCCTCGACCGTGTCTCCCTCACCGTCCGCCCCGGCGAGCGCCTCGGCGTCGTCGGTGACAACGGCTCCGGGAAGTCCACCCTGCTCCGGCTCCTCGCCGGCCTCGAGAGCGCCGACAACGGCACCGTGGCCGTCGACGCGCCCGGCGGCCTCGGCCATCTCGCCCAGACCCTCGACCTCCCCGCGACCGCGACCGTCGGCGACGCCGTCGACCACGCGCTCACGGAGCTCCGGGAGCTGGAGCGGGAGATCCGGGAGGCGGAGGGCGCCCTCACCCCCGAAGGACTCGACCGGTACGCCGGACTGCTCGCCGCCTACGAGGCGCGCGGCGGCGCCGGGGCCGACCGGCGGGTGGCGACCGTGCTGCGCCGGCTCGGCGAGACCGCGCCGCTCGACCGGGACCGCCCGCTCGGCACCCTCTCCGGCGGGCAGCGGGCCCGGCTCGCGCTGGCCGGCGTCCTCGCCGCCGGCCCGGAGCTGCTGCTGCTCGACGAGCCGACCAACGACCTCGACGACCGGGCCGTGGCCTGGCTGGAGGAGCGGCTCCGCGCCCACCGGGGCACGGTCGTCGCCGTCTCCCACGACCGCGCCTTCCTCGACCGGGTCGCCACCTCCGTCCTGGAGGTCGACGAGGACCGGCACACCCTGCGCCGCTACGGCGACGGCTACTCCGGCTACCTCGCCGGACGCGCCGCCGAGCGGGCCCGCAGGGTCCGCGAGCACGAGGAGTGGAAGGCCGAAGTGGCCCGCCACCGGGACCTCGCGGACAGCAACATCGACCGCTTCGGCGCCATCCCGCGCAAGGCCCCCGCCGCGTTCAGCGGGGCGGGTGCCTTCCGGGCCCGGTCACGGGCGCACGGGGCCATGAGCAGGATCCGCGCCGCCCGCGAGCGGCTGGCCCGGCTCGCCGAGAGCCCGGTGCCGGCGCCGCCCGAGCCGCTGGTCTTCCGGGCGGACCTGGCGGAGGCGGGCGGGGGCGCGGCCGTGGAGCTGACCGCGGCCGGGGTCGAGGGGCGGCTGGCGCCGGTCACCCTGCGCCTGGAGCCGGGCGAGCGGCTGCTCGTCACCGGGCCCAACGGCGCCGGGAAGACGACCCTCCTCAGGGTCCTGGCGGGCGAACTCGCCCCGGACACGGGCACCATGAGGGCACCGCGCCGGACCGGGCTGCTCCGCCAGGACACGGCTCCGCCCACCGACCCCCGTACGGTCGGCGAAGCCTTCGGCGAGGGCCGCGAGGACGAACTGCTCTCCCTCGGGCTCTTCGCCGCCCGGGACCTGAGGACCCCGGTACGTCTGTTGTCGGCGGGCCAGCGCCGCAAGCTGGAGCTGGCCCGGCTGGTGACCGCCCCGGCCGACCTGCTCCTCCTGGACGAGCCGACCAACCATCTGGCGCCGGCCCTCGTCGAGGAGATGGAGGCCGCGCTCGCCGGCTACCGGGGCACGCTGGTGATCGTCAGCCACGACCGCCGGCTGCGCCAGGGCTTCCTGGGCCGGCGCCTCGAACTGGCCCCGGCCCGGGCCCTCGTGACGATCCAGACGATCGGAGGGGCCCGGCCGTCGCCTTCGGATCCGGCCGGGCTCGCGGCGTGACCCGAAAGGAGCGGCCTACTCGTCGCCCTCCAGGTCGCCCTCCGTCTCCAGGAACACCTGGCGCAGGGCGGCCAGGGTCTCCGGGTCCGGCTTCTCCCACATGCCGCGCGACTCGGCCTCCAGGAGGCGCTCCGCGATGCCGTGCAGGGCCCAGGGGTTGGCCTCCTTGAGGAACGCCTGGTTCGTCTCGTCGAGGACGTACTCCTGGGTGAGCTTGTCGTACATCCAGTCGGCGACGACACCGGTGGTGGCGTCGTAGCCGAAGAGGTAGTCGACGGTCGCGGCCAGCTCGAAGGCGCCCTTGTAGCCGTGGCGGCGCATCGCCTCGATCCAGCGCGGGTTGACCACCCGGGCCCGGAAGACCCGGGAGGTCTCCTCCACCAGGGTCCGGGTGCGGACGGACTCCGGGCGGGTCGAGTCGCCGATGTACGCCTCGGGGGCGGTGCCCCGCAGCGCGCGGACGGTCGCCACCATGCCGCCGTGGTACTGGAAGTAGTCGTCCGAGTCGGCGATGTCGTGCTCGCGGGTGTCGGTGTTCTTCGCGGCCACCGCGATCCGCTTGTACGCGGTCTCCATCTCGGCGCGCGCCGGGCGCCCTTCGAGGCCGCGGCCGTACGCGTAGCCGCCCCACACCGTGTACACCTCGGCGAGGTCGGCGTCGGTGCGCCAGTCCCGCGAGTCGATCAGCTGGAGGATGCCGGCGCCGTAGGTGCCGGGCCGGGAGCCGAAGATGCGGGTGGTGGCGCGGCGTTCGTCGCCGTGCTCGGCGAGGTCGGCCTGGGCGTGGGCCCGGACGTGGTTGGACCCGGCGGGCTCGTCGAGGCCCGCGACCAGCCGGACGGCGTCGTCGAGGAGGCCGATGACGTGCGGGAAGGCGTCCCGGAAGAAGCCGGAGATGCGCAGGGTGACGTCGATGCGCGGGCGGCCCAGCTCCTCCAGGGGGATGGGCTCCAGGCCGTTGACGCGGCGGGACGCCTCGTCCCACAGCGGGCGGACGCCGAGCAGGGCCAGCGCCTCGGCGACGTCGTCGCCGGCGGTGCGCATGGCGCTGGTGCCCCACAGGGAGAGGCCGACGGAGGTGGGCCAGTCGCCGTTGTCGGCGCGGTACCGCTCCAGGAGGGAGTCGGCGAGCGCCTGACCGGTCTCCCAGGCGAGCCGGGACGGCACGGCCTTCGGGTCGACGGAGTAGAAGTTCCGGCCGGTCGGCAGCACGTTGACCAGGCCGCGCAGCGGGGATCCGGACGGGCCGGCCGGGACGAAGCCGCCGTTCAGGGCGTGCACGGCGTGGGTCAGCTCGTCGGTGGTGGCGGCGAGGCGGGGCACGACCTGCTCGCAGGCGAAGCGGAGCACGGCCTGGACCTCGGGGCCGTGGTCGCCGGCGACCGCGGGGATCGCGTCGGCGGCCCAGCCGGCCGCCTCCATCGCCTCGACCAGCTCGCGGGCCTTCGCCTCCGCCTCGTCGGCGCCGGTGCGGGTCGCGGCGGACTCGTCCAGGCCGAGGGCCTCGCGCAGCCCGGGCAATGCCTGTGTGCCGCCCCAGATCTGGCGGGCGCGGAGGATGGAGAGGACCAGGTTGACCCGGGCCTCGCCCTCCGGGGCGCCGCCGAGGACGTGCAGGCCGTCGCGGATCTGGGCGTCCTTGACCTCGCACAGCCAGCCGTCGACGTGCAGCAGGAAGTCGTCGAAGCCGTCGTCGTCGGGGCGCTCCGCCATGCCGAGGTCGTGGTCGAGCTTGGCGGCCTGGATCAGGGTCCAGATCTGGGCGCGGATCGCGGGCAGCTTCGCCGGGTCCATGGAGGAGATCTGCGCGTACTCGTCGAGGAGCTGCTCCAGGCGCGCGATGTCGCCGTACGAGTCGGCGCGGGCCATCGGCGGGACGAGGTGGTCGACGAGGGTGGCGTGGACGCGCCGCTTGGCCTGGGTGCCCTCGCCGGGGTCGTTGACGAGGAACGGGTAGACCAGCGGAAGGTCGCCGAGGGCCGCGTCGGGGCCGCAGGCGGCGGAGAGGCCGGCGTTCTTGCCGGGCAGCCACTCCAGGTTGCCGTGCTTGCCGAGGTGGACCATGGCGTCGGCGCCGAAGCCGCCGTCCTGCGCGCGGGCCGCGATCCAGCGGTAGGCGGCCAGGTAGTGGTGGGAGGGCGGCAGGTCGGGGTCGTGGTAGATCGCGATCGGGTTCTCGCCGAAGCCGCGCGGCGGCTGGATGAGGACGAGGAGGTTCCCGCGGCGGAGGGCCGCGAGGACGATGTCGCCCTCCGGGTTCCGGGAGCGGTCGAGGAACATCTCGCCGGGGGCCGGGCCCCAGTGCTCCTCGACCCGCTCGCGCAGTTCGGCCGGGAGCTCGGCGTACCAGCGCTTGTAGTCGGCGGCCGGGATGCGGACCGGGTTCTTCGCCAGCTGCTCCTCGGTGAGCCACTCCTGGTCGTGGCCGCCGGCCTCGATGAGGGCGTAGATCAGCTCGTCGCCGTCGCCGGAGACCAGGCCGGGGAGGTCCTCCTCCGGGCCGAAGTCGTAGCCCTCGGCGATCAGCCGGCGCAGCAGGGAGACGGCGGAGGCGGGGGTGTCGAGGCCGACCGCGTTGCCGATGCGGGAGTGCTTGGTGGGGTACGCGGAGAGGACGAGCGCCAGCTTCTTCTCGGCGTTCGGGATGTGCCGGAGGCGGGCGTGGCGGACGGCGATGCCGGCCACGCGGGCGGCGCGCTCGGCGTCGGCGACGTAGGCGGGCAGGCCGTCGGCGTCGATCTCCTTGAAGGAGAACGGGACGGTGATGAGGCGCCCGTCGAACTCGGGGACGGCGACCTGGCTGGCCGCGTCCAGCGGCGACAGGCCCTCGTCGTTCTCCTCCCAGGCGGAGCGCGAGCCGGTGAGGCAGAGCGCCTGGAGCACCGGCACGTCGAGCGCGGCGAGCGCGCCCGCGTCCCATGCCTCCTCGTCGCCGCCCGCCTGGGCGGCGGCCGGCTTGGTGCCGCCGGCGGCGAGGACGGTGGTGACGATGGCGTCGGCGCCGCGGAGGACGGCGAGCAGCTCCTCCTCGGGGGCGCGCAGGGAGGCCACGTAGAGCGGGAGGGGGCGGGCCCCGGCGTCCTCGATCGCGTCGCAGAGGGCGCCGACGAAGGCGGTGTTCCCGCTCATGTGGTGGGCGCGGTAGTAGAGCACGGCGATCGTCGGGCCGGGCACGTCCCGGGCGGCCCGGTCCAGGGGGCCCCAGGTGGGGGCGGCGGCCGGGGCCTCGAAGCCGTGGCCGGTGAGGAGGACGGTGTCGGAGAGGAAGCGGGCCAGCTGCTCCAGGTTGGCGGGGCCGCCGTGGGCGAGGTAGGCGTGCGCCTCGGTGGCGACGCCGACCGGCACGGTGGAGGCGGCCATCAGCTGGGCGTCGGGGGCCTGTTCGCCGCTGAGGACGACGACGGGCCTGCCGGTGGCGAGGACCGCGTCGAGGCCCTCCTGCCAGGAGCGGACGCCGCCGAGGAGGCGGACGACGACGAGGTCGGCGCCGTCGAGGAGGCCGGGGAGGTCGGCGAGCGGAAGCCGGGAGGGGTTGGCGAAGCGGTACGGGACCGGGCCCTCGGGCGCGGCCGCGTTGGCCGCGCGGGCGCTGAGCAGGTCGGTGTCGGAGTGCGACAGCAGCAGGAGCATGGCGAGGCTCGGGCCTTCCTCGGGGTTGTCCGCGCCCCGGGTGGTCGTTGGGTTGGGGCCTCCCCTCGCTCGAGCGAAGCCGAGAGCGTGGGGAAGGGAGTTCCTGACTCACCCGGGCCGTCGCCGGCTCGGGCTCACAGTGGCGGGACCGCGCCGGATTCTCACCGGGCTTCCTCCCCGGGGTCCTGGGACCCCATGCCGATCTGCATAGTAGATCGTGGCGTCGGCGGGCCGGAGAGGGTCGGGGAGTCGGCCGGATCACACTCGGTGGCCGCCCGGTTCCCCGTGGGTATGCTCGCCGCCATGCCGCCGACCCCGCCCAGCCCGCCCGAAGCGGGCGAACCTCGCATACGGGACCGAGGCGACGCGTGCCCGGGGGCGCTCCGGCTGCACGCAGCCGCCGACGGTCCCCTCGCCCGACTCCGCCTTCCCGCAGGGCGATTGACGAGTCGTCAGCTCGATGTGCTGGCGGCCGCCGCCGAGGACCTGGGCGACGGCAGCCTCTCCGTCACCTCGCGCGGCAACGCCGAGCTGCGCGGTCTGCGCGACGGCTGCGGCGCCCGCCTCGCCGCGCTCCTCGCCGACGCCGGACTGCTGCCCTCCCCCACCCACGAGCGGGTGCGGAACATCGTCGCCTCCCCCGCCTCCGGACTCGACGGACTCGGCCACGCCGACGTCCAGTTGTGGGCCCGCGCCCTGGACGCGGCGCTCTGCGCGGAGCCCCGCGCGGCGGCCCTCTCCGGCCGCTTCCTCTTCGTCCTCGACGACGGCCGCGGCGACGTCACCGGCCTCGGCGGCGATGTGACCTTGATCGCAGCACCGGGCGGCGCCGCGCTCCTGACGGCCGGCGCCCGGACCTTCCGGCTGCCCGCCGCCGACGCCGTCCCGGCCGCGCTCGCCTGCGCGCTCGCCTTCCTCGACGCCGCCGAGGCCGCCGGCACCGGTGCCTGGCGCCCGCGCGAGCTCCCCGCCGGGCACCTCCCGGAGTGGGCCGGTGCCCTGGCCCGCGCGGGGATCGCCGCGGAGCCCGTACCCTCCTCCTCCCCTCCGCCGGCGCTCCCGCCCGCACCCGGCCCGCTCGGCGGCCACGCCCTCCACGTCCTCGCCCCCCTCGGCCGGCTGACCGCCGCCCAGCTGCGGGCGCTCGGCGGGGGCGCGGCCGAGGTGCGGCTCACCCCGTGGCGCGGGGTGGTCGTCGTGGGGCCGTCCCCGGACCTGCTCCCCGCGCTCGCCGCCCACGGCCTGATCACCGACCCCGCCGCCCCCGGCACCGGCGTCACCGCCTGCACCGGGACCCCCGGCTGCGCCAAGTCCCTCGCCGACGTGCGGGCGGACGCGGCGCGCGCGCCCGGCGGACCGCTGCCCGTGCACTACTCCGGCTGCGAGCGCCGCTGCGGGCATCCGCACGGCCTCCGGATCGAGGTCACCGCACGGGACTCCGACACCTACCTGCTGGACGGCGCCCCCGTCCCCCGTTCCGCCCTGGCCGAGGCCGTCGCGGCGGCCCGCCAGAGACCGATGGAGAGCCGATGATGTACGAGTACGAGAAGGACGGCGCCGAGATCTACCGCCGCTCCTTCGCCACGATCCGCGCCGAGGCGGACCTCGGCGCCCTGCCCGCCGACGTCGCCACCGTCGCCGTCCGCATGATCCACGCCTGCGGCATGACCGACCTCGTCCGGGACATCGCGTACTCCCCCGCGGTCGTCTCCCGCGCCCGCGCGGCCCTCCAGGCCGGCGCCCCCATCCTCTGCGACGCGCAGATGGTCGCCTCCGGCGTCACCCGCAAGCGGCTGCCCGCCGACAACGACGTGCTGTGCGCGCTCTCCGACCCGAACGTCCCCGCCCTCGCCGCCGAGCTGGGCACCACCCGCTCCGCCGCCGCCCTCGAACTGTGGCGGGACCGCCTCGAAGGCTCCGTCGTCGCCATCGGCAACGCCCCCACCGCCCTCTTCCACCTCCTGGAGATGATCGCGAAGGGCGCGCCGAAGCCCGCCGCCGTCCTCGGCATCCCCGTCGGCTTCATCGGCGCCGCCGAGTCCAAGGACGCCCTCGCCGCCAACGGCCTCGGCCTCGACTACCTCGTGGTCCGCGGCCGGCGCGGCGGCAGCGCCATCACCGCCGCCGCCCTCAACGCCCTCGCGCACGAACCGGAGATCCAGGCATGACCACCCCCGTGACCGGCAAGCTGTACGGCGTCGGGCTCGGCCCCGGCGACCCGGAGCTGCTCACCCTGGCCGCCGTGAAGGCCATCGCCGAGGCCGACGTGATCGCCTACCACTCGGCCCGGCACGGACGCTCGATAGCGCGCTCCATCGCCGCCGGCCACCTGCGCGAGGACCACATCGAGGAGCGGCTGATGTACCCGCTCACCGTGGAGACCACCGACCACCCCGGCGGCTACCGGGGCGCCCTCGACGACTTCTACGAGGAGGCCGCGGCCCGGCTCGCCGCCCACCTCGACGCGGGCCGCACGGTCGCCGTCCTCGCCGAGGGCGACCCGCTCTTCTACGGCTCCTACCAGCACATGCACAAGCGGCTCGCCGACCGCTACGACACCACCGTCATCCCCGGCGTCACCTCCGTCAGCGCCGCCGCCGCCCGGCTCGGCGAGCCGCTGTGCGAGGCCGAGGAGGTCCTGACGATCATCCCCGGCACGCTGCCCGAGGACGAGCTGGCGGCCCGTCTCGCCGGCACCGACTCGGCGGTCGTCATGAAGCTCGGCCGCACCTTCCCGGCCGTGCGGCGCGCCCTGGAGCGGGCCGGCCGGCTGGAGGACGCCCGGTACGTGGAGCGGGCGTTCATGGCGGGCGAGCGGACGGAGCGGCTCGACGAGGTCGATCCGTCGACCGTCCCGTACTTCTCCGTCGCCGTCCTGCCCTCCCGCATCGACCGGGAGAACCCCGTCCGGGAGACGGGCGAGGTCACCGTCGTCGGCACCGGCCCGGCCGGCGCGCCCTGGCTGACGCCCGAGTCGCGCGGCGCGCTCGTCAACGCCGACGTGCTCGTCGGCTACACCACCTACCTCGACCGGGTGCCGGTGCTGCGGCCCGGCCAGATCCGGCACGGCTCCGACAACAAGGTCGAGTCCGAGCGGGCCGAGTTCGCCCTCGACCTGGCCCGGCGCGGGCACAAGGTCGCCGTCGTCTCCGGCGGCGACCCCGGCGTCTTCGCCATGGCGACGGCCGTCCTGGAGGTCGCCTGCGAGCCGGCGTACGCGGACGTCCCCGTCCGGGTCCTCCCGGGCGTGACCGCCGCCAACGCGGCCGCGGCCGCGGCCGGCGCGCCCCTCGGCCACGACTACGCGACGATCTCCCTCTCCGACCGCCTCAAGCCCTGGGAGGTCGTCGCGGCCCGGCTCCGCGCCGCCGCCGAGGCCGACCTCGTCCTCGCCCTCTACAACCCGGGGTCCCGGTCCCGCACCCACCAGGTCGCCGCCGCCCGCGACCTCCTCCTGGAGGTCCGCTCGCCCGACACCCCCGTGGTCGTCGCCCGCGACGTCGGCGGCCCGGAGCAGTCGGTGCGCGTGGTGACCCTGAAGACCCTGGAGCCGTCCGAGGTCGACATGCGGACCCTGCTGCTCGTCGGCTCCTCGCAGACGCAGGCGGTCGAGCGCGGCGACGGCCGGACGATCACGTGGACGCCGCGGCGGTACGGCTGACCAGGCTCCTCAGGAGGTCCGGCTGAAGGTCCCGAGCCCTTCCCGGTCCAGGTGCTCGACGCGGACGGTCCCCCGTCCGGGGAGAACGTGACGGCGGTCGGACCGACGGCGTTCTCCCCGCGCGCCGGGAGCCGAACGTGTTCCCGTCGTCGTGCGTGAGCCGGTACGTCGGGGGCTCCGGCCCCGGCCGGAGGACCGGGCCGCCGCCCTCCTCGGCGACGGGAACCCCGTCACCCGGCCCCCTCGTCCGGCGCGGTCCCGGCTCGGCGCCGCAGCGCCCAGGCGGCGGCCTCCTCGGGGGTCGTCGCCACCGGGACGCCGGCCGGGGCCGGGGGGCGGCGGACGACCAGCACCGGGATGCCCGCCTCGCGGGCGGCGGTGAGCTTCGGGGCGGTGGCGGCGGCACCGGAGTCCTTCGTCACGAGGACGTCGATCCGGTGACGGGCGATCAGTCCGCGCTCGCCTTCGAGGGTGAACGGGCCCCGGTCCAGGAGGACTTCGGTACGGGCCGGCATCGGCGCCTCCGGGGCGTCGACCGAGCGGACCAGGAACCACTCCGGGCGGTCCGCGAAGGCGGCGAGACCCATCCGCCCGGTGGTCAGGAACACCCTCCCGAAGCCCTCCAGGGCGAGCGCCGCCTCCTCCAGGGAGCCCACGTCACGCCAGTCGTCGCCCTCCCCCGGGACCCAGCCGGGGCGGCGCAGCGCCAGCAGGGGAACATGGGCGGTGGCGGCCGCCCGGGCCGCGTTGAAGCTGATCCGCTCGGCGAAGGGATGGGTGGCGTCGATGACCGCGTCCACGGCGTGCTCCCGCACCCACGCCGCCAGCCCGTCCGGCCCGCCGAACCCGCCGATCCGCACCTCCCCGGCGGGCAGCCTCGGGGCGGCGACCCGCCCGGCGAGGGAGCTGGTCACCCTCGTGCGGGGGTGCAGCAGCCCGGCCAGGGCGCGGGCCTCGGTCGTCCCTCCGAGAATGAGTACGTGCATAGGAGCCTCTTCGTGAGTACCGGCGGCGGGCGCGAGGCCCAACTCAAGCACACCGGTCTGCGCCCGGGCTGGACGACCGGCGCCTGTGCGACGGCCGCGACGACCGCCGCGTACACCGCCCTGCTCACCGGCGATTTCCCGGATCCGGTGACGATCACGCTGCCGAAGGGCCAGACCCCGGCGTTCGCGCTGACGGCCGAGTCGCTGGAGGGCGCCACCGCCATGGCCGCCGTGGTCAAGGACGCGGGCGACGACCCGGACGTCACCCACGGCGCGGTGATCCGCTCGACGGTACGGCTCCTGCCGCCCGGCTCCGGCGTCGTCTTCCGCGCCGGCGAGGGCGTCGGCACGGTCACCCTGCCCGGCCTGCCCCTGGAGGTCGGGGAGCCGGCGATCAACCCGGTGCCGCGCACGATGATGCGCGACCACGTGGCGGAGGTCGCCGCGGCCCACGGCGCCACCGGGGACGTCGAGATCACGATCTCCGTCGACGGCGGCGCGGAGATCGCCCGCTCCACCTGGAACCCGCGCATCGGCATCCTCGGCGGCCTGTCGGTCCTCGGCACGACCGGCATCGTCGTCCCGTACTCCTGCTCGGCCTGGATCGACTCCATCCGCCGGGGCGTGGACGTGGCCCGCGCGGGCGGCCTCACCCACGTCGCCGGGTGTACGGGCTCCACCTCCGAGCGGACGGTCGGGGAGATCTACGACCTCCCGGAGATCGCCCTCCTCGACATGGGCGACTTCGCGGGCGCGGTCCTCAAGTACGTCCGCCGCCACCCCGTGGACCGCCTGACGGTCTGCGGCGGCTTCGCGAAGCTCTCCAAGCTGGCCGCGGGCCACCTGGACCTCCACTCGGCCCGTTCCCAGGTCGACAAGGGCTTCCTCGCCGACCTGGCCCGCGCGGGCGGCGCGAGCGCGTCCCTGGCGGCGGAGATCACGGCCGCCAACACGGGCCTGGCGGCCCTCCGGCTCTGCGAGGCGGCCGGCGTCCCCCTCGGCGACCTGGTGGCGGCGCGCGCCCGCGACGAGGCCCTGGCCGTCCTCCGGGGCGCCCCGGTCGCGGTGGACGTGATCTGCGTCGACCGCGCCGGCGTGGTCGTGGGGCGGTCGGCGGTGGCGGGGCCGTAAACCGCGCGACAGCCCGGGGGAGCGCCGCCGAGAATCCGGGGATGACCGTCTTCTCGTCCAAGCCCACCCTCACCGGCGACCTGGTGGCCCTCCGGCCCGTCACCGAGGACGACGTCCCCGCCCTGCTGCCGCTGTTCGAGGACGCGGAGGTCGCCCGGCTCACCGGCAGCCACACCCACTTCGACGAGCCCGCGCTGCGCCGGTGGTACGGCTCGCGGGGCGCGACGGACGACCGGCTCGACCTCGCCGTCGTGGAGCGCGCGACGGGCCGGGTGATCGGCGAGGCCGTCCTCAACGAGTGGGACCCCGGCAACGAGAGCTGCGCCTTCCGGATCGCGTTCGTCCCGGACGCCGTCGGCCGGGGCCTCGGCACCGAGGCGACCCGGCTGATCGTCGGCCACGCCTTCGGGGCCCTCGGCCTCCACCGCGTCTGGCTGGAGGTGTACGCCTTCAACCCGCGCGCCCGCCGCGCCTACGAGAAGGCCGGCTTCCGCCCGGAGGGCGTCCTGCGGGACGCGCTGCTGTGGGAGGGCGAGCGGGTGGACGCGACGGTGATGTCGGTGCTGGCGCCGGAGTGGTCCGGTCAGGCGGCCGGCCCCTCGGGCCCGGCGCCGTCGTCCGCGGCGGGGTAGCCGATCTCCGCGATGTCCTCGGCCAGGTCGGCGAGGTCCACACCGGCGTGGAGGGTGGAGACGAGCTCCTGGGTGAGCGGGCGCAGGGCGAGGACGTGGCGGACGGCGTCGAGGTCGACGGGGGTCCCGTAGTACTCCGAGGCCCACTCCGCGTACGCCTCGGGGGTGCGGTCCAGGAGCAGGCGGAGGAGGCCGTGGGAGCCGTCGGGGTCCGGGTGGCCGTCCAGGTCGGGGAAGGCGGCGGGGCCGGTGTGCCAGGCGGTGTCCGCGGCCTCTCGCCACAGGCAGGCGGTGGTGGCGTGGACGTCGTCCTCGTCCAGGAAGGCGGGCTCCGTCAGGTACTCCCGGAAGGCGTCCGGGACGCCGTCGAGCACGCCGGGCCAGGTCTCGCCGTCGGCGAGCGGGCCGTACGGGCTCAGCGGCGACTCGTGGTCGAAGACGCGGGCGAAGGCGCCCGCCGGGGAGAGGACGATCGTGTACTCGCCGCCCTGGCCGTCCTTCATCGACGCCAGCTGCTCGGTCTCGGACCAGTGCGCGTCGAAGGAGTAGTACCGGCCTTCCCACGCGGGGCTCAGCACGGCGTCCAGCATCGCGAGGCCCCGGGAGCGGTCGCGCAGTTCCTCGATGCCCGGCAGGGCCCGGGCCACGTCGTAGACGGTCATGGCCCCATTCAAGTGGACGGCACCGACATGCGGCGCTCCGCCCCCGAACCTACGCTGGCCACGACGCAACCCCGCGAGAGAGGGAGTCCGATGGCGAAGCGCGGCAACAAGAAGCGGGCCCGCAAGAAGAAGAAGGCGAACCACGGCAAGCGGCCCAACGCCTGAGCCGTGACGACGACGGAGGCCGGGCCGGTACGGGTCCGGCCTCCGGTGCGTCAGCAGGTGTGGCGGTCGCGGGCCGGGTCGTAGAGGTGGCTGTCGCGGAACTCGGACGCGGCGAGCGTGCGGCCCACGAGGATCACGGCCGTCTTGGTGATGCCGGCGTCCTTCACCTGGCCGGCGATGTCCTCCAGGGTGCCGCGCAGGACGATCTCGTCGGGGCGGCTGGCCATGGCGACGACGGCGGCGGGGCAGTCGGCGCCGTAGTGGGGGACGAGTTCGGCGACGATCCGGTCGGCGTAGCGGGCGCCGAGGTGGAGGACGAGCAGGGCGCCGCTGCGGCCGAGGGTGGCGAGGTCCTCGCCCTCCGGCATGGGGGTGGCCTGCTGGGCGATGCGGGTCAGGATCACCGTCTGGCCGACGGTGGGGACGGTGAGTTCCCGCTTGAGCGCGGCCGCGGCGGCGGCGAAGGCGGGGACGCCGGGCACGACCTCGTACGGGATGCCGGCGGCGTCGAGGCGGCGCATCTGCTCGGCCATGGCGCTGAAGACGGACGGGTCGCCGGAGTGCAGCCGGGCCACGTCCTGGCCGGCCTCGTGCGCGGCGGCGATCTCCGCGACGATCTGGTCGAGGTCCATCCTGGCGGTGTCGACGAGCGTCGCGTCCGGCGGGCACTCGGCGAGCAGTTCGGTCGGCACGAGGGAGCCCGCGTAGAGGCAGACGCCGCACTTCGCGAGGGTCCGCGCGCCGCGCACGGTGATGAGGTCGGCCGCGCCGGGCCCCGCGCCGATGAAGTAGACGGTCATCCCTCTTCAGAACCTTTCGTTACGGACCACTGGGTCACGGGCATGGCCGTGCGCCAGCCGGTGAAGCCGCCGACGGGCACGGCGGCGGAGACGGCGAGCCGGATCAGTTCGCCGCCGTGGCGGCGGTACCGGTCGGCGAGCAGGGCCTCGGATTCGAGCGTCACGGTGTTGGCGACGAGCCGGCCGCCGGCGGGGAGCGCGTCCCAGCAGGCGTCGAGGAGACCGGGGGCGGTGAGCCCGCCGCCGATGAAGACCGCGTCGGGGGCGGGGAGGCCGGCGAGGGCGGCGGGGGCGGGTCCGGTGACGACCTTCAGCGCCGGTACGCCGAGGGCGGCGGCGTTGCGGGCGATCCGGGCGGCCCGTTCGGGGGACTTCTCGACGGCGACGGCCCGGCAGTCGCGGTGGGCCCGCATCCATTCGAGGCCGATGGAGCCGGAGCCGCCGCCGACGTCCCAGAGCAGCTCCCCGGGGGCGGGGGCGAGGGCGGCGAGGGTGGCGGCGCGGACGTACCGCTTGGTGAGCTGCCCGTCGTGCTCGTACGCCTCGTCGGGCAGGCCGGGCGTGGTGCCGAGGCGGAGGGTGCCGGGGTCGCGGACGCAGTCGAGGGCGAGGACGTGGAGGGCGTCGGTGCGCGGGTGCGGCCAGTCGGCGGCGGTGGCGTCGAGGAGCCGTTCGGCGGGGCCGCCGAGCTGTTCCAGGACCCGGATCCTGGTCCCGCCCCAGCCCGCCTCGCGGAGCAGCGCCGCGACCCGCGCGGGGGTCTCGGGGCCCTCGCCGAGGAGGAGGAGCCGGCGCCCGGGGTGGAGGGCGGCGCGGAGCGCGTCGAGCGGCCGGGCGACGAGCGAGAGCGTCTCGACGGCCTCCAGGGGCCAGCCGAGGCGGGCGCAGGCGTACGAGACGGAGGACGGGTGCGGGCGGACGTCGAGGCGGTCCGGGCCGACGGTCTCGGCGAGCGTGCGGGCGATGCCGTAGAAGGAGGGGTCGCCGCTGGCGAGGACGGCGATCGCGCGGCCCTCGTGGGCGGCGATCAGTCCGGGGACGGCGGGGCGGAGCGGGGACGGCCAGGCGATCCGTTCGCCGGGGCAGTCGGTCCCGGGGAGGAGGTCCAGCTGGCGGGGGCCGCCGAGGAGCACCTCGGCGCCGCGCAGGATCCGGCGGGAGCTCTCGGGGAGCCCGTCCCAGCCGTCCGCGCCGATTCCGACGACCGATATCGCACCGTTCACGTCGGGGACTCTACGTGAGGGCCGCAGGCCGGCGGCACGTGGCGGCGCTCACGTCCGGGCGGGGCCGCGGGGGCCGGGCCGTCACTTCTGGGCGTTCTGTCCGACGTAGAAGAGGATCCAGACGAAGCCGGCGAAGGCGTGGGTGGCGAAGACGTACACGAAGACGCGGAGCATCACGCCCCGCTCCTTCCAGCTCTCGTTGTCGTGCGTCTTCTCGGTCATGGCGTCCAGGGTACGGCGGCGGGGGGCGCGGGACACGGGGGCGGAAGGCACGGGGCGTGCGGCCGGGAGGGCGCGGGACGCCGAGGCCGGGAGGCACGGAATAGGGGGGCGGCTGGCATCGTTGGCAGGGATAGTTTAAGCTTCAACCACTACCGAGCAACGCGAGAGGTGACCACGATGCAGTTCGGGATCTTCACCGTCGGCGACGTGACGACCGACCCCACCACCGGCCGCACCCCCTCCGAGCACGAGCGCATCAAGAACACGGTCGCCATCGCGCTCAAGGCCGAGGAGGTCGGGCTCGACGTCTTCGCGACCGGCGAGCACCACAACCCGCCGTTCGTCCCGTCCTCCCCCACGACCCTCCTCGGGCACATCGCGGCCCGCACGGAGAACCTGATCCTCTCCACCTCCACGACCCTCATCACCACCAACGACCCGGTGAAGATCGCCGAGGACTACGCGACCCTCCAGCACCTCGCCGACGGCCGCGTCGACCTGATGATGGGCCGCGGCAACACCGGGCCGGTCTACCCGTGGTTCGGGCAGGACATCCGCCAGGGCATCCCGCTCGCCATCGAGAACTACGCGCTCCTCCACAAGCTGTGGAGGGAGGACGTGGTCGACTGGGAGGGCAAGTTCCGCAGCGCCCTCCAGGGCTTCACCTCCACCCCGCGCCCGCTCGACGGCGTCCCGCCGTTCGTCTGGCACGGCTCCATCCGCTCCCCGGAGATCGCCGAGCAGGCCGCGTACTACGGCGACGGCTTCTTCGCCAACCACATCTTCTGGCCCAAGCAGCACACGGAGAAGATGGTCCGCCTCTACCGGCAGCGGTACGCCCACTACGGCCACGGCACCCCCGAGCAGGCGATCGTCGGCCTCGGCGGCCAGGTCTTCATGCGGAAGAACTCGCAGGACGCGATACGGGAGTTCCGCCCGTACTTCGACAACGCGCCGGTCTACGGCCACGGCCCCTCCCTGGAGGAGTTCAGCAGCCAGACCCCGCTGACCGTCGGCTCCCCGCAGGAGGTCATCGAGCGCACCCTGTCCTTCCGCGACTACGTCGGCGACTACCAGCGCCAGCTCTTCCTCGTCGACCACGCCGGACTGCCGCTGAAGACCGTCCTGGAACAGCTCGACATCCTCGGCGAGGAGGTCGTCCCCGTCCTCCGCAAGGAGTTCGCGAACCTCCGCCCGGCGGACGTCCCCGCCACCGCCCCGCTCCACCCCGCCGTCACCGCGAAGAAGGAGGCGTGACCCCCGTGCGCACCCTGAAGCTCGTCGCCGTCTCGGCCGGCCTGAGCAGCCCCTCCTCCACCCGGCTGCTCGCCGACCGCCTCGTCCAGGCCACCCGCTACCGGCTCGCCGAGCAGGAGTACGCGGTCGACGTCGAGGTCGTCGAACTGCGCGACCTCGCCGTGGACATCGCGAAGAACCTCGTCACCGGCTTCCCGTCGGACACGCTCCAGGCGGCGATCGACAAGGTGACCGGCGCGGACGGCGTCATCGCGGTGACGCCCGTCTTCACCGCCTCCTACAGCGGCCTCTTCAAGTCCTTCTTCGACCTCGTCGACCCGGCGGCCCTCACCCGTACGCCGGTCCTCCTCGGCGCGACCGGCGGCACCGCCCGCCACAGCCTCGTCCTCGACCACGCCCTCCGCCCCCTCTTCTCCTACCTGCGCGCCCTGATCGCCCCGACCGCCGTCTACGCGGCCTCGGAGGACTGGGGCAGCGGCGGCGACGAGTACACCGAGGGCCTGCCGCACCGGATCACGCGGGCGGGCGAGGAGTTCGCGGCGCTCGTCGCGGCGGAGGCCGACCGGAAGGGCGGGTCCGTCGGCGTGGACGAGATCGTCCCCTTCGAGAAGCAGCTGGCCGACCTCCGGCTCGACTGACCGATTTGTTAGGTTGTGAGTGGTAGTTCCCGACGACGAACGGAGGTCGGCGATGGCCGGCGGCAGGATCGTGGTGGGCGTGGACGGCTCGGAACCGTCCCTGCGGGCGCTGAAGTGGGCGGCCGCCCAGGCCGCCCTCACCGGGGACACGCTCCACGCGGTGATCAGCTGGGAGTACCCGGCGTCCTGGGCGACGCTGATGCCGGGCGTACCACCGGAGTTCGACCCGGAACGGCTCGCCAAGCAGATCCTCGACCAGTCCCTCGCGGACGCCCTCACCCCCGACCAGGCGGCCGCGGCCACCCGCACGGTCGTCGGCGGCAACGCGGCGCAGGCGCTGATCGACCAGGCGGAGGGCGCGTCGCTGCTCGTGGTCGGGGACCGGGGCTACAGCGGCTTCAAGGCCGCCGTCCTGGGCTCGGTCTCCACCAACGTCACCCAGCACGCCCCCTGCCCCGTCGTCGTGGTCCGAGGCACTCCCGCCTCCTGACGCGCCGCCGCTCCGTCGTGGGCCCGCGTCCCGTCCGACGGGGCGGAACGCGGGCCCACCCGGGTCACGTGAGGGTCGTGAGGGTGAGGGCCAGGTTGTCGGGGGCTCCCTGGGCGCGGGCCAGGGCGAGCAGCGCCCGGGCCGCCTCGTCCGGAGTCCCCTCCCCGAGCTCCCGCGCCACCTCCTCCGCCGGGACGACCGCGGAGAGCCCGTCCGTGCAGAGCAGCAGCCGGTCCCCGGCCCGTACGTCGTGCACGGTGAGCGACGGCGCGGGCGCGGGCCCCTCGCCCCCGCCGTCGAGCGCCTTGAGCAGCAGTGCCCGGTCCGGCCGCCCCGCCGCCTCCTCCGGCGCCAGTTCCCCCGCGTCGACGAGCGCCTGGACCACCGTGTCGTCACGGGTGAGCCGCCGCAGCCGCCCGTCCCGCAGCAGGAGGGCCCGCGAGTCCCCGAGGTGCGCGACGGCGAGCCGGGTGCCGGCGAGCAGCGCGGCGGTGAGGGTCGTACCGGAGCCGGCGAGGCCCGCGACCGCGTCGCCGGCGGCGCGGAAGGCGTCCTCCAGGGCGTTCAGGGCGTCCCCGGCCCGTTCGGGCAGCGGCATGCGGGCGAGTTCCGCGACGGCCGCCCGCGCGGCCCGCCCGCCCTCGGGTCCGTATCCGTCGGCGACGGCGACGAGCCGCGGCGACGCGTGGACGGCGTCCTGCTGTTCGGGGCGGACCAGGCCCTGGTCGAGGAGGGTCGTGCCGGTCAGTGCGTACGCGGATGCGTCCATGGTGGTGCTGGTTCCCTTCACGCGTTCCACCAGGGAGTGCGCCAGGCCGCGCCGCGCCGCGGTCTCCGCCTCGACGGAGGCCCAGTAGGCGCGGATCGCGCGGGCCGCGGCGTCCGGGTCCCGCGCGTGCAGCGCGCACACCCGTCCGACGTCGGCGAGCGGCATGCCGATCCGCCGCAGCCAGGCGATCAGCCGGGCCTCGTCGGTCTGGGTGCCGGCGTAGTACCGGTAGCCGGTGTACGGGTCGACGTGGTCGGGCCGCAGCAGGCCGAGTTCGTCGTAGCGGCGCAGCGCCTTCGCGGAGAGCCCGGTGGCGCGGGCGAAGTCGCCGATCGTGAGAGACGTGTCCGCCACGGTCCCGCCTTTCCCTCCCTGGGCCGGGCCTCGCGCCCGGCACCGCCGATGCTGGGCCTTCCCGGCGGGGGAAGGTCAACGGGCCGGCCGGTCACGCGGAGGCGCGCTCCGCCGTGCGAAGGGCCGCGCCCCGGCGGAGGATGCCCTCATGGACACCATGGACATCAAACTCGAACTGATCGGCGTCCCGGTCACCGACGTCGACCGCGCCAAGTCCTTCTACGAGAAGGTGGGCTTCCACGCCGACCACGACGTGACCGTCAGCGAGGAGATCCGCTTCGTGCAGATGACCCCGCCCGGCTCGGCCTGTTCGATCGCGTTCGGGAAGGGGATCACGGAGATGGCCCCGGGCTCCCTCGACAACATGCAGGTCGTCGTCGACGACATCGAGCGCGCCCACGCCGAACTGACCGGCCGCGGGGTCGACGTCGGCGCGATCGACGACCAGCCGTGGGGTTCGTTCGTGTACTTCGCCGACCCGGACGGCAACCGCTGGGCGGTCCAGCAGAAGACGCCCCGGGCGTCCTAGTCCCGGCCCTCCCGCCTCCGCGCCCGGTCAGGCGTCCCGTCCGGCGTCCGGTCCGGCGGGCGTCCGGTCCGGCATCACGTCCCGTCCGGCGTCACGTCCCGTCCGGCGTCACGTCCCGTCCGGCGTCACGTCCCGTCCGGCGTCACGTCCGGCCTCGCGTGGTCCGGCGGGGCCGGTCCCGCGCGGGGGCCGGGCTCTCACCTGCGGTTGTAGAGCCGCATGGTGACCGCGCCGAACACGGCCACGAAGACCACCGACCACCCCAGCGACCAGGCGATGTCCGCCGCGGGCCAGTTGCCGGCCATCAGCTCCCGTACGGCCGTCGCCAGATGGGTCACCGGGCTGTTGTTGACGAACGCCTGGAGCCAGCCCGGCATGGTCTTCGGGTCGACGAAGACGTTGGAGAGGAAGGTCAGCGGGAAGATCACCATCATGCTGACGCCCATGACGGACTTCTCGCTGCGCAGCAGCAGCCCGAACATGGTCCAGATCCACGAGAACGAGAACGAGAAGACCAGCAGCAGCGCCACCCCGAGCAGCACGCCCAGCACCCCGCCGTCCGGCCGGTAGCCGATGAGGAGCCCGACGCTCAGCATCACGGCGGAGGCGATCAGATAGCGCACGACGTCGCCGAGGAGGTAGCCGACCATCGGCGCGGGCCGCCAGATCGGCAGGGTGCGGAAGCGGTCGAAGACGCCCTTCTCGATGTCGGTGTTCACCGAGACGCCGGTGTACATCGTGATCATGACGACGGACATCACGAGGATGCCGGGCAGCAGGAACTGGATGTAGGCCGAGACCGAACCGGCCAGCGCGCCCCCGAAGAGGTACGTGTACATCAGCACCATCATGATCGGGAACGCGGTCACGTCGAACAGCTGCTCCGGCACGTGCTTGATCTTCAGCATGGCCCGCCAGCCGAAGGTGAGCGACGCGGAGAGCGGGCTGGGCCGGGGCGGGCGGCTCTTCGCGACGAGCAGGGCGGCGAGTTCGTCGGCCCGGGGCGCGGCGAACTCGGCGCCGGCGTCGGCGGCGTGGGTGACGGTGCCGGTGTCGGTGCCGGTGCCGGTGCCGGTGCCGGTGTCGGTGTCGGTCGAGGTGGTGCCGGTACTCATGCGGCCGGCCCCTTCCGGTCGGTGAGGGCGAGGAACACCTCGTCCAGACTCGGCTGGCCGAGGGCGAAGTTGTCGACGGTGATCCCGGCGCCGGCCAGTGCGGCGAGGGCGCGGGCGGCCTGTTCGGCGGCGCCGAGGTCGGTGCCGTGGCCGTTGACGGTGGCGGTGAGGGCCACCGGGTCGGGGTCGAGCTGGACGGACGCCTTCAGGGCGGTGGTGAGGACCCGTTCGGCCTCCGGCCGCTGCTCCGCGTCCCGGAGCCGTACGTGCACGGAGCCCGAGCCCACCGACGCCTTCAGCTCGCCCTTGGTGCCCTCCGCGATCACCTTGCCGTGGTCGATGACGGCGATCCGGGAGGCGAGCTGGTCGGCCTCGTCCAGGTACTGGGTGGTGAGCAGGACGGTCGTGCCCTGCGCGACGACGGCCCGCACGATGTCCCACACCTGGTTGCGGCTGCGCGGGTCGAGGCCGGTGGTCGGCTCGTCGAGGAAGAGCAGGTCCGGGGTGTTGAGGATGGACGCGGCGATGTCGATGCGGCGCCGCATGCCGCCCGAGTAGTTCTTGACCTGCCGGTCCGCGGCCTCCGCCAGTCCGAACGCGGTGAGCAGCTGCGCGGCCCGGTCGCGGGCGGCGGGCCGGCCGTGCCCGAGGAGGCGGGCGAGCAGGACGAGGTTCTCGGTGCCGGTCAGGTCCTCGTCGACGGAGGCGTACTGCCCGGTGAGGCTGACGCGGCCCCGGACGGTGTCGGCGTCCGCGACGACGTCGTGCCCGAAGACGCGGGCGCGGCCGGCGTCCGGGCGGAGGAGGGTGGCGAGCATCTTCACGGCGGTGGTCTTGCCGGCGCCGTTGGGGCCGAGCAGTCCGTAGACGGTGCCGGCCGGGACGCGGAGGTCGACGCCGTCGACGGCGCGGTTCGCCCCGAACGTCTTGACGAGCCCCTCGGTCTCGATGGCGAGCCCACTCATGCCGCCTCCCTGGACCCCTCACCCAGTCTCCCCCGCACCCCGTCCTCCCGCACCCGCGCACCCGGCCCCGCCTCCGTTCCGGGGTGCGGGGGGGCGATGCGGGGGGGCGTCGGCGCGACCGGGTCAGTAGGCCGCCGGGTGACCCGTCGCGTCCTCGTGCGTGTAGAAGAGGTAGAACATCGCCGCCCCGACCCCGACGCCGACGATCAGCCCCAGCACGCTCGCGGAGAGCACGCTCGCGCCCGACAGGCTGAAGATGAATCCGACGGCGCACCCGCCGAGCACGCCCCACGCCCCGGCCCGCGCCTCGCGCGGCAGCGCGCGGCCGTAGGTGCGGAGCGCGTACACGCCTCCGCCGAGGACGAGCGCGGAGACGATCCCGAGCCAGAGCTGGCCCCAGGTCAGCGCTCCGCCGTGGCGCGAGACGGTCGAGGTGTACAGGCCGTAGGCGATGCCGAGGACGGCGGGCAGGACGGCGCCGTGCAGGTTCACGGGGCGCCGTGCGGGTACCGCTGCGTGTGCGGCCATGGCGGAGGCTCCTTCGTGTGGCCCCCCTGCTGCTGCACCCTCCAGGGCACACCCGCCGCCGGTCCGGCGCAAGTGGATCAGGGCGCGGGCCGTACCGCCACCGCGTCGATCTCGAAGAGCATGCCCGGCAGGGCCAGCGAGGCGACTCCGCTGAGCGTCTGCGCCGGCAGCCGTTCCCCGAACGCCTCGTGCAGCGCCTTCCCCAGCACCTCCAGCTTGCCGAGGTCGTGGTCGACGACGTACGAGCCGAGCCGGACGACGTGCTCGTAGCCGAGTCCGGCGCCTTCGAGGGCGTGCCGCAGGTGGGTGAGGGAGAGCGCGACCTGGGCGGCGAAGTCTCCGGGGACGGGCGCGCCGGTGGCGTCGGAGGCGTACTGGCCGCCGATGAAGACGAGTTCTCCGGGGGCGGAGGCGGCGTGGCTGTACCCGAAGGGGGTGGGGTCGTGAAGGGCGGGCGGGTTGGTGAGGGTGCGCTGGTCGGTCATGTCGGTTCGTTCCTTCCACGGTTCCACGGCAGACGTACGACGGAAGACGATTTCTCGATGCTCAATATCCAGAATGTGGATCGCGGGCGGGGACCGGACGCCGGGTCGCTCCCGCACCGCGCCGCCCTCACCCCACGTTCGCGAACCACCGCCGGATCCGGTCCGGCGCCTCCGGCGCCTGCTGTTCGGCGCGTTCGCGGACGGCGTCCAGGGTCTGGGCGGCGAGTTCGCGGCGCCAGGCCAGTTCGGCGCGGCCCATCGCGCCGGCGATGGCGCACTCGGCGGCGTACGCGCCCGAGGGGCTCGCCCCGGGGCCCTGCTGCCGGATCTCGGTGCAGCGGAACGCCTCGTCCGCGCCCTCCACGGCGGTGACGACGTCCATGAGGGTGATCCGGTCGAGCCCGCGGGCGAGCCGGAAGCCGCCCTTGGGTCCGGAGACGGAGGTGAGGAGGCCGGCCCGGACGAGGGCCTGGAGCTGCTTGTTGAGGTACGCGGCGGGCAGCTCGTGGTAGGCGGCGAGCCGTGCCGCGGTGACCGCCCGGCCGGGCCCGATCCAGGCCAGGTTGAGGCAGCTGTGGAGCGCCCATTCCACGCCTTCGTTCATCCTCATAATTCTGGACTCTACACATCCAGAATAGAAGCGCGCAAGAGAACGGCCCTCACCCGTCCGGCCCAGCCGAAAGGACGAAATGCCCCATTGCTCCCACGATGGGGCCATGAGCCAGAACAGCACACCTCCTCGACCGGACGCCGCCCCCCGCCCGCAGAAGTCGAGCTCCGCCGGGGCGTGGGCCTCCGGCGGGACGCTCTTCGCGGGTGTCCTCATGCTGGTCACCGGCATCATGGACATCTTCCAGGGCATCGCCGGGATCGCCGAGGACGACATCTACACCCGCGTCGGCGACTACGTCTTCAAGTTCAACCTCACCACCTGGGGCTGGATCCACCTGATCCTCGGCATCGTCGTCGCGATCGCCGGCTACGGGATCCTCAAGGGCGCCGAGTGGGGCCGCGTCGCCGGTATCTGCCTGGCGTCCCTCAACGTCCTCGCCCAGTTCCTGTTCCTGCCCTACCAGCCGTGGTGGGCGCTCTTCTCGATGGCCATCTCGATCTTCGTGATCTGGGCCCTCGCCACGGACGACGCGTACGGTCCCGGCGAGCGGTACTGACCGGCGGCGGAAGACCAGCGATGAACCCACCACGACAGGCGGCCCGGACACCACGGGCCCGGCTGCGGCGGGCGGCCGCCGCGGCCGCCCTCGCCCTCGCCGTCACCGGGGCCGCCACCGGGTGCGACGCCGCCAAGGAGGCCGCAGGGGACATCGTCTCCTCGGCGACCGCCGCCGTCGCCTCGGCCGCGCAGGAGAAGATGGACCAGATCAAGGACGGCGTGAACGCCTCCGGTGACGTGAGCGCCGGGCCGACCTCCGTCGACGGCGACCGCACGGTCGCCACGATCACCGCCACCAACCCCCTGGACAAGGCCGCCGACTACACCGTCATGGTCACCTTCCGGGACGACGGCGGGAACCTCCTCGACACGGTCGTCCTCACCATCGACGCCGTCCCCGCCTCGGCTTCCAAGTCCGGTACGGCGCGCAGCAATCGGACGCTCGGCGGCGCGACGACCGCGGAGATCGCGCAGGCCCTGCGACACTGAGGGCGTGGACCGAGCCCTCACCGCAGCGACCGGTACGGACCCGGGCGGCGCGGCGTCCGACGCCCTCCGCCCGTCCCCGGCCCCACCCCTCCGGCCCAGGCGCCGCGACCGCGCGCTCGCCTGGGCCGCCGGGCTGCTCCTGGTCGTCCCCGCGGTCGTCGCCGGCTGCCGCGGGCTCGACACCGACGGCGACACGCCCCTCCCCCAACTCCTCTCCTTCCTGCCCTGGCTGACCGTCCCCGCCGGGCTCGGGCTGCTCCTCGCGGCCGCCGCCCGCCGCCGGGTGCTCGCGTTCCTCGCCGTGCTCGTCCTCACCGCCACCGTCTGGGCGTCCCTGCCGTACACGCCGCTGCTCGTCGTCAGCCACGGCATCCCGGTCGCCCGGATCCGGGTCGTCGCCGCGAACGTCGAGTTCGGGCAGGCCACCGGCTCCCTCGTCGACCTCGCGCGCAGGGAGCGGCCGCAGCTCCTCTACGTCTCCGAATGCGACCCCGCCTGCGGGCGCGCCCTCTCCGCCGCGCTCTCCCGGCAGCTCCCGCACCGGGCCGCCGTCGACGCGGAGGGCTCCGCAGGCTCCGTCCTGCTCAGCGCCTACCCGCTGCGGGACCGGTCCGTCGTCCCCGGGGTGATGGGGATGCCGGGCGCCACCGCGACCGTCGCCGGCCGGCCGGTGCGGCTCCAGCTCGCCCATCCGATGCCGCCCGTGCCCGGCCAGACCGGCCTCTGGAAGACCGAACTGGGCCGCCTCCGGGACGCGGTGTCCGCCCGGAAGCCCGGCGAGACCCTGATCCTCGCCGGCGACTTCAACGCCTCCCAGGACCACGCCGCCTTCCGCTCCGTCGCCGCCGCCGGCCCGCTCCTCGACGCGGCCCGCGCCACCGGCGCCTCCCGCACCCCGACCTGGCCCGCCGAGGGCCCCCTGCCGCCCTACGTCCAGATCGACCACGTCCTCACGACCCCCGACGTCACCGCCGTCGCCACCCGCTTCCCCCGGCTCCCCGGCAGCGACCACCGGGCCGTCGTCGCCGACCTCGACCTGCACGACGGGCGCTGATCGGCGACGCTGGGAGCATGGACAACGAGCAGATCCTCGACGACATCGGAGCGCTCGTGGAGGAGGAGCGCGCCCTCCGCCGGCGCACCGGCGGTCTCCTCCCCGAGGAGCTCGAACGCCTCGCCGCGCTGGAGGTCCGCCTCGACCAGTGCTGGGACCTGCTCCGCCAGCGCCGTGCCAAGGCCGAGTTCGGCGAGGACCCCGACACCGCCGCCCTCCGCCCCGCCGCGGAGGTCGAGTCCTACCGCAACTGACCCGGTGCCCCGGACGGTGGACGGGCCGGGCGCAGCCGCCGCGCCGCCCGCGTAGGTTGGGGGCATGGCGCGTGGACTGCGGGGGAATGGCCGACTGGTTCCTCCCGCGTGGCTGACCGCGGGTCTCCGTCCCGCGCCCGCGCCCGTTCCGTGGGCGGCCGTCGTGCGGGCCTCGCTCGCCCTGTCGCTGCCGCTGGCCGTGGGGCTGGCCGTGGGGGAGCCGACGTACGGGGCGCTCGTCTCGATGGGGGCGCTCTCCGGAGTCATCGGGGACACAGCGGACGCCTACCGGATGCGGGTCTTCAACATCGCCGTGCCGCAGCTGTTCGGCGCGCTCGGGGTGACGCTCGGGACGCTCGTCTTCGGGCAGGGGTGGCTCGCGGTGGTGACGCTGACCCTGGTCGCGCTCGTCTCGGGGATGATCTCCTCGATCGGCGCGGTCGCCTCCGCCTCCGGGCTGCTGCTGCTCCTCAACGCCGTGGTGGGCGCCGGCCTGCCCATGCCGGAACCGTGGTGGAAGGCGCCGCTGCTGCTGACCGCGGGCGGGCTGGTGGTGCTGGTACTGACACTGCTCGGCTGGCCGTTGCGGCGGGCCGCGCCGGAGCGGGCCGCGGTCGCCGCCACCTACCGGACGGTGGCCGAACTGTACGAGGCGGCGGGCTCGGAGGCGTACCAGGAGAAACGGCAGGCGGTCACCGCCTCGCTCAACCAGTCGTACGACCTGCTCCTCGCCCGCCGCACCCGCCAGCACGGCCGCACCTCCTCGCTGGCCCGGCTGCTCGCCCAGCTCAACGTGCTCATCCCGCTCCTGGAGGCCGCGCCCGCCGCCGACCTGCGCGTCCGGCTGTACGGCCCGCTGCCGCCGGCCGTCGCCGCGACCGTCCGGAACCTCGCGGACGCGGTGGAGACGGGCCGGACCGAGCGGCCCGAGCCGGACCTCCCGCCGTCCACCCGGCCCGCGGAGAAGGCCGTCGAGCACGCCCTCCGGCACGCCGTGTCCGTCGTCCACGAGTCCGGACCCGCCCCTTCCCCGAGGCCACCGGCGAAGGGGCGGCCGCACGCCGACGACTGGCTCGGCCGCCCCGCCAAGCTCACCGTCCGCGCCCGCCGCGCCGCCCGCACGATGCTGCTCTCCGAACCGTCCTGGCGGTACGGGCTCCGCCTCGCGCTCTGCGTCGGCCTCGCCCAGGCCCTGGTGTCGCTGATCGCGGTGCCCCGCTCGTACTGGGTGGCGCTCACCGTCACCTTCGTGATGAAGCCGGACTTCGGCTCGGTCTTCTCCCGGGCGGTGCTGCGCGCCGTCGGCACCTGCCTGGGCCTCGTCTCCGCCGCGCTGGTCCTCGCCGAGGTGCCGCGCGGCTGGTGGGACGTGCCGGTGATGGCGGTGCTCGCCGCGCTGATCCCGGCGTTCTCGGCGAAGGGGTACGCCTTCCAGACGGCGGCCATCACCCCCGTCATCCTGCTGCTCTCCGACGCCCTCAACCAGCAGGGCTTCGACCTCGTCCTGCCCCGCCTGTACGACTCCCTCATCGGCTGCGCCATCGCGCTGATCGCCGGCTATCTGCTGTGGCCGGAGTCCTGGCACAGCAGGATCGGCGACCGGCTCGCCGACGCGGTGGCGGACTCGGCCGTCTACGTGGACCGCGCCTTCGGCGCCGACGCCGACGCGGGCCGGCTGCGGGCCCGCCGCAAGCTGTACCGGGACCTCTCGGCGGTCCGCTCCGAGTTCCAGCGCGCGCTCACCGAACCGCCGCCGACCGGCACCCGCGCCGCCGCCTGGTGGCCGCTGACCATCGCCGTCGAGCGGATCGTGGACGCCACCACGGCCGCCCGGATCCGGGTCACCCACGGCGCCGCTCCACCGGACCCGGCGGAGGTGGCGGAGGTGGCGCGGGAGCTGCGGGAACTCTCGGACGGGCTGCGCGCCACGGACACCCTCGTCGCGGTCCGCACGGAGCTGCCCGGAGACGAGGACAGCGTCCTCGAACCGCTCCGCCAGGAGGTGCGCGCGGCCCGCGCCATCGCCGGTCCCGAACTGCGATAAACCCCTTCCGAGACGGTACGCGGGGGCGCGAGGAAGGACTTACCGGCGGTCACGGAACGGAACCCTCCTGCCACCGTTACCGGATTCCACCGGGGCGACTACGATGCGCTCGACCGCCCCGACGTGATCAGCGCCCGCACCCCTGCCCGCGCCCGCTCCCGGCCGGCCAACCGGCTCGCCGGTCGGGCCACTTCACCCTGCCCGCCCCACCCTCTCGCCCCGCCACCGCAGCCTCCCCGCCGCCGTCTCCCCGCCGCCGTCTCCTCCCCCCTCCGTCGTCCGGAACCCCCACACCCGCTCCCAGGACTCCGAGGACACCGTCATGCGCACGACCACCAGCAGAGGGCTCCAGCCCAATGTCCTCGGCACCTTCGACACGATCGTCATGGCCGTCGCGGGCAGTGCCCCGGCCTACTCGGTCGCCGCGACGACCGCCGTGCTGTTCGGTGCGGTCGGGCTCGCCGGACCGGCCGCGCTGCTCTACTGCGCGATACCCATGTTCGGCATCGTCCTCGCCTACGCCCGCCTCGGCCGGATCGACGTCAACGCGGGCGCCGGCTACTCCTGGGTGGGCCGCACGCTCCACCCCTTCCTCGGCTTCCTCTCCGGCTGGGCGCTGGTCTTCGCGGCGACCGTGTTCATGGTGGCCGGATCACTGCCGGCCGGGGCGCTGACCCTCGCCCTCTTCGACGAGGACCTCGCCGCCTCCACACCGCTGGCGGCCGGCGTCGGCGCCTGCTGGTTCCTGCTGATGCTCGGCGTCGTGCTGGGCGGCGCCCGGCTCACCGTACGGGCCCAACTCCTCATGTCCGGCATCGAGATGGCGATCCTGCTGGCCTTCATCCTGGCGGCGGTGGCGCACCGCGGCCAGGCGGTCGCCTTCGACTGGTCCTGGTTCGGCCTCGGACACTTCCACGGGCCCGAGGGCTTCGCCGCGGGCGCGCTGATCGCCGCGTTCTACTACTGGGGCTGGGACGTCACCAGCAACCTCAGCGAGGAGACCCGCGACAGCCGGCGGACGGCCGGACTCGCCGCGCTCGTCGGCGTCGGCTTCGTCTTCCTCCTCTTCGAGGCGTTCACGGTCGCGGTCAACGTGCTGCTGCCCGCCGACCGGATCCTGGCAGCGGGGCCGAACGTCCTCGCCGTCCTCGGCGAGGAGATCTGGCCCGGCGCCGGCGGGAAGCTGCTCATCGTCGCCGTCATCCTCTCCACCGTCGCGACCCTGGAGACGACGCTGCTCCAGGTGACCCGCTCGCTCTTCGCGATGGGCCGCGACCGGACCCTGCCCGCCGCCCTCGGCCTGGTCCACCGCCGCTGGAACACCCCGTGGGTCGCGGTGACCGCCGTCGGCGTCGCCGCCCTCGTCCTCTTCGGCACCGCGGCCGCCGCCGACTCCGTGCAGCGGATCCTGCGGGACGCCGTCTCCGCGATCGGCCTCCAGATCGCCTTCTACTACGGCCTCGCCGGCATCGCCGCCGTCGTCGCGTACAAGTCGCTGCTACTGCGCTCGGTGAAGAACCTGCTGCTGGGCGGGGTGTGGCCGCTGCTCGGCTCCGCCTTCATGCTGTGGGCCTTCGTCGAGTCGCTGGGCGCGCTGTCCACCACCGCCCTCACCATCGGCCTCGGCGGTCTCGCCGCCGGACTCGTCCCGATGGCGGTGTACTGGCGCAAGGGCAGCGACTACTACCGCCCCGCCCGCCTGGACGCCTCCCGCGCCCTCGCCGCCGCCGACGAGTCGGCCCCCGCGTCCCCGGGCACCCGCCTGCGGGACAAGAGCTACGCCACGGACTTCTGACGCCCCCATCCGCCGCACCACCGACGCACCGACCGAAGGAGGTCCCCATGGGCGTACGCCGACGCGCCCTCAGACGGTCCCGCGCGGATCGGTTCACGCCCGACTTCGACCCGGACTTCGGTGACCGAGCGCTGACCGAGGCCCGTCACGACATCGTGATCGGACGCTGGCAGGGCGTACGGGACCTGCTCGCCGCGACCGGTGACGACTGGGCCCGCCGCACCCACCGGATCCGGCTGCTGTCGCACGCCGCCGCCGGCAGCTCCACCGTCGAGACCTGGCGGGCCGCCGAACCCCGCAGCGCGGACGCGGCGGTGCTCCGGGCGGCGACCGAGGTGGTGCGGGTCTTCGACGCGGCCATCGCGGCCGGCCGGGGCGCCGCGGTGGACCGGGCCCGGATCGACGCCGCCGTGGACGCCTGCCGGGGCGCGGCGGACGCGGCCCCCGCCGACCCGATGCCGTGGGTGTCGCTGCTGTCGGTGGCGCGGCTGTACGAGGGCGGGGTACCGCGCCGCGAACTGCGCTACTGGTTCGACGAGCTGCGACGCCGCGACCCGTACAACACGGAGGGCCACGTGCAGGTCCTGCGCTACCTGTCGGCCCGCTGGCACGGCACCCACGGCTCCATGTACGACTTCGCGCGGGACGCGGCGGGGGTGGCTCCGCCCGGCTCCGCCCTGCCCGTCCTGGTGCAGGTGGCGCGGGTGGAGGAGTACCGCTACATCGCGGACGGGGCGCTGGGCCGCGGCCCGGTGCGCGGCTTCGACCAGCACTGGAAGCACGAGCTGGCGGTGACCGAGCTGCGCCGCACCTACGACCGCTGGATCGGCGGCCGCGACCGCTCCCGCCCGGTCGCCCCGGAAGAGGTCGGCGACCTCAACTTCCTCGCGCACGCCGCCTGTTACGCGGGACAGGTGGAGCCGGCACGGGAGCTGGTGGGCCTGCTGGGGACCCGGGCGGCGTGGGTGCCGTGGGCGTACACGGGCGAACCGGAGGAGCAGTTCGTCCGCTTCCGTGAGGGCCTGGGGGTCGGCTGACCGTCCCCCGGGCCCTCACGGGCCCGCCGGATCGGGCGCCGGTCAGACGCCGATGTCGCGGCCGTCGTTGCGCCAGACGGCGACGACGGACGGGCGGACGATCGTGCCCGGGCCGTCGGGCCAGGTGGACGCCGGGTTCTCGACGGAGGCGCCGTCGATCTCGCCCGGGTGCTGCACGGCGACGAGGACGCGGCGGTCCTGGATGACCGGGCCGCAGGTCTCGGCGCCCTTGGGGACGGTGAGGAACTGCTTCAGCTCACCGCGGCGCTCGCCGTGGGTGGCGACGCCGAAGAGGCCGTCGTGCGTGCCGAGCGCGTTGCCGTCGGTGGAGATCCACAGGTTGCCGTGCGGGTCGAAGGCCACGTTGTCCGGGCAGGAGATCGGACTGACCTTCTCCTTCGGGTAGCCGGCGAAGTAGGTGGCCGGGTCGTTCGGGTCGCCGGCGACGAGGAAGAGGCGCCAGGCGAAGCCGTCGGAGGACGGGTCGTCCCAGTGCTCGGCCAGCTCCAGGATCTGCCCGTGCTTGTTGAGGTTGCGCGGGTTGGCCTCGTCGGCACCGGGGTTGGTGCCCTTGCCGCGGTTGGAGTTGTTCGTCAGGGCGACGTAGACGCGGCCGGAGCGCGGGGACGGCTCGACGTCCTCGGGGCGGTCCATCTTCGTCGCGCCGACCTTGTCACCGGCCAGGCGGGTGAAGACGAAGACCTCTTCGGCGGTCATGCCGGGCACGTGCGAGACGGCGCCCTCCGGGCCGGCCGTGGCCAGCGGGATCCAGGTGCCGGAACCGTCGAACTCGCCGTCGTTCGGCAGCTTGCCGGTGCCGTCGATCTCGGCGGCCGGGGAGTCGCCGGTGAGCTTGGCGGCGTACAGCGTGCCCTCGTCGAGCAGGGTGAGGTTGTGGGCACGGGCCCGGCGGGACTCGCCCTTCATCATCCGCTTCGAGGAGACGAACTTGTAGAAGTAGTCGAACCGCTCGTCGTCGCCCATGTAGACGACCGGACGGCCGTCGTCGGTCAGGCGCGGCTGCGCGGCCTCGTGCTTGAAGCGGCCGAGCGCGGTGCGCTTGCGGGGCGTGGAGTCCGGGTCGTACGGGTCGAGCTCGACGACCCAGCCGAAGCGGTGGATCTCGTTCGGCTCCTGCGCGAGGTCGAAGCGCTTGTCGAACCGCTCCCACTTGCGCTCCGAGGCACCGGTGCCGACGCCGTACCGCTTGTCCGTGGCGGACGAGCCGTTGGCGAAGTACTGGTTGAAGTTCTCCTCGCCGTGGAGGGTGGTCCCCCACGGGGTGGTGCCGCCCGCGCAGTTGTTGAGCGTGCCGAGGACGGTACGGCCCTCCGGGTCGGCGGAGGTCCGCACCAGCGCGCCGCCGGCCGCGGGGCCGGTCAGCTCGAACTCGCTGGTGGTGTGGAGACGGCGGTTCAGGTAGTGCCGGGAGACCGGGGCGAGCTTGCCGGTCCGGCGCTCCTCCTGGACCACGACGACGGAGAGGCCGTGCGCGGCCCAGGCGATCTCGACCTGCTCACGGGTCGGGTTGGCGGCGTCGTAGCCGCGGAACATCAGGATCTCGTCGGTGTACTCGTGGTTGGCGACGAGGACCTGGCGCCCGTGCTCGCCGCGCAGCGGCAGCAGGGAGAGGAAGTCGTTGTTGTAACCGAACTGTCCGGCCTGCGCCTTGGCGGTCTGCTTCTCGGAGTCGAAGGCGGGGGCGCCGCGGAGGATCGGCTCGCCCCACCGGATGACGACGTTCTGCCCGTACCCGGACGGGACGGTGACCTGGTCGGCCGTGTTCGGCGCGACCGGCGCGAAGCGGAGGCCGCGGGCGCCGTCGGCCTTGGGCGCGGGCTTGTGCCCGGGGTGCGCCTCGGCGGCCGGGGCGGAACCGAGCACCAGCGAACCGCCCGCGGCGGTCGCGACCGTCGCGACGGCGGCGGCGCGGAGCGCGGAACGGCGGGACAGCACACCGGCTATGACGTCGCCGACGTACTCGTTGTCGCTGGTGTTCGGCACCTCCTGGAAGCAGGCGTCACCGCACCGGAACCGGCAGGTGAGGGCGGAACGTCCGCTTCCGTGAGGGTGGGAGCCGATCATCGGCAGCAGCTTGCGCACGTGGTCCTCCTCCGGCGCAGCACTGCGCCGACATGGTGTCGGGAATCCGTTCGGCCGTGACGGTATGTGCGCACATCTGCACGGGGGCGGCGGCTGAATGAACGCCGGATGAATGCGCGGCAACCGTGACCGACGGGGTCCGCGGAACCGGAGGACGTGGCCGCTAACCTTACGTGTCCGCCCTGGCCAGGGATGAAGGACGCATACCGCATCCAACTCATGCGAAAGGGTTCGCCCATGGGTATTCGGAGCTTGCTGCGCAAGGTATTCGGCCGCGACCGCGAAGATCCCGCGACCCCTTCCGTCCCTCCCCAGTCCCGCGAACCCGGAGACACGTCCCCGGCCCCGCAGGACCAGACCCCGGAGCCCCCCGCGGCATCGACGCAGGAACCCCCTGCGGAGACCCCCGCGGAAACCTCCGCGGAGACCCCCGCGGAGACCCCCGCCCCGGAGGCCCCCGAAGCGGCCGCCCGCAAGGCCGCCGACGACCTGGTGGCCGCCTCCTTCGACAACCCCCAGATCCCCAAGGCCCGCACGTCCCCCCAGCCCGCGGAAGCGGAGCCCGAGGCGGAGGCCAAGGAGGAGGTCGCGGCGGAGGTTGCGGCCGAGGCGGAGGCGGAGGTTGCGGCTGAGCCTGAGGCTGCGGCTGAGGTCCCGGCGGAGGCTGCGGTGGAGGTCCCGGCTGAAGCGGAGGCCGTGACTGAGGTCCCGGCGGAGCCTGAGGCTGAGGCTGAGGTCCCGGCGGAGGCTGAGGCTGCGGCTGAGGTCCCGGCGGAGCCTGAGGCTGAGACGGAGACCGTGGCCGAAGCGGAGGCTGTGGAGCCTGCGGCTGACGCGGCGGTCGCGGCGGAGGCCGTGACTGAGGCGGAGGTCGTGCAGCCTGCGGCCGAGGCCGAGCCTGCGGCGGATGCGGCGGATGCCGAGGTCGCCGCCGAGGCGGACGCGGACGCCGACGAGCCGGAGGCGGAGACGACCGCCGAGGCGGAGCCGGCGCCGGAGACCGAGGCGGCCACCGCCGAGACCACCCCCGCCGAGGCGGAGCCGACGGCGACCGTCGACGCGGACGCGTCGGAGCCCGACGCCGTCGCCGACACGCCGGAGACGGACGCTGTCACCGACGCGGCTCCCTCGGAAGCGGAGGCGGACACCACCGCCGAGACCACCCCCGCCGAGGCGGAGCCGACGGCCGTCGACGCGGACGCGTCGGAGCCCGAGGCCGCCGCCGACACGGACGCCGCCGTCACGGCCGAGCCGGCAGAGGCCCAGGTCACGCCGGAGGCGGACGCCGTCGTCCCGGCCGAGCCGACCGCGGACACCGAGGCCGAGGCCGAGGCCGACACCACCGAGGCGGAGCCCACGGCGGAGGTCGACGACGACGCTGCCGCCGCGCCGGAAACCGAGGAGCTCGTCGTGGCGAGCGCGGCGGTGGAGGCCGAGGCTCCTGCCGCGGAGGCCGAGCCGGTCGCCGAGGCTCCTGCCGCCGAGGCCGAGCCGGTCGCCGAGGCTCCTGCCGCGGAGGCCGAGCCGGTCGCCGAGGCCGCCGACGCGGACACCGGCGACAGCAGGGGCGCCGCCGTTCCGCTCGCGCGGGTCGAGGCGGTCGCGCCGCGGCTCGTCGAGGCGTACGAGGCCGCCGGCGAGGTGCTGCGGAAGGAAGGGCTCGTGGGGGCCCGGGCCCAGGTGTATCTGGTGGTCGACCGGTCGGGGTCGATGCGCGGGTACTTCAAGGACGGGTCCGTGCAGCGTCTCGCCGAGCAGGCCGTCGCGCTCGCGGCGCACCTGGACGAGGAGGCGACGGTGACCACCGTCTTCTTCTCGACCGACGTGGACGGGGTCGTCGACCTCGCGCCCGCCGACCTCACCCCCACCCGCGTGGAGGAGATCAACGCCGGTCTCGGCCGTCTCGGCCGGACGAACTACCACCGTGCCGTCGAGGAGGTCCTGGCCCACCACGAGAAGGCGGACCCGGCCCGCCCGGCGCTGGTGGTCTTCCAGACGGACGGCGCCCCCGAGTCCCGTACCGCCGCGACGCAGGCCCTGGCGGAGGCCGCCGGACGCCCGGTGCACTGGCGGTTCACCGCCTGGGGCGAGGAGGACGGCAAGGCGTTCGACTACCTGCGGAAGCTCACCGCGGACCGGACCGCGACGCACTTCGCGGGCCCGGCGCCGGTCGAGACCCCGCACGCGGAGTTCTACCGGGGCGTCGTCACCGGTCTCGCCTTGTAGCCCCGCTCCGGCGCACCCCGCCGGCCCCCGCTCCGCCCCCTGCTCTCGATGTGAGTGGATCTTCGTACGACCGTTAGGATTTCGACCATGGCGGCCACTGGATCCGAGAAGCAGGGGGCGAAGGCGTTCTACGTCACGACCCCCATCTACTACGTCAACGACGCTCCTCACCTGGGCCACGCCTACACGACCGTCGCAGGCGACGTGCTCACGCGCTGGCACCGTCAGCGCGGCGAGAAGGTGTGGTTCCTCACCGGCACGGACGAGCACGGTCAGAAGATCATGCGCACGGCCGAGGCGAACAACGTCACGCCCCAGGCATGGTGCGACAAGCTCGTCGAGGAGGCGTGGAAGCCCCTCTGGGAGCACCTCGACATCGCGAACGACGACTTCATCCGCACCACGCAGAAGCGTCACACGGACCGCGTCCAGGAGTTCGTGCAGGACCTGTACGACAAGGACGAGATCTACAAGGGCGGCTACGAGGGCCCGTACTGCGTCGGCTGTGAGGAGTTCAAGCTCCCGGGCGATCTCATCGAGGCCGAGGACGGCACGAAGCTGTGCCCCGTCCACAAGAAGCCGGTGGAGATCCTCAAGGAGGAGAACTACTTCTTCAAGCTGAGCGAGTACGGCCCGAAGCTCCTGGAGTTCTACGAGGCGAACCCGGGCTTCATCCAGCCGGAGTCGGCCCGCAACGAGGTCGTGAACTTCGTGAAGCAGGGCCTGGAGGACCTCTCCATCTCGCGCTCGACCTTCGACTGGGGCATCCCGGTTCCGTGGGACAGCGAGCACGTGATCTACGTGTGGATCGACGCGCTGCTGAACTACGCGACGGCGGTCGGCTACAACGAGAACCCGGAGAAGTTCGACGAGACCTTCCCCGCGAACGTCCACCTGATCGGCAAGGACATCCTCCGCTTCCACGCGGTGATCTGGCCGGCGATGCTGATGGCGCAGGGCCTCCCGGTGCCGGGCAGGGTCGCGGCCAACGGCTGGCTGATGGTCGGCGGCGAGAAGATGTCGAAGTCGAACCTGACGGGCATCAAGCCGCAGGACCTGACCTCGCACTTCGGCGTGGACGCGTACCGCTGGTACTTCCTGCGCGCGATCGCGTTCGGCCAGGACGGCTCGTTCTCGTGGGAGGACTTCTCCGCCCGCTACACCTCCGAGCTGGCCAACGACTACGGCAACCTCGCCTCCCGCGTGGCGGCGATGGTCGGCAAGTACTTCGGCGGCGAGCTGCCGGCCTCGGCGGCCGACGGCGACGCCGAGAAGGCGGTCCAGGAGGGTCTGGCGAAGGCGGTCGCGACGGCCGACGCCAAGATCGGCGAGGAGCTGGACTTCCAGGGCGGCATCCTGGCGGTCTTCGACTTCGTGAAGCAGGTCAACGGCTACATCACGGAGCAGGAGCCGTGGAAGGTCGCGAAGGACGAGTCGGAGGAGGGCCGGGCCCGCCTGGCGACGATCCTCTACACGGCCGCCGAGTCCCTCCGCGCCGCCGCCGTCCTCCTCAACCCGGTGATGCCGGAGTCCTCCCAGAAGCTGTGGGAGTCCCTCGGTGCCGAGCCCGTGCTGGGCGCCCTGGCCGCCCAGCCGGTGCAGGACGCGGCCCGCTGGGGCCAGCTCCCGGCCGGTGCGACGGTGACGAAGGGCGCGGTGCTCTTCCCGCGCCTGGAGGAGCCGAAGAAGGACTGACGTCCGCACGGACGCGATGAAGGCCGCCGCCCCGCCCGGGACGGCGGCCTTCGCCGTCCTCACATCAGGGCGAGCGAGGCGGCGGCCGGTGCCAGGTAGAGCAGCGGGAAGGCCACGTGCCCGTATGCCCGCGCCCGGACGACGGTGATCGCCGCGCCCGTGAAGTACAGCACCAGGCCGATCGCCGCGAGGGTGCCGATCACCGGTATCCAGAAGCCCGCGACGAGCCCCGCCGCGCCGGCCAGCTTCAGCGCCCCGAGCCCGTTCCACCACGTCCGCGGCACGCCGTAGGCGGCGAGCGGCTCGACGACGAACTTCGCCCGGAAGAGCACCGAGGCGCCCGAGAACCCCGCCATGAACGCGGCGACGGCGGTGACGACAGTGGCGGTGGTGGACATCGGGACTCCTCCGGCTGTGGGCCCCGGGAGGGGCCGTACACCGGAGTGACGGAGCGGCCGGAGGCGATGTGACAGCCTCCGCACAGAACGCCATCGGTCGGGCCGCGGAGCGGACGATGGACCGCGCGGACGGCGGGGCCTCGCCGCACCACGGCGCGGTGTGGCCGCCGCACCCGCCGGCGGCTGCGCCGTTCCTGGAGAACTCCGACTCGACTGTCATGTAAACAAGAGTTCCCATGACCCTGTTCGGTAAACTACAGTTGTCGCATGACGTTCTCGGAGAAGCTTCCCGCGGAAGACCTGACCGGCCTCGAAACGGCGCTCCACGAGGCCCTGAACCCCCTGGCCGCCGCCCTCCGCGCCCGCACCACCGGGCAGCCGGAGGAGCACATGTGGCACGGGGAGCCGGTGGACATCGCGCTCTCCGTCCTCGCCGCCTGGAAGGTGGTGGACCAGGAGGTCAAGCGCCTGACCGCCGTCGCCGCCGGCACGGCGGGCTCGTACGGGGCGAGTTACGAACAGCTGGGCGCCGTCTGGGGCATCACCCGGCAGGGCGCGCGCAAGAAGTGGCCGGACGCGGTGAGCCGCCCGGCGCCCGGCGCCACCGCCCTCGACCTCTTCGGCGGCCGGGCCGAACTGACCCCGGCCGACGGGGCCTGGACGTGGGCGGCCACGGCCGCCGACGGCACCAGAAGCGACGCGGCCGCCGCCCCCACGAAGGAGGAGGCGGCGGCGCTGGCGGGCGCGTTCCTGAAGGAGCACGCCCGCTGAGGGGCCGGCCCGGGAAGACCGTGGTGAACCCGTCGACCCCGTTGCCGCCGGTGAGCCGCGCCCCCCGCAGGTACCGCTCGTCGTCGGCCGGCTCCTCGTGCCCGCCCTCTCCGCCACCGGAGCCCGGCGGACCGGGGTCCGGCACACCGGGATCCGGCGGACCGGACGCCGGTGGCGCGGGCGCCTAGAAGACAAAGAACCGGGGGAAAGAACTCCCACCCACCCACCCTCGCGTGGACGTGGGAGCGCGGTCACTCACGCGAGTGAATATGCCAACTGATGGCGTTTCGGGGTGGGTTGACTGGTCTAGTCTCAGCGCCATACCGACCGTCCGCAGAAATGCGTCGGCCCTCGCAGGGATTGCACTCCCGTTGCGAGGGCCTACCAACCAGGAAGCAAGCCCTTCCCCGATGGATACCCGACAGCGTAGTGGGCGGCCCCGCCCCGCGTCCCGCTCACACCCCAAGAACCACTCTTCCCGGCGTACTTCCGGTGGTGTGTGCCACGAACGGACCCGCCTCACCCGCGACTTCACGGTCCTGGACAACGCCCTCCTCCAGCACCAGGCGCTGGGCGGCGTGGCGATCGGCGTCGCCTCCTACATCGCGTCGCTGCCCGAGGGCACCCCCGTGGACATCAGGACCCTCGCGCACGACCTGCACCTCGGCAGGACGGCCGTGGCGAGGGCCCTGAACGCCCTCGAAGCCCACGGCTACCTGCGCCGCACGGTCGTCCGCACCCCCGACGGCCGCGTCTCCACCCACACCGTCTTCTGCCACAAGCCGCCCCAGGACCAGGACCCCCTTCCGAAGCCCCCACGCAGGCAAACCCCGCAGCCGGCCCCCCGCCCCGAGCCGGAGCCGAAGCCGGAGCCGAAGCCACACCCCGAACCCGAACCCGCACTGACTCCGGCCCCGAACCCCACTCCGGCCCCGAACCCGCCCCCGGAAAAAGCCCCGGCCCCGGCCCCGACTCCGCCCCCGGAAACAGCCCCCGCCCCGGCCCCGGCCTCCGCCGACGCGCCCGAACCACCGGCCCGCCGCCCCCTCCCACCCGTCCCGCAGCCCGGCTTCCCGGCCCGCGCACTCCTCCGCTCCGCCCTCCTCGTCCTCATCGGCCTGAGCGACGCCGACCCCCGCCTGCACCTCTCCGCGACCGACACCGACCACCTCGCCCCCGGCGTGGCGGCCTGGCTGGAGCGCGGAACCTCGCCCGAGACCGTCCGCCACGCCCTGACCACCGGCCTCCCCACCGCCCCCATCCGCTGCCCGCCCGCCCTCCTGGCCCACCGCCTGACCACCCACCTCCCCCCGGCGCCCCCGCTCGACGCCCGGCCCCCGGCGCTGCCGGCAGCCCCGACGCCCCCGCCCCCTCCCCTCCTCTACTGCGAGAGCTGCGACACCTGCTTCCGAGCCCCGGGCTCGACCCCTTGCCCCCTCTGCGGTGGCTCCGACACCAGCCCCGCCGACGCGGCTGCGCCCGGCTGGAAGGATGACCGTCGTCCGGCACCGGTGCCGGAAACGGATGAGGGTGGGCGAGTGGGAGTCGAGAGCGCGCGAGAAGGCGTCGCCGTCGAGGTGATGCGGACCGAGCGGCTGGAGCTCGTGCCGTTGGAGGTCGGGCACGCCGAGGAGATGGCCGGGGTGCTGGGGGATCCGGCGCTGCACGTGTTCATCGGGGGTACGCCGGAGAGCCCGGAGGAGCTGCGGGCGCGGTACGTGCGGTGGGAGGCCGGGGCGCCGGAGCCGGGGACGACCTGGTGCAACTGGGTGGTCCGGGCGCGGGAGGACGGGCGGCTCGTCGGGACCGTCCAGGCGACCGTCACCGGGAACGGGGAAGGGGCCGAGGTCGCCTGGGTCGTCGGGACCGCCTGGCAGGGACGGGGGTACGCCTCCGAGGCGGCCCGGGCGCTCGTCGGGTGGCTGCGGCCCCGGGTCCGTACCGTCGTCGCGCACGTGCACCCCGAGCACGCCGCCTCCGCCGCCGTCGCCCGCGCCGCCGGGCTCGTCCCGACCGGGGAGGTCCACGACGGCGAGGAGCGGTGGGAGTCGCCGGAGGCGTGAACGGCGAAGGGCCCGGGATCCCCGTCGGGGATTCCGGGCCCTTCGTGCGCGGAGTGCCGAGCGCGGCCCTCGTGCGCGGAGTGCTTAGCGCGCGGCGTCCGGGTGGACCGCGTCCGTGACCGGGCGGTCGTCCACGAGCTTTTTCTCGACCGGCTTGCGGAGCTGGATGTTCAGCTCGCGCAGGCGGGTCTCGTCGAGCTCGGTGGGCGCGCCCATCATGAGGTCCTGCGCGTTGCCGTTGAGCGGGAACGCGATGGTCTCGCGGATGTTGGGCTCGTCGGCGAGGAGCATGACGATGCGGTCGACGCCCGGGGCGATGCCGCCGTGCGGCGGGGCGCCGTACTGGAAGGCGCGGAGCATGCCGGCGAACTCGGACTCGACGGTCTCGCGGCTGTAGCCGGCGATCTCGAACGCCTTGAACATGATGTCGGGCTCGTGGTTCCGGATGGCGCCGGAGGACAGCTCGATGCCGTTGCAGACGATGTCGTACTGCCAGCCGAGGATGTCCAGCGGGTCCTTGGTCTCCAGGGCCTCAAGGCCGCCCTGCGGCATGGAGAAGGGGTTGTGCGAGAAGTCGATCTTGCCGGTCTCCTCGTCCTTCTCGTACATCGGGAAGTCGACGATCCACGCGAAGCGGAAGACGTTCTCCTCGAAGCGGCCGGCGCGCTTGGCGGCCTCGACCCGGACCGGGCCCATGATCTTGGAGACCTCGTCGAAGTCGCCCGCGCCGAAGAAGACGGCGTGGCCGGGCTCCAGGCCCAGGCGCTCGGTGAGGACCTTGACGTTCTCCTCGGTGAGGAACTTGGCGATCGGGCCGGTGAGGGCGTTGCCCTCGCCGACGCGGATCCAGGCCAGGCCCTTCGCGCCGAGCGAGATCGCGTAGTCGCCGAGGGAGTCGAAGAACTTGCGCGGCTGGTCGCCGGTGTCCGGGACGGCCAGGGCGCGGACGTGCTTGCCGGCGAACGCCTTGAACTCCGAGCCCTCGAAGACGTCGGTGAGGTCGACGAGCTCCAGGTCGGTGCGCAGGTCGGGCTTGTCGTTGCCGTACTTGAGCATCGACTCGCGGAACGGGATCCGCGGGAACGGCGAGGTGACGTGGCGGCCGCCGCCGAACTCCTCGAAGAGCTCGGTCATGAGCTTCTCGATCGGCTGGAAGACGTCCTCCTGCTCGACGAAGCTCATCTCGACGTCGAGCTGGTAGAACTCGCCGGGCGAGCGGTCGGCGCGGGCGTCCTCGTCGCGGAAGCAGGGCGCGATCTGGAAGTAGCGGTCGAAGCCCGAGATCATGAACAGCTGCTTGAACTGCTGCGGGGCCTGCGGGAGCGCGTAGAACTTGCCCGGGTTGAGACGGGACGGGACGACGAAGTCACGGGCGCCCTCGGGGGAGGTCGCGGTGAGGATCGGGGTCGCCATCTCGTTGAAGCCGAGGGCCACCATCTTGGAGCGGATGGCGGCGATGACGGCGGAGCGCAGCATGATGTTGCGGTGCATGCGCTCGCGGCGCAGGTCGAGGAAGCGGTACTCCAGGCGCCGCTCCTCGTTGACGCCGTCGTCGGCGTTGATGGTGAAGGGGATCTGCTTGGCGGCGCCGAGGACCTCGACCGCGCCGACCTCGACCTCGACCTCGCCGGTGGGCAGTTCGGGGTTGACGTTGTCCGCGCCGCGCGAGACGACCTTGCCGTCGACGCGGACGACGGACTCCTTCGTCAGCTTGTCGAGGGCCTCGTAGGCGGGCGTGCCGGGGCGGGCGACGAGCTGCGTGATGCCGTAGTGGTCGCGCAGATCGATGAAGAGGATGCCGCCCAGGTCGCGCCGATTGTGCAGCCAGCCGCTGAGCCGGACGTCGGTGCCGACGTCAGAGGCGCGGAGCTCGCCGCAGGTGTGGGACCTGTACCGATGCATCGTCGTTCATCCAGTCTTCGGGATCGGTGGAGAAAAGCCTTGACACTGTCCAGCGGTGCCAAGGGTTTCCCAGCCTACCGGGACACCCAAGATCGCGATTCGATTACTGTCGGCCGCGCCCGGCGGGGACACGGTGGCGACACGGTGTCCGATATTCATAAAGTGGGGCAATGCGCACCGAGGACGTCCTGGCCGCGATCGCCACGGGCCTGTGGCGCTGGGACAACGCTTCCGGGATCGTCTCGCTCGACGCCGAGGCCGCCCGGCTGCTCGGGCTGCCCGCCGAGCCGGTGCGGCTGAGCGAGGCGGCCGTGCGGTCCCGCTTCCACCCGGTGGACTGGAACGAGATCGACGGCGTGGTGAACCTGGCGGTCGCCGAGGGCACGCTCGCCGAGGCCCGGCTACGGATCATGGACGAGCAGGGCCGGGTGGTCCGTACGGTGCGGAGCCGGTCCAAGCCGCTGATCGAGGGAAGCGACTACCAGCTGGTCGGCACGCTCCAGGAGGTGGCCGACCCGCAGCCGGGGACGTCCGGGCCGCACACGCCGATCACGGGCGACTGGCGGCGGTCCCGGGAGGCGTTCCTGCTGGACGCGGGGCGGGCCCTCGCGGAGGCGCGGTCGACGGCGGAGGTGCTGCGGGTGGCGGCCTCGCTGTCGATGCCGGGGTTCTCGCCGGACGGGCTCGCGGTCTTCGGGATGTCGGGCGAGCGGCTGACGGTGATCGGGCACCACGGGCAGCGGGACGGCGACGAGGGCCCCTTCTCGTCGATGTCGCTGGCGACGGCCTACCCGGCGGCGGAGGTGGTGCGGACCGGGCGGGCGATCTATCTGCCGTCCCCGGACGAGTACCGGCGCCGTTTCCCGATGACGTGGCCGCTGGCGGAGCCGTTCGAGCGGCAGTCGTGGGCCTTCGTGCCGCTGGTGGTGGCGGGGCGGACGATGGGCGCCTGGATGGCGGCCTTCAAGCACCAGGTGGCGTTCACGCCGGACGAGCGGTCGGTGCTGACGACGGTGGCGCGGATGCTGGCGCAGGCGCTGGCCCGGGCCGGGGTGGCGGAGTCGGAGCGTGAGCTGTCGCTGGGACTCCAGCGGACGATGATGCCGGTGCTCGGGCCGGGCATCCCGGGGATCCGGGTGGCGGCGCGGTACGTGCCGACCGGCGGCGGGCTCCAGGTCGGCGGGGACTGGTACGACATGATCCGGCTGCCCGGCGGCACGCGCGGCGGCGCGGGCCGGATCGCGCTGGTCATCGGGGACGTGCAGGGGCACGACGTGCGGGCGGCGGCGCTGATGGGGCAGCTGCGGATCGCGCTGCGGGCGTACGCCTCCGAGGGGCACCGGCCGGACGCGGTGCTGTCGCGGGCCTCGCGGTTCCTGTACGGGGTGAACGACGGCTACGGGGCCGAGGGGGAGGGCCCGGGCGGCGGGCCGCGCTTCGCGACCTGTCTGTATCTGGAGGTGGACCTGGAGTCGGGGACGGTGGACATCGCCCGGGCGGGTCATCCGGACCCGGCGGTACGGATGCTCGACGGGACGGTTCTGCTCCGTCCGACGGCCGGCGGGCTGCC
Organism: Streptomyces sp. NPDC058052; assembly: GCF_042885515.1. Classification (NCBI taxonomy): domain Bacteria; kingdom Bacillati; phylum Actinomycetota; class Actinomycetes; order Kitasatosporales; family Streptomycetaceae; genus Streptomyces; species Streptomyces sp. NPDC058052. Next base: position 78,202 of record NZ_JBHVRX010000005.1, on the reverse strand, counting down.
CCTCGGCATCGACGCCGACACCGACTACCCCACCACCCGCCTCACCCTGGAACCCGGCGAGACCCTGATGATCTGCACCGACGGCCTCCTGGAGACCGGCGGCCACGACCTCGACAGCGGCTGGGAGCGGGTCAGGCGGCTCCTGGAGCAGCACCGGGGCGACGACCTGGAGGAACTGGCCGACACGCTCGTGGAGGCCGTCCACGGCCCCGGCTCGCACCACACCACCGGCCCGCTCGCGGACCGGCGCGAGGACGACATCGCCGTCCTGCTGCTCTCCCGCCGGCCGGCGACGACGGTACGGGAGGCCCCGCGCCGCACCCTGATGACGATCGCCCAGGCCGAGCCGGAGCGGATCGCCGAGGCGCGCGAGCAGGTGCGGCAGCTGCTGCACGACTGGACCGACGAGGACCAGCTCGACGCGGCCGTCCTGATGGTCTCCGAGATGGTCACCAACGTCCTCGTCCACACGGACGGCGACGCCCTGCTGACCGCCGAGGTCGGCTGCGGCGAGAAGTCCCGGCGGCTGCGCGTGGAGGTCTCCGACGCCAGCGACGAGCTGCCGCACAAGCGCCACCCCGGCGAGATGGCCTCCAGCGGGCGCGGCCTGGTGCTGATGGAGATGCTGGCCGACGCGTGGGGCGTGGAGCCGCGCGGCGAGGGCAAGACGATCTGGTTCGAACTGCGCGAGCCGGCGGGACCGGAGGGCTGCTGCTCGTAGCGGTGGCGACGGGCGCGCGCGAGCCGTGCCCACGGAGCCGTGAGCCTCCGCGCGGGGCCGGGAGGGCGGTACGCGCGCGTGGGGGCCGACGGAACCCGGCGGGCTCGGGCGGTACGCGCGCGTGAGGTCCGGCAGGGCGGGTGCCTGCCGCGCGTGGGTCGGCGGCGGGGCCCGTACACCTCCGGCGCGCGCGGCCCACCCGTACGGCGGAGACTGGTGACGTACGGCCGCCGGGGGGACCACGGAGCTCGCCATGGACACCCACAAGGTCGGCAGCGACACCACCGTCATCGCCGACAGCCTGGAGGTGCCGGGGATCGGCCACATCCCCGTCAACGCCTACGTGCTGGCCGCCGCCGAACCCGTCGTCGTCGACACCGGGCTGTCGGTCGAGGACCGGGACTTCGTCGGCGTGCTCGGCGGGGTGATGGACCCGGAGGACGTGCGCTGGATCTGGCTCACCCACCCGGACCGCGACCACACGGGCGGGATCTTCGACCTCCTGGAGGCCGCCCCGCACGCGCGCGTGGTGACCACCTTCCTCGGCTTCGGCATCATGACGACCGAGCGGGCGCTGCCGATGGACCGGGTGTACTTCCTCAACCCGGGGCAGTCCCTGTACGTCGGAGACCGCACCCTGTACGCCTTCCGGCCGCCGCTCTTCGACAGCCCGGCGACCGTCGGCTTCTACGACGACCGGACCCGGTTCTGCTTCAGCTCGGACTGCTTCGGCGGCCCGATGCCGAGCGCCGAACTCGCCGAGAGCGGGCACGCGAGCGACCTGAAGCCGGAGGAGCTGCGGGCCGCGCAGCTGCTGTGGGCGACGCTCGACAGCCCGTGGGTGCACCTGGTGGACGCGGAGAAGTACCGGGCGACCCTGGCGCCGCTGCGCGAGATGGCCCCGGAGATCGTGCTCTGCACCCATCTGCCGCCGGCCGTGCGGATGACGGACCGGATGCTGGGGACGCTGGCGGACGCGCCGGACTCCGACCCCTTCGTCGGCCCGGACCAGGCGGCCCTGGAGGCCATGCTGCGCTCCTTCGAGCCGGGCGGGACGCCGGTCTAGGAGCCGTACACGGATCCGGGAGGTCGCGCCGGTCTAGGCGGTCTCCTCCGGGGCGGTCCTCGTGCCGTACCGGGCGCGGAGTTCGCCGAGGATGCCGGTGGCGGCGGCGGTGAGGGGGACGGCGAGGAGCATGCCGAGGATGCCCGCGACGGAGGCGCCGGCGGTGATGGCCAGCATCACGGCGGCGGGGTGCATCTGGACGGTGCGGCTCTGGACCATCGGCTGGAGGACGTTGCCCTCGATGACCTGGACGGCGAGGACGATGCCGAGCACCCACAGGGCGATGACGAAGCCGCGGTCGGCGAGGGCGACGAGGACGGCGACCGCGCCGGAGAGGAAGGCGCCCAGGTAGGGGATGTAGGCGGTGACGAAGACGAGGGCGGCGAGGCCGACCGCGCCGGGCACCTGGAGGACCAGGAGGCCCACGCCGATGAGGACGGCGTCGACGAAGGCGACGAGGGTGGTGCCCCGCATGAAGCCCTCGACGGCCTCGAAGGCGCGCCGGGCCATGGCCTCGGCGGTGTCGGAGGTGCCGGACGGGACGAAGGCGCGCAGGGCGCCGACGGCCTTGTCGGAGTCGCGGAGGAAGAAGAAGATCAGGAGGAGGGCGAGGACGGCGGTGGCGAGCATCTGCCCGACGACGCTGAGCCCGGAGATGACCCCGGAGGCGGCCGTCCCGCCGAACTTCTCCAGGAGGTCCTTGGCGTTCGCGGCGAGGTCCTCCAGGGAGGTGCCGGCGGCCCCGAAGTGCTCGGCGATGTCGACGGCGGCCTGCCGGAGCGAGGCGAGGATCTGGTCGCCCGTCTCGATGAGCGCGGCGACCACGATGTACGTGGCGCCGCCGACGACCACGAGGACGGCGGCGACCGTGATGGCGGCGGCGGGGGACTTGCTGACCTTCATCCGCAGCAGCCGCCGGTACAGCGGCCCGAGGAGCGCCGTCCCCAGGATGGCGAGCAGGACGGGGGTCACGGCGGTCTTGAAGACCACGCAGAGCCAGATGAAGACCGCGGCCACGCCGGCGACGAGCAGCGCCACCGCGCACCAGGCGGCGAGCTTGCGGGCGGGCTCGGGCAACAGGGGCGTTCGACTCGTCTCCACCCGCCCATAAGATCACACCAATGGCAGCGAAACGCGGACATGACGGGCCGTCCGGGCGACGACCCGTCACCTCCGCACGCCACCCCCGCCGGCGGTTACTCGCCCATCCCGTGGACGGCCGGAATGGTGCCGAGGCGCCCGGCCTGGAAGTCCTCGAACGCCTGGCGGAGTTCGGCCTGGCTGTTCATGACGAACGGGCCGTAGTGGGCCATGGGCTCGCGGATCGGGCGGCCGCCGAGGAGGACGACCTCCAGGTCCGGGGTGTGCGAGTCCTGCTTCTCGTCCGCGCGGACGGTCAGCGAGCCGCCCTGGCCGAAGACGGCGGTCTGGCCGAGGTGGACGGGACGGCGCTCGGCGCCCACGGTGCCGCGGCCGGCCATGACGTACGCGAGGCCGTTGAAGTCCTCGCGCCACGGCAGCGTGATCTCCGCGCCGGGGCGGAGGGTGGCGTGGATCATGGTGATCGGGGTGTGGGTGATGCCGGGGCCCTCGTGCCCGTCGAGCTCGCCGGCGATGACGCGGAGCAGCGCGCCGCCGTCGGGGGAGGTGAGGAGCTGGACCTGGCCGCCGCGGATGTCCTGGTAGCGGGGGGCCATCATCTTGTCGGAGGCGGGCAGGTTGACCCACAGCTGGAGGCCGTGGAAGAGGCCGCCGCTGACGACGAGGGACTCCGGCGGGGCCTCGATGTGGAGGAGGCCGGAGCCGGCGGTCATCCACTGGGTGTCACCGTTGGTGATGGTGCCGCCGCCGCCGTTCGAGTCCTGGTGGTCGAAGGTGCCGTCGACGATGTAGGTGACGGTCTCGAAGCCGCGGTGCGGGTGCCAGGGGGTGCCCTTGGGCTCGCCCGGCGCGTACTCCACCTCACCCATCTGGTCCATCATGATGAACGGGTCGAGGTACTGGTAGTTGATGCCCGCGAACGCCCGGCGGACCGGGAAGCCCTCGCCCTCGAACCCCTGGGGGGCCGTGGTGACGGCGAGCACGGGGCGCGGGGTGGCGTCGGCCGGGGCGACGACGCGCGGCAGGGTGAGCGGGTTCTCGACAGTCACGGCGGGCATGGCGGGACCTCCTTCGTACGGCCTGAGGGCTCGGTGGCCTTCGCGGCCTGTCCTCGTGCCCTCACTTTAGTTGAATACTGAACTTCCTGCCACCCGGAACGCGGAACGCCCGGGAGGAATTCCTCCCGGGCGCTCTCCTCTTCGTCATGTCCAGCGTGCGTCAGCCGTACATCCGCCGCATCGCGAAGTCCACCATCTGCTCCACGGCCTTCGCGTCGAAGACGATCCGGTGGTCGCCCTCCATGTCGAGGACGAAGCCGTAGCCGGTCGGAAGCAGGTCGATCACCTCGGCACCGGTGATCACGAAGTACTTCGACTCCTTGCCCGCGTACCGCCGCAGCTCCTTCAGCGTGGTGAACATCGGGATCACCGGCTGCTGGGTGTTGTGCAGGGCCAGGAAGCCGGGGTTGTCGCCGCGCGGGCAGTAGACCTTCGAGGTCGCGAAGATCTGCTGGAAGTCCTCGGCGGACAGGGTGCCGGTGGTGAAGGCACGGACGGCGTCGGCGAGCGAGGGCGGCGAGGGCTCCGGATAGAGCGGAGCCTGCTGCTGGCCGTACCCGGCGCCCGGCATGCCGGCCTGCGGCGCGTACTGCCCCTGCGGGGGCGGTGCGTACTGCTGCTGGGCGGCGCCGCCGTCCCCGTGCTGCCCGTATCCGTACATGCCCCCCAGCCTATCGAGCGGGCGGGCCGCGCAGGGGCCGACGTCCACAGCCGAGGGGCGGGCCGCGCGGGGCCGGCTCCCGGACCGGCGGGCGGCCCCGCGCAGGGGGCGGCGTCCGCACCCCGGCCGCACGCTCGACGGCGGGGGCGGGGCTCCGGGGCGGGGCGGGCGCGGCCCTCCGGACGCGCGAGGCGTGTCACAGATCTCCCGGTAGGGGTTGCTCTTATTACCGGTGGGTAGCATCATCGGAGAGAAGAGTGCGCTACTCGTGAGTAGGAAGCGGGTGGCCCTCGGTACGAGGAACCCCTCCCCGATCTTTACGGAGCCGTCGCCATGGGGCACTACAAGTCGAATCTCCGCGACATCGAGTTCAACCTCTTCGAGGTGCTCGGCCGCGACAAGGTGTACGGCACCGGTCCGTTCGAGGAGATGGACGTCGAGACCGCCAAGAGCATCCTCGACGAGATCCGCCGCCTCGCCGAGAACGAGCTGGCCGAGTCCTTCGCCGACGCCGACCGCAACCCGCCGGTCTTCGACCCGGAGACCAACACCGCCCCGGTCCCGGCCACCTTCAAGGCCAGCTACAACGCCTTCATGGAGTCGGAGTACTGGCGCCTCGGCATCCCCGAGGAGATCGGCGGCACCGTCTCGCCGCGCTCCCTCATCTGGGCCTACGCGGAGCTCCTGCTCGGCTCGAACCCGGCCATCTGGATGTACTCCTCCGGCCCGGCCTTCGCCGGCATCCTCTACACCGAGGGCAACGAGCAGCAGAAGAAGGCCGCCCAGATCGCCGTCGAGCGCCGCTGGGGCTCCACGATGGTCCTCACCGAGCCCGACGCCGGCTCCGACGTCGGCGCCGGCCGCACCAAGGCCATCCAGCAGGAGGACGGCTCCTGGCACATCGAGGGCGTCAAGCGCTTCATCACCAGCGGTGAGCACGACATGGAGGAGAACATCCTCCACTACGTCCTCGCCCGCCCCGAGGGCGCCGGCCCCGGCACCAAGGGCCTGAGCCTCTTCCTCGTCCCGAAGTACGAGTTCGACTGGGAGACCGGCGAGCTCGGTGCCCGCAACGGCGCCTACGCCACCAACGTCGAGCACAAGATGGGCCTCAAGGCGTCCAACACGTGCGAGATGACCTTCGGCGACAAGCACCCCGCCAAGGGCTGGCTCATCGGCGACAAGCACGACGGCATCCGCCAGATGTTCCTCATCATCGAGTTCGCCCGCATGATGGTCGGCACGAAGGCGATCTCCACCCTCTCCACGGGCTACCTCAACGCCCTGGAGTACGCCAAGGAGCGCGTCCAGGGCACCGACCTGGCCAACTTCATGGACAAGGCGGCCCCCAAGGTCACCATCACGCACCACCCCGACGTCCGCCGCTCGCTCATGACGCAGAAGGCGTACGCCGAGGGCATGCGCTCCCTCGTCCTCTACACGGCCACCGTGCAGGACGCGATCCAGCTCAAGGAGGCGGCGGGCGAGGACGCGAAGGCCCTCCACGGCCTGAACGACCTCCTGCTCCCGATCGTGAAGGGCTACGGCTCCGAGAAGGGCTACGAGCAGCTCGCGCAGTCGCTCCAGACCTTCGGCGGCTCCGGCTTCCTCCAGGAGTACCCGATCGAGCAGTACATCCGGGACTCCAAGATCGACACCCTCTACGAGGGCACCACCGCCATCCAGGGCCAGGACTTCTTCTTCCGGAAGATCGTCCGCGACCAGGGCGCCGCCCTGAACACCCTCTCCGAGGAGATCAAGAAGTTCCTCGCGGTCGGCACCGGCGGCGAGGAGCTGGCCGGCGCCCGCGACGCGCTCGCCAAGGCGGCCGTCGACCTGGAGGCGATCGTCGGCAAGATGATCACCGACCTCACCGCCACCGGCGAGGACGTCAAGAACATCTACAAGGTCGGCCTCAACACCACCCGCCTGCTCATGGTCTCCGGCGACGTCGTCGTCGGCTACCTGCTCCTCAAGGGCGCGGCCGTCGCCGCCGAGAAGCTCGCCTCCGGCACCGCCGGCAAGGACACCGCCTTCTACCAGGGCAAGATCGCGGCCGCGAAGTTCTTCGCCGCCAACGTCCTGCCCGGCGTCTCCACCGAGCGCGTCCTCGCCGACGGCGTGGACGGCGGTCTCATGGACCTGGACGAGGCCGCGTTCTGAGAACGCACCCCGTCCTACTGGAACGGCCCGTCCCCGGGGAGGGGGGCGGGCCGTTCCGCCCTTTTCGGGGGCTCGGTTCGCCTCCGGCGCGCCCCTTCGGCTCACTCGCCGGTCCCGCGGGGGAGGTACCGGCTCCGCGCGCGGAGGCGCCGGCTTCCATCCGGCCCTGCCGAAGAGGTACGGGCTCCGCTCGCCGAGGCGCGGGGAATCACCGGGCCCACCGGGAGAGGCACCGGCCGGCCCGGACGAAGGCGCGGGGGGTTCACCGGGCACCGGGGCGGTCTCGGGGTCACCCGTAAGGTGGACGCATGAGCAGCGCAGCTTCCCGACCGGCGTCCGCACCCTTCGGCCCCGGCCACACCGATGACCTGATGTCCTTCCTCGCGGCCTCCCCGTCGCCGTACCACGCGGTGGCCAACACCGCCGAGCGGCTGGAGAAGGCGGGCTTCCGCCGGGTCGAGGAGACCGAGGCGTGGGACGGGACGAGCGGCGGGAAGTTCGTGACCCGCGGCGGCGCGATCATCGCCTGGTACGTGCCCGAGGGCGCGGCCCCGCACACCCCGTACCGGATCGTCGGCGCCCACACCGACTCCCCCAACCTGCGCGTCAAGCCCCGCCCCGACATGGGCAACCAGGGCTGGCGGCAGATCGCCGTGGAGATCTACGGCGGCACCCTCCTGAACACCTGGCTCGACCGCGACCTCGGCCTCGCCGGCCGCCTCACCCTCCGCGACGGCAGCCACCGCCTCGTCAACGTCGACCGGCCGCTGCTGCGCGTCCCGCAGCTCGCCATCCACCTCGACCGCTCCGCCAACGACGGGCTCAAGCTCGACCGCCAGCGCCACATGCAGCCCGTCTGGGGCACCGGCGAGGTGCACGAGGGCGACCTCGTCGAGTTCGTCGCCGGCGAGGCCGGCGTGGACGCCGAGGACATCGCCGGCTGGGACCTGATGGTCCACGCCGTCGACGCCCCCGCCTACCTCGGCCGCGACCGCGAACTCGTCGCCGGACCGCGCATGGACAACCTGCTGTCCGTGCACGCCGCCGTCGCCGCGCTCACCGCCGTCGCTGGCCGCGACGAGCTCCCGTACATCCCGGTCCTCGCCGCCTTCGACCACGAGGAGAACGGCTCCGAGGCCGACACCGGCGCCCAGGGCCCGCTCCTCGGCACCGTCCTGGAGCGCTCCGTCTACGCCCGCGGCGGCGGCTACGAGGACCGCGCCCGCGCCTTCGCCGGCACGGTCTGCCTCTCCTCCGACACCGGCCACGCCGTCCACCCCAACTACGCGGAGCGGCACGACCCGACGCACCACCCGCGCGTCAACGGCGGCCCGATCCTCAAGGTCAACGTCAACCAGCGGTACGCCACCGACGGCACCGGCCGCGCCCTGTTCGCCGCCGCCTGCGAGAAGGCGGGCGTGCCGTGGCAGTCGTTCGTCTCCAACAACGACATGCCCTGCGGGACGACGATCGGCCCCATCACGGCCGCCCGCCACGGCATCACCACCGTCGACATCGGCGTGGCGATCCTCTCCATGCACAGCGCCCGCGAACTCTGCGGCGCCGAGGACCCCTACCTCCTGGCCAACGCCCTGGTGGCGTTCCTGGAGGGCTGAGCACGCGGAAGGGCCCCGCACGCCGTGGCGTGCGGGGCCCTTCCGCGTACGTGCCGGGTCAGGCGTCCAGTCCCGCGAGGATCAGCGGGAGGCGGCTCGCGCCGTCGGCGGTGAGCTTCAGCGGGACGCCCCAGTCCTGCTGGTGGACGTGGCAGGCCGGGTACTCGTTGGCCGGGTCGTCGTCGCAGGACGCGGCCATCGCGGAGACGTGCAGCACGCCTTCGGCGAGGGCCGGGTTCAGCTCCAGGTCGCGGAAGAGGTCCGTGCCGGTGCCCTCGCCGGAGAGCAGCAGCTCCGGCGGGGTCGAGGAGACCAGGAGGCGGGTCGAGGGGCCGTACCGCTCGTCCAGCTTCTGGCCCGTCGGGGCGGAGAAGACGACGTCCAGGCGGAACGCGCCCGGGGCGACCTCGGTGGCCTCGCGCTTCGTGCGGTGCGCGACCGCCTCCACCCGCACGGCCTCCTCGGGGAGCCGCAGCCGGGTGAGGCGGTGGCGGGCCGACTCGACGACGACGATGTCCTCGCCGGCCAGGACGGCGTCGCTGGGCTCGCGCAGGTCGGTGGCGAGGGTGGTGACCTCGCCGGTGGCCGGGTCGTAGCGGCGCAGGGCGTGGTTGTACGTGTCGGAGACCGCGACCGAGCCGTCGGGCAGGGCCGTCACGCCGAGCGGGTGCTGGAACAGCGCCTGACCGGCGGCGCCGTCCCGGTGCCCGAAGTCGAAGAGCCCGGTGCCGACGGCCGTGTGGACGGTGCCGTCGGTGTCGACGTACCGCAGGGCGCTGGTCTCCGAGTCGGCGATCCACAGCCGGTCCTCGGTGGCGGCGAGCCCGGACGGCTGCGCGAACCACGCCTCGGCGCCGGGCCCGTCGACGAGGCCCTCGTTGGTCGTGCCGGCCGCGACCTCGACGGTCCCGGACTCGGGGTCGTACGTCCAGATCTGGTGCACGCCGGCCATGGCGATCCACACCTTGCCGCGCCAGAAGGCGACGTCCCACGGCGAGGAGAGGTCGACGCCGAGCGCCGGCCCGGAGGTCGGGGACCCCTGCCACCACTGCTTCCCGGTGCCCGCGATCCGCTCGACCGTCCCGGTCGCCGGGTCGAACCTCTGGAGCGCGTGGTGCACGGTGTCCGCGACGACGACCGTGCCGTCCGGCAGCAGCGCCAGTCCCTGCGGCTCGCGGAAGACGCCCTCGCCGCCGATCCGGCGCACGACGGTCTCCCCGTCGGCGGCCAGCTCGACCAGCTGGTGGCGGGTCGTGTCCGAGACGAGGAAGGTGCCGCCCGGCAGCACGACGGCCTTGCCCGGGAACCGCAGATCGGTGGCGACGGGCTCCGGCGGCACGTACGGCCCGTCCCCGCGCCGCAGCGTCCCCTTCGCCTCGTGCTCCGCCTCCAGCTCCTCGACGAGCGTCCGGATCGCGTTGGCGTGCCCCTCACCCGCGTGCTGGGCGACGACGTACCCCTCGGGATCGATCACGACGAGCGTCGGCCAGGCGCGCACGGCGTACTGCTTCCAGGTCGCCAGCTCCGGATCGTCGAGCACCGGGTGGTGCACCTCGTACCGCTCCACGGCGTCCACGACCGCCTGGTGCTCGGCCTCGTGCACGAACTTCGGCGAGTGCACCCCCACGATCACCAGCGTGTCCCGGTGCTTCTCCTCCAGCTCCCGCAGCTCGTCGAGGACGTGCAGGCAGTTGATGCAGCAGAAGGTCCAGAAATCGAGCAGAACGATCTTTCCCCGCAGGTCGGCGAGGGTGAGGTCGTCGCCACCGGTGTTCAGCCAGCCGCCCTTGCCGATCAGCTCGGGGGCACGGACACGGACACGGGCGCGGGAACGGGGGGCGGGCGCGGGGGTGGGCGCCGGAGCGGCTTCGTTCATCCTTCAAGCTTGCCATCCGTCCATGAAGCCGTCGTGAAGGGGCCGTCACGGGGGAGCGGGCGTACGGGTGGATCGGTGGGGCCGGGTGGGGGGTGTGGGCGTGTCCCGGGGCGGGTGGGGGGCGGGGCGGACGGTGGCATGGGCGCATGACGTGTGCGGGCAGATCATCGGACTACTCCCGCTTCCGGGTGAGGCGGGCCGTTCGGGCCGGGGCCGGGATCCTCGTCGGGGTCCTCGCCCTGCCCTGCCTCGTGCTCGCCGGCGGGGGCGCCGCGCGGGCCGGCGGGGCCGGGGACAAGGCGCTGCGGCTGAGCGTCGGCGTCAACGGGCGCGCGTACGGCGAGGAGCGGCCCACCCCCGTGCGGGCGGGGAGCGACGTGGTGAAGCGGTACCGGCTCGTGAACCGGGGCGGAGCCGACCTGTACGGGGTGCGGGTGCGTGATCCCGGGAACCCCGCGGGTGCCGTCGTGCGCTGCCCGCGCCGGATCCTCGTCGGGCTCACGTCCATGGAGTGCGTCGTCCGCTTCCGGGCCCTTCCCGGGACCCGCACCGCGACCGTCCGCGCCGAGGGGCGGATCCCGTCGCTCGGGCTCACCGCCGCCGCGACCGCCCGCGCCGGGTACACGGGCGTCGCCGCCTCCCTCGTCCTCGGCGAACGGGTGAGCGAGGCCGTGCCGCCGCCCGTGGCGCGCGCCGGGCGGGCCGGGCGGGCGGCGGCGCCCCTGCCCGTCCCGACGGGCCGGGCGACGCTCGCGTACACCGTCACCAACCGCGGCAACCGGGCCCTGTACGGCGTGCGCGTCACCGATCCCGCGCTCCGGCTCTCCGCCGGGGGCGTCGACTGCGGCGGGCGGCCCGGCCTCGTCCCGGTGCTCGCGCCCGGCGCCTCCGCCCGCTGCACGGCGACCGTACGGCGGCCGGCCGGGACGCACCGCAGCACCGGTCTCGCCACCGGGACCGACCGGGTCGGGACCTACGGCCCGGACGGGCGGCTCCTGCCCGCTCCCCTGCTCACCGCGCGCGCCGGGGCCTCCTTCCGCGTGCCGGAGCCGGCGCGGGCGGCCGACCCCGGGGAAGCCGTCGCGGGAGTGAGCGGCGCGGGGGAGAGCGGTGCGGGGGAGAGCGGTGCGGGAGAGAGCGGTGGTGCGGGTGGCTCCGTGCGGCCGGGGGCCGGCCCTGCGGCCCCTCCGGCGGCGGGCCGTCCCGCGCCGGGAGCCCCGGGGGCGCCCGGGAACGCCGCCGGAGCCGGTGCGACAGCGGGAGCCGGTGCCGGCACGGGAGCCGGTACGGGAGCCGGTGCCGGTGCCGCGGCCGTGCCCCCGCCCGGGGGCGCGCTGCCCGTCGGTCCTCCCGCTCCCGACGTCCTGGCGGCTCCCGGGGCCGCCGGCGCGGGGGCGGGCGCGGCGGCGGGCGCCGGTGCGGGTGTCGTCGGGGCCGGGCCGGAGCCGGTGGGCGCCGGGGTGCCCGGGGGCGTGGGCGGCGAAGGACGGGTGGAGGCGCCTCCGGCCGTACGGGAGGCGCGGGAGCCACGGGAGGCACGCGAGGCGGCGGCGGGCGTGGGGGAGGCACCGGCGGGCCTCGGCCGGACTCCGCCCGAGGACGCGCACAGGGCCGCCGCCCTCGACGACGAGGGGTTCCTCGGGCGGTTGCGGCGCCGGGGGCGGGAGGCGGACGAGATGGGGGTGGTCGTGATGCTGCTGCTGATCCTGGTGCCGGCGGCCCTCGCCGCCGCGCTCCTCGGGAACCGGAGGACCTGACCCGTGGCCCTGCTCGAAACGCTCGTCGTCGTCCTCGGGGTCGCGCTGCTCGGCGCGCTCGCCGTGGTGCTCAAGACGCGGCTCTTCCCCGTCGGGGAGGACGAGGAGCCGCGCGAGGACGTCGCCGAGTACATCGCCATGATGGTCTCGGTGCTCTACGCGATCGTCCTCGGGCTCTGTCTGGTCTCCGTCTGGGACACCCGGTCCGGTGCCTCCGACCACGTCCAGGCCGAGGCGAGCGCCCTGCACCAGACGTATCTGCTCGCGGACGCGCTCCCGGACGAGCGGCGCGAGCCGCTGCGGGCGGCGGCCCGGACGTACGCGGACCACGTCGTGGACGTGGAGTGGCCGATGATGGCCGCCCGTCAGCCGCTCGACCCGGCGGGCTGGCGGCTGCTCGAACAGCTCCGGCAGGCCGGCGAGGTCGGCGACACCGCGACCGTCTCGCAGCAGATCGCCGCGCAGGAGGTGCTCGCCCAGCTCGGGTACGTGGACGACGCCCGACGCAGCCGGGAGGCGGCCGCGCAGGAGCGGCTGTCGCCGGTGCTGTGGACGGGGCTGATCATCGGCGGTTTCCTCACCCTCGCCTTCATGTTCCTGTTCGGGATCAGCCGCAGCACCACGCACGTGGTGATGGTGATGGGCCTGGCCGGGTTCATCGCCTTCACCGTGCTGCTGATCCATCAGCTCGACGCGCCCTTCGGGGAGATGCTGGGCACGGGCCCGGACGCCTTCACGCGGTACTTCGTGTGAGTCCGCTGTTTCACGTGAAACAGTCGGAGGGGAGACATCCCGTATGAAATACCTCGTACGGGACAAGATCTTCGCGATCGGTGACGACTACTGGATCGAGGACGAGAACGGCCGGCACGCCTTTCTCGTCGACGGCAAGGCGCTGCGGCTGCGTGACACGCTGGAACTGAAGGGCCCCGACGGGCGGGTGCTCGTGACGCTGCGGGAGAAGTTCTTCAGCCTGCGGGACGCGATGACGGTCGAGCGGGACGGGCAGCCGCTGGCGACCGTGCGCCGCAAGCGGCTGTCCCTGCTGCGCAACCACTACCGCGTGACGCTCGCCGACGGGACCGAACTGGACGTCAGCGGGCGGATCCTGGACCGGGAGTTCGCCGTCGAGTACGACGGCGAACTCCTCGCCCACGTCTCCCGCCGCTGGCTGCGCGTCCGGGACACCTACGCGGTGGACGTCGTCCGCGAGGACGCCGACGCGGCACTGCTGATCGCGGTGGCGGTCTGCGTGATCCGGATGGCCGAGCGGGAGGACTGAGGGGCGGTCCGGGTCAGAGCGTCTTGGAGAGGGCCTGGTCCAGGTCGGTCCACAGGTCCTCGACGTGCTCGATGCCGACCGAGAGGCGGACCGTGCCGGGACCGATCCCGGCCGCCTCCAGGGCGGTGGCGTCGAGCTGACGGTGCGACGTGGAGGCCGGGTGCATGACCAGGGTCTTCACGTCGCCGAGGGAGACCGAGAGGGAGGCCAGCCGGACCGCCTCGACGAAGGCCCGGCCGGCCTCACGGCCGCCCTCGATGTCCAGCGAGATCACCCCGCCCGCCCCGTCCTGCAGCAGCCGCTCGGCGATCGCCCGGTCCGGGTGGCCCGCCAGTCCGGGGTAGCGGACGGCGGCGACCGCCGGGTGCTCCGCGAGCCGGGCGGCGAGCTCGGCGGCGGAGGCGCACTGCCGCCCCATCCGCAGCGGCAGGGTCTGCAGGCCGCGCAGCGTCAGCCACGCGGCGAACGGGTCGGTGGTGGCGCCGAGCTCGACCGCGAAGTGGCGCATCCGCCGGAGGAGTTCCGGGTCGCCGACGGCGAGGATGCCGCCGAGGACGTCCGCGTGGCCGGCGAGGTACTTGGTCGCGGAGTGGACGACGAGGTCGGCGCCGAGGGAGAGCGGGCGGCAGAGCAGCGGGGAGGCGAAGGTGTTGTCGACGGCGACGGGGACGCCGGCCGCGCGGGCGACGGCGGCGAGGGCCGGGATGTCGGAGACGCGGGTGGTGGGGTTGGCGATGGTCTCCAGGTAGAGGAGGCGCGTGGTGGGCCGCAGGGCCGCGGCGACCTCCTCCGGGTCCGTGCCGGAGACGTAGCTGACCTCGACGCCCCAGCGGGCCGCGAGGTCGGTGAGCATCGCGTACGTACCGCCGTACAGGCACCGCTGGGCGATGATGTGCCCGCCGCTGGAGAGCAGCCCGAGCAGGAGCGTGTTGATGGCGCCCATCCCGGAGGCGAAGGAGAGCGCGCCGGCGGCGCCCTCCAGGCGTGCCACCGCGTCCTCCAGGGTGCGGACGGTGGGGTTGCCCATGCGGCTGTAGAGGAAGGAGTCGCCGGAGTGCATGGACTCGGCGAGGGCGTCGGCGGACTCGAACGTGAAGACGTGGCCCTGGTGGAGGGGGACGCCGAGCGGCACGCTGCCGGCGACCTCGACCCGGGGCGGGTGGACGGCGAGGGTCTCGGCGCGGAGGTCGTCGGGCGTGGCGGAGTGGGCGCGGTCGCTGGTCATGGGTCCAGTCTCCGAAGGGCGTCGCTCCTCTCCCAGGGCCAATCGCGGGCAAGTGGTTCGAAGTTCGCCGGGGGCGGACGCGGGACGGACGGCCGGCCGTGCGAGGGTCGGGGGAAGCGAGTCCGCGGGAGGAGCCCGATGCACACCACCGTCACCCCCTTCACGCTGCGTCCGTGGCGGGAGGGGAAGGGGTACGAGCGGCGGTCCGGCTGGCGCGGCACGTCGGCCGAGTTCGGCGAGGTCACGGTGGAGGCGCCGCTGCGGCAGACCGTGCCGGAGGTGATCGTCTCGGAGCTGCGGGGCGGGCTGCTGCCGGGCGTCTCGTACGAGACGCGGGGCATCCACACGGACGTGATCCGGCTGCCGACGCTGAACCGGGCGACGCTCCGGCTCGGCGACGCGCTGGTCCGGGTGGAGCGGAACCGTTTCGGCGCCACGGCCCGTCAGCGCGGCCTCCGGCTGCGGTACGGCGGTGACGACTACCGGCTGTGGGCGCGGAACCGGCGCTCCTGGACGCTGGCCCGGGAGGCGGACGCGGACGACCCCGGCGTCCGGGTGACCGTGCGCGGCGCCGGACGCGGCGGATGGCGGCGGATGGAGGTCACGGTGACGGGCCGGGCGGTCGCGGCGGACCTGTCGCTCGCGCTGATCTTCGCGGGCGTGGACCGCGCGGCGCTCACCCGCGGCGGGGCGGTCCGCGCGGCGCTCTCCCGGGCCACGGGGTTCTGGGCGGAGACGCAGCACTAGATCCGGTCCGCCCTGCGGGGAAGGGCCTAGGGGGCCTTCCGGGGCTGGTACGTGACCTGGTCGATCGGCTCCTCGTGCGGGTAGGTGAGGGCGGGCAGCCCCTCGACGACGAGCTCGCCGCGCAGCCAGGCGAGGAGGGTCTCGGTGAGGGTGCCGGTGAGCGGCGGGCCCACGCGCGCGTGGCGGGGGTCGATGAGGAGCGGCCAGGTCTCGGGGTCGTCGCCCTCGGCGAGCCAGCCCAGCTGGTCGCCGTCGATGGTGGAGGCGAAGGGCAGGAAGCCGCGCGGCTCGGGCCAGGCGGCCAGCGGGTGGAACTGGGGGTGGTCGGCGCGCAGGGAGCGGTAGTTGTCGCAGTACCACTCGGCCCAGGGCGCGAAGGCGTGCCTTCCGGTGCCCCAGGGAAGGTGGAACCGCAGCCAGTGGCACCAGACGCCGCCGCCGTAGGTCTCCGTCAGGCGGACGTACTCGCCGGGCAGGACGGTGCCGAGCTGGTCGTACGTCCACTCCCAGTCGCGTTCGCCGAGGTACGGCTCCGGGGGCGGCGGGACGACGGCGGTGAGCGTGTCGAGTCCCGTGCCGCCGCCGGTGAACGCGGCCCGCTGCGCCGGGGTCGGCGCGGGGCGGCGGGGCGGCGGGGTCCAGAGCGCGGTGACGTCCTCGGCGAGGGCGCTGCGGGCGAGGGTCCGGGCCAGGCCCTCGTCGACGAGGAGGGCGAGGGTGGGCAGCAGGGTGGTGCCGGGGCGGCGCCAGGGGTCGCGGCCCTGCCGCCCCGCGTGTGGGTCGTGCAGGAGGACGGGCCAGGCGTCGGGGTCGTCGGAGGCGGTGGTGTCCCAGAAGAGGGTGCCGAAGGTGCGGGTGGAACCGAAGGGGAGGACGCCGGGCGCCATCCGGCGGCAGTCCTCGACGAAGCGGCCGTAGTCGAAGCCGCCGGCGGTGCCGGCGTACGGCGTCTGGATCCAGAGCAGTTCGCCGAGGTCGACGGGGCCGTAGACGGTGGCGATCGCCTTGTAGTCGGCGGGCAGCGACAGGCCGAGCCACGCCTCGACGGCCTCCCAGTCGACGGGGATCGCGGGTCCTTCGGGCGGCGGCCCGAAGAGCCGGGCGAAGGCGGCGACGTGTCCGGTGTCCGCCGTGCTGCCGTGCGCGTCCATGCGTTCCTCTCCCCGGCCTGTCCCCGCCCCGGCACCGAGCCGTCCCCGAGCCGTCCCCGACCCGGTGCCGGCCCGGTGCCGGCACGCCTTCAGGCTGTCCCCGGCCCGAACCCGACCCGGCACCGGCCCGAACCCGAGCGGTTCTCCCGCCCGTCCCCGACGTGTCCCGCGTTCCTCAGACCCGCGTCCGGCGGGGTGCGGCGATGCCGAGGACGCGGTCCTTGAGGGCCGGGAACTCCTCGCGGATCGCCGCGGGCTTCGCGGGGTCCAGGACGGCGCGCAGGACCTCCTCGCCGGGGCCGGCCTCCGCGAGGATCTCGCCCCACGGGTCGACGACCAGCGAGTGACCCGCCTGCTCGACCCCCGCGTGGGTGCCCGCCGTGCCGCAGGCGAGGACGTACGCCTGGTTCTCCACGGCCCGGGCCTGGGCGAGGAGGCGCCAGTGGGCACGCCGGCGGGCGGGCCAGCCGGCGGGGACGACGAACGCCTCGGCGCCGGCGTCGACGAGGCCCCGGAAGAGCTCGGGGAAGCGGAGGTCGTAGCAGGTGCCGACGCCGACGGTGAGGTGCGGCAGGTCGAAGGTGACCAGGTCCTCCCCCGCGGCCATGAGAACGGCCTCGCCCTTGTCGAAGCCGAAGCGGTGGATCTTCCGGTAGGAGGCGACGAGCTCGCCGTCGGGAGAGAAGACGAGCGAGGTGTTGTAGAGGGCGCCGGCGGCGGCCTCGACGAAGGAACCGGCGTGCAGCCAGACCTCCGCGTCCCGGGCGGCGGCGGCCATCGCCGTGTAGGTGGGGCCGTGGAGCGGTTCCGACTCGGGCCCGAAGAGGTCGGCGGCGAAGGCGCCCACGGGCCACAGTTCGGGGAGGACGACGAGGTCCGCGGCCCCGCGCTCCTCCCGTACGAGGCGGGCCGCGCGGGCCCGCCGGTCGGCGACCGGTTCGTCCGGGTCTACCGCGATCTGGATCAGCGAGGCGCGCACACTACCACCGTCCTGGCGTTGAAGCCGTCAACACCGGCCTACGATCGTCACACGAAAGCACTGCCGGGGTGCTCCCGGGGAGCGTAACTTAGCGTCCGAGCCTCCCATTCCACTGTCGCCCAGTCGTGTTTTCAGCCCGCACCGAAGAACGTCGAGGGGTCCCGTGACCGTCCATCCCAGCCTCCAGAACTACGCCGACGCCTGGACCCACTCCATCGAAGCGATAGCCGAGCTGGTGCAGCCGCTCGTGGAGGGCGAGTGGAACCGGGCGACTCCGTGCCCCGGCTGGTCGGTGCGCGACATCGTGTCCCATGTGATCGGCATGGAGACGGAGATGCTCGGGGACCCGCGGCCGATCCACTCGCTCCCCCGCGACCTGTACCACGTGCGCAGTGACTTCGCCCGCTACATGGAGGTGCAGGTCGACGTCCGGCGGCACCACACGGCGCCGGAGATGACCTCGGAGCTGGAGTACATCCTGATCCGCCGGGCCCGGCAGCTCCGCAACGAGAACCGCTCCCCCGACCACGTCATCCGGGCTCCGCTGGGCGCGGAGCAGACCCTGGAGCAGGGCTACCGGCTGCGGGCGTTCGACACGTGGGTGCACGAGCAGGACCTGCGGGTCGCGCTCGGGGTGCCGGGGAACCTGGATTCGCCGGGCGCGTTCGTGGCCCGGGACCTGCTCCTGGAGGCGCTGCCGAAGGTGGTCGCGAAGGACGCGGGCGCGCCGGCGAGCTCGGCGGTCGTGGTGGACGTGACCGGGCCGGTGGAGTTCCTGCGGACGGTGCGGGTGGACGCGGAGGGGCGGGGCACCATCGACGGGGCGCCGTCGCTGGGCCCCGCGGTGACGCTGGCGACGGACTGGGAGACGTACGTGCGGCTGGCCTGCGGCCGCGTCCGGCCGGCCGACGTGGCCGACCGGATCAAGACCGAGGGCGACGCGGACCTGGCCGCCGCGATCCTCGACCACTTCGCGGTGACGCCGAACTAGCCGGACCAGCCGGACCAGCCGGACAGGCGGACCAGGCGGACCAGGCGGACAGGCGGACCAGGCGGCGACGCCCGCTACACGGGCACGTGGACGGCCTCCACGCGGCTGGCGACGAGCCGTTCGCGCTCGCGCCGGTGGGTGCGGGACTTCAGGCGGAGGATCTGGACGACGCCGAGGGCTTCGAGGACGAAGACCGAGGAGAACGCGATCCGGTAGTCGTCGCCGGTCGCGTCGAGCAGCACGCCGATGGCGAGCAGGGTCGTCATGGAGGCGACGAAACCGCCCATGTTGACGATGCCGGAGGCGGTGCCCTGACGCTCCGGCGGGTTGGCCGGGCGGGCGAAGTCGAAACCGATCATGGACGCCGGTCCGCAGGCCCCCAGGACCAGGCAGAGGGTGACGAGCAGCCACATCGGGGCGTGGTCGCCGGGGTACGCGATCGTGACGGCCCACATCAGGGCGGTGGCGGCGACGGTGCCGAGGGCGAGCGGGGCCCGGGCGCCGCCGTGGCGCGCGATGATCTGCCCGTAGGCGAGGCCGACGGCCATGTTGGAGAGCACGACGAGGGTGAGCAGCTCGCCCGCGGTGCCCCGGGACAGGCCCTGCGCCTCGACGAGGAACGGCAGCCCCCACAGCAGCAGGAAGACCATCGCGGGGAACTGGGTGGTGAAGTGCACCCAGAGGCCGAGCCGGGTGCCGGGCTCGCGCCAGGAGGCGGCGATCTGCCGGCGCACGTAGGCGGCGCCCGCGTGCCGGACCGGGGTGGGTTCGTGCCCCTCGGGGTGGTCCTTGAGGAAGACCAGGAGCAGGACCAGGACGAGGACGCCGGCGAGGGAGCTGCCGACGAAGGTGGTGGTCCAGCCGAGGCCGTGCAGGGCGCGGGAGAGGACGACGGTCGAGATCAGGTTGCCGGCCATGCCGATGAGGCCGGCGAGCTGGGCGATGAGCGGTCCGCGGCGGGCCGGGAACCAGCGGCCGCCGAGCCGGAGGACGCTGATGAAGGTCATGGCGTCGCCGCAGCCGAGGAGGGCGCGGGAGGCCAGTGCCATGGGGTACGTGGGGGAGAGCGCGAAGCCCAGCTGGCCCAGGGTGAAGAGGACGACGCCGAGGGCGAGGACCTTCTTGGTGCCGAGCCGGTCGACCATGAGGCCGACGGGTATCTGCATGCCGGCGTAGACCAGCAGCTGGAGTATGGAGAAGGTGGAGAGCGCGGAGGCGCCCACGTGGAAGCGGTCGGCGGCGTCGAGTCCGGCGACGCCGAGCGAGGTCCGGAAGATGACGGCGACGAAGTAGACGGCGACGCCGACGCCCCAGACGAGGGCGGCGCGGCGGCCGCCGGGCGGGTCGCCGGGGAGGGTGACGGCGGAGCCGTAGCCGTTGCGGCCGCTCACCGGCCCTCACCCCGGACCAGGACACCGACGCGGCCGAGGTGGCGGCGGACGGCGGCGGCCGCGCCCTCCGCGTCCCCGGCCCTGAGGCGGTCGAGGATCTCGGCGTGCTCGGTGATGTTCTGGGCGACCCGGTCGGGGTGGGCCTGCATCACGGCGACGCCCATGCGGAGCTGACGGTCGCGGAGCTGGTCGTAGAGGCGGGCCAGGATCTGGTTCCCGGCGTACTTGACGATCTCGGCGTGGAAGCAGCGGTCGGTGACGGCGACGTCGGCGAGGTCGCCCGCGCCGGCCTGCCGCTGCTGCTCCTCCAGGAGTTCCTCGAGGCGGGCGAGGAGCGCGGGCGGTGCGGGGACCGCCTTGCGGACGGCGAACTCCTCGACGAGGAGGCGGGTCTCGACGACGTCGGCGATCTCCTGGGCGGAGACGGCGAGGACGAGGGCGCCCTTCTTGGGGTAGAGCTTCAGCAGCCCTTCCATCTCCAGCTTGAGCAGGGCCTCGCGGACGGGGGTGCGGGAGACTCCCACGGCCTGGGCCAGCTCCCCCTCGGTGAGCAGGGTGCCGCCTTCGTAACGGCGGTCGAGGACCGCGCGCTTGACGTGGCTGTAGACGCGTTCGGCGGCGGGTGGCTGCTTGGCGGGCTGCTCGGTGGAGGGGGGCGCGGCTGATGGCATGCGCACAGCATAGATACAAGTGGGATGCGTCTGACAGCCGCGTCCGGATCCTGGACTCCTTACCTCCCGCTCAGCGGAGCCGGAAGTCGTAGTAGTCCGCGCCCCCGACGAGGACGGAGGTGAAGTGGACGGGGAGGCCGTCGGGCCGGCGCGGGACCTCCTGCGAGGTGCGGCGGGTGAAGCCGAGGGAGAGGCCGGGGACGAACGGGTCCTCGCCGTCGCCGCCGTGGACGACCGGTCCGGTCGGTCCGGTCGGTCCGGTCGGTCCGGCCAGTCCGGCCAGGAGTTCGTCGGCGGGGGTGGTGAAGACGTCCCGCCCGCCGAGGAGGACGCGCGTGGTGCTCGTCCGCCCCTCCCCCGGCCACCAGAACTCGACGGCGGTGACCCGGTCGTCCTCCTCCAGGTGCACCTCGACTCCGATGCCGTCGCAGGACGCGGAGAGGCTGTTCGGGCGCCCGCGCGGCCGGACGCGGGTCCGGGGCTCGCCCCAGGGCGCGACGGCGGCCAGGGCCTCGCCGAAGGTCATGCCGAGGCGTACGGGCCCCGCGCCGTGCGGTGGTTCGAGGTGCAGGTCCAGCGTGGTGCGTTCCATGCCGGACAGCAGAACATCCGGTGGTGGACGGACGCCACCACCGGATGTTTCACGTGAAACGCGACAACCGGACCACTACGACCAGGTGATGAGCCGCTTCGGCTGCTCCAGGACCGCGGCCACGTCGGCCAGGAACTTGGAGCCGAGCTCGCCGTCGACCAGACGGTGGTCGAAGGAGAGCGCCAGCGTGGTGACCTGGCGCGGCTTCACCTTGCCCTTGTGGACCCAGGGCTGGAGCTTGATCGCACCGACCGCGAGGATCGCGGACTCGCCCGGGTTGAGGATGGGCGTACCGGTGTCGACGCCGAAGACGCCGACGTTGGTGATGGTGAAGGTGCCGCCCTGCATCGCCGCCGGGGTCGTCTTCCCCTCGCGGGCGGTGGCGACCAGCTCGCTCAGGGACTTCGACAGCTCCGGCAGGGTCTGGGCGTGCGCGTCCTTGATGTTCGGCACGATCAGACCGCGCGGGGTGGCCGCGGCGATCCCCAGGTTCACGTAGTGCTTGAGGACGATCTCCTGCGCCGCCTCGTCCCAGGCCGCGTTGATCTCCGGGTTGCGCTTGACCGCGACCAGGACGGCCTTGGCGATGAGCAGGAGCGGGTTGACCCGCAGGCCCGCCATGTCCTTGTCGGACTTGAGCTCCTCGACCAGCTTCATCGTGCGCGTGATGTCGAAGGTCACGAACTCGGTGACGTGCGGGGCGGTGAAGGCCGAGCCGACCATCGCCGCCGCCGTGGCCTTGCGGACGCCCTTGATCGGGACGCGGGTCTCCCGCGCGTCGCCGGCGGCGACGGCGACGGACGCCTGGACCGGGGCGACCGGGGCGGCCGGGGCGGGGACCGCCTCGACCACGGGGGCCGGGGCCGCGGGAGCGGCCGGAGCCGCGGCGCGGTGCACGTCCTCGCGGGTGATGATCCCGTCCGGGCCGGTCGCGACGACCACCGTCAGGTCCACGCCGAGGTCCTTGGCGAGCTTGCGCACCGGCGGCTTGGCCAGCGGCCTGGACGCGCCGGTCACGGTGCCGTGCCCGTTCAGCTGCTCGGGGACCACCGCGGCGGGCGCGGCCTTGCGGGCCCGGCGCTTGGTGGAGCTCGCGGCCACGCCGTAGCCGACGAGGACCGGCTGGCGTCCCTGCGGCTCCTCGGCCTCCGCCTCCGGCGCGGGGGCCGGGGTCTCGACGGGGGCCGGGGCGGCCGGGGCCTCGGCCGGGGCGTCGCCGCCGACGTTCACCGAGATGATGACCTGGCCGACGTCGACCGTGGTGCCCTCGGGGAAGACCAGCTCGTGGACGGTGCCGTCGAAGGGGATCGGCAGCTCCACGGCGGCCTTGGCCGTCTCCACCTCGCAGACGACCTGCCCGTCGGTGACGGTGTCACCGGGCTGGACGTACCACTTGAGGATCTCGGCCTCGGTCAGGCCCTCGCCCACGTCGGGCATCTTGAATTCGCGGATCGTCATCGTGCTCTCCTCAGTACGCCAGCGAGCGGTCGACGGCGTCGAGCACGCGGTCCAGGCCCGGCAGGTACTCCTCCTCCAGGCGCGCCGGCGGGTACGGCGCGTGGTAGCCGCCGACCCGCAGGACGGGGGCTTCCAGGTGGTAGAAGCAGCGCTCGGTGATCCGGGCGGCGATCTCCGCGCCGGAGCCGAAGAACACCGGCGCCTCGTGGACGACGACCAGGCGGCGGGTCTTCTCGACCGACGCCTGGATGGTGTCGAAGTCGAGCGGGGAGATCGAGCGCAGGTCCACGACCTCGATCGACCGGCCCTCGTCGGCGGCGGCCGCGGCCGCCTCCAGGCAGGTCTTCACCATGGGGCCGTAGGCCACCAGCGTGAGGTCGGTGCCCTCGCGGGCGACCCGGGCCTTGTGGAGCTCGCCGGGGATGGCCTCGGTGTCGAGCTCGCCCTTGTCCCAGTAGCGGCGCTTGGGCTCGAAGAAGATGACCGGGTCGTCGCTCTGGATCGCCTGCTGGAGCATCCAGTAGGCGTCGGAGGAGTTCGCCGGGGTGACGACCTTGAGACCCGCGACGTGCGCGAAGAGCGACTCGGGGGACTCGGAGTGGTGCTCGACGGCGCCGATGCCGCCGCCGTACGGGATGCGGATGACGACCGGCATCTTCACGGTGCCGAGCGAGCGGGCCCGCATCTTCGCCAGCTGGGTGACGATCTGGTCGTACGCCGGGAAGACGAAGCCGTCGAACTGGATCTCCACGACGGGGCGGTAGCCGCGCAGCGCGAGGCCGATCGCGGTGCCGACGATGCCGGACTCGGCGAGCGGGGTGTCGACCACCCGGTCCTCGCCGAAGTCCTTCTGGAGACCGTCGGTGATGCGGAAGACACCGCCGAGCTTGCCGACGTCCAGGCCCATGACGACGACCTTGGGGTCGGTCTCCAGGGCCTTGCGCAGCGACTCGTTGAGCGCCTTCGCGAGGGGAAGCTTCTGAACAGCCATGATTACTCGGCCTCTCCGTTCGCGAAGGACGCCTGGTAGGCGGCGAACTGCGCGCGTTCCTCGTCGACGAGCGTGTGCCCGTCCGCGTACGTGTGGTCGAACATGGCCATGTGGTCGGGGACCGGCATGGCGCGGACGACCTCGCGGACGTGCTTGCCGAGGGTCTCGCTCTCGGCCTCGAGCTCCTCGAAGAAGGCCGCGTCGGCGTGGCCCTCGTTCTCCAGGTACGCCTTCAGGCGGAGGATCGGGTCCTTCGCCTCCCACGCCTCGCGCTCCGCGTCGCGGCGGTAGCGGGTCGGGTCGTCGGAGGTGGTGTGGGCCGCCATCCGGTAGGTGAACGCCTCGATCAGCGTGGGGCCCTCGCCGCGGCGGGCGCGCTCCAGCGCCGACCGGGTGACGGCCAGGCAGGCGAGGACGTCGTTGCCGTCGACGCGCACGCCGGGGAAGCCGAAGCCGCGGGCGCGCTGGTAGAGCGGGACGCGGGTCTGCTTCTCGATGGGCTCGGAGATCGCCCACTGGTTGTTCTGGCAGAAGAAGACGACCGGGGCGTTGTAGACCGCGGAGAAGACGAACGACTCGTTGACGTCGCCCTGGCTGGAGGCGCCGTCGCCGAAGTAGGCGAGCACGGCGGAGTCCGCGCCGTCCTTGGCGATGCCCATGGCGTAGCCGGTGGCGTGCAGGGTCTGCGAGCCGAGGACGATCGTGTACAGGTGGAAGTTGTTGCTGCTGGGGTCCCAGCCGCCGTTGTTCACACCGCGGAACATGCCGAGCAGGTTGGTCGGGTCGACGCCGCGGCACCAGGCCACGCCGTGCTCCCGGTACGTCGGGAAGACGTAGTCGTCGTCGCGCAGAGCCCGGCCGGAGCCGATCTGGGCGGCCTCCTGGCCGAGCAGCGAGGCCCACAGGCCCAGCTCGCCCTGACGCTGGAGGGCGGTCGCCTCGGCGTCGAAGCGGCGGGTGAGGACCATGTCGCGGTAGAGACCGCGCAGCTCCTCGGCGCTCAGGTCGATGTCGTAGTCGGGGTGCTGGACGCGCTCGCCCTCAGGCGTCAGCAGCTGAACCAGCTCGGGCTCCCCGGCAGGGGCCTGGTCGGCCTTCTTGGCGCCGGCGCTGGCGCCGGTGGTGCGCTTGGCGCCGCTGCTGCGTCGCGTCGTCTTGCGCGCGGCAGTGCTCTCCACGGTCACGTGCGTGCTCCTCCGTCGGTCCGGCCCCCGGGTTCGCCGGCTGGGCCAGTGCGGCTCTCCGCCTTATCCGTACCCTGCGCACGGGGTGGGTGCGACGCGGCCGGGGTCGGGCGTGACAGGTGTCCCGGCGAACGCCGTCATTAGGCACGTTACCCATAGCGTGGCATTCCTGCGAAACCCCACTTGACCTGCGATTTTGCTTGGATTTCCAAGTAAATCGAGAAAAGCGGAAGGTCGCCCAGGTCAGCGCACCGAGCAGCGGCCCGACACCGTCGTCGGAACATCCGGCACCGTAACCCGCACACCCCGGGCACCGGAAGAGCCAATATGTGAGACTGACTCCGTGCGCGAAGAAGGAAAAATCCGGGTATTTCTGCTGGATGACCACGAAGTCGTCCGGCGCGGCGTCCACGAGCTGCTTTCCGTGGAGGACGACATCGAGGTGGTCGGCGAGGCCGGAACCGCGGCCGACGCCCTGGTCAGAATCCCCGCGACCCGCCCCGACGTGGCGGTGCTCGACGTCCGGCTGCCCGACGGCAGCGGGGTCGAGGTCTGCCGCGAGGTCCGCTCCCAGGACGAGTCGATCAAGTGCCTGATGCTCACGTCGTACGCGGACGACGAGGCGCTCTTCGACGCGATCATGGCCGGGGCCTCGGGATACGTCCTCAAGGCCATCCGGGGCAACGAGCTGCTGAACGCGGTCCGGGACGTGGCGGCCGGCAAGTCGCTGCTCGACCCGGTGGCGACGGCGCGGGTCCTGGAGCGGCTGCGCGACGGCAACAATCCGAAGGGTGACGACAAGCTCGCCAACCTGACCGAGCAGGAGCGCAAGATCCTCGATCTGATCGGCGAGGGCCTGACCAACCGGGTCATCGGCGAGCGCCTCCACCTCGCGGAGAAGACCATCAAGAACTATGTCTCCAGCCTGCTGTCGAAGCTGGGGATGGAGCGCCGCTCGCAGGCCGCCGCGTACGTGGCGCGGCTGCAGGCCGAGCGTCACTGAGCCGCCGGCCGCCCCGGCGGGCCCGCCCCTCCCCGACGGTCTCACCCGAAGGGAGCAGTCCGGGCCCGCTGCCGGGATTCGGGACCTACGTCCCCGCCGACGCGGGGCCGGGGCCCCTTTCCCGACAGGGTGCCGGTGGCGGAGAGTGGAGGCATGTCCACCGAGGAGATCCGCGCCATCGAACTGCTCGGCCGTGCGTCGTACGGCCGGGTCGCCACGAGCATGCGGGCGATGCCGTTCGTCGCGCCCGCCCGGCACATCGTCTCCGACGGCAGCGTCCTGATCCGCATGCACGAGGGTCTCGGCTACCACCAGGCGTGCAGCGGCAGCGTCGTCGCCTACGGGGCCGACGACCTCGATCCCGCCTCCGGCGTGCTGTGGTCGGTGCAGTTCACCGGCACCGCCGAGATCGTCGAGCCGACCGCGGCGGAGCTGGCCGCCTTCGGCCCCGAACCGGTGCGCGTGGACGGCGAGCCGTTCGTCCCCGTCTTCATGCGAATCGAACCCCAGTTCGTGACGGTGCACAGCATCGAGTACGGCTCCGCGGCCGGTTCCGTACCGCGACACCTCCACCACGCGGCGTGATCTAACATCTGCGGAGTGCCGCGCTCATCTGAACACTCCGCTCCTCCGGTCGGCGCCCTGCTGCGCCGCCACCCGCACGCCGGCGAGCCCCTGTCCTGCGTCCCCGTCACCGAGGGCCTGCTCAACCGCGGCTACCGGCTCGCCACCACCCGCGGCCACTACTTCCTCAAGCAGCACCTCGACGCCCCCACCGCCGACCGGGCCACCATCACCCGCCAGCACCGCGCCACCCAGCGCCTGCACGCGCTGGGCCTGCCGGTGGCCCCGCCGCTGCCCGACAGCCGCGGCCGCACCGTCGCCGTGATCGGCGGCCGCTGCTACGCCCTGCACCCCTGGGTCGAGGGCCGGCACCGCCACGGCACCCAGCTCACCACCGGCGGCTCCCGCCGCCTCGGCGCCCTCCTGGGCCGCGTCCACACCACCCTGGACCGCGTCATGGAGCCCCCGCCGCCCGGCGACCGGCACGACAGCGCCCGCCCCGAGGACACCTTCGGCGACATCGCCGAACTGATCCGCCTCGCCCGCGCGCACCGCCCGCACGGCAGCTTCGACGCGCTCGCCGAGCACCGGCTGCGGGAGCGCCGCCGGCTGATCGCCCAGCACGCCCACCGGCGCCCTCCGGCGCCCGCCACGGCCGGCTGGACGCACGGCGACTTCCACCCGCTGAACGTGCTCTACCGGGGCGCCGAACCGGCCGCGATCGTCGACTGGGACCGGCTCTGCGTCCGCCCGCGCGCCGAGGAGGCCGTCCGGGCCGCCGCGATCTTCTTCGTACGCCCGGGGGGCGAGCTGGACCTGGAGAAGGTGCGGGCCTACGCCCGCGCGTACCGGCGGGCCACCGGCGCGGACGGCGCCGAGCTGGCCGCGGCGGTGCACCGCGTGTGGTGGGAGCGGCTGAACGACTTCTGGACCCTGCGCTGGCGCTACCAGCTGAACGACCACAGGGCCGACCCGCAGTTCCCCGCGGTGTCGGCCCTGGCCGTGTGGTGGACCCGGGAGTACGACGCCGTACGCGACGCCTTCTCCGTCTGAGGTCCCGGGTCCGGAGGAGACCCTAAGGGGTGGTGGCGCCGACGTCGCCCGTGTCGCCGGGGGGCGGCGTGTTCGGGTCGCCGTTGCCGCCGCCGGTCGGGTCGGTCTGGCCGCCGCTGTCGGCGCCGCCGTCCGTCGGGTCCGTCGTCGGCTCCTCGGTGGCCGTCGGCTCGGTCGTCGGCTCGCCGGTCTCCGTCGGGTCCGTCGTCGGCTCCTCGGTGGCCGTCGGCTCGGTCGTCGGCGGCGCGGTCGTCGGCGGCGCGGTCGTCGCGTTCGTCGGCGGGTTCCACGGCTGCTGCGTGGTGCCGCCGTCGCCTCCGCCGCCGTTCGTGTCGCTCGGCTGCTCCGTGCTCGGCTGCTCGGACGGCTCCTCGGACGGGGTGGGCTCCTCGGAGGCCGTGGACGGCGAGTCCGACACCGTCGTCGGCGTCGTGATCGGGTCCTTCTTCTTCCCGCCGTCGCCCGCCATCTGCACCGCGAAGACGACGCCGGCGACGATCGCGACCAGCGCGAGCGCCGCGAAGAGCACGATCCTGGTGCGCTTGGCGCGGCCGTCGTCGTGGTTGCCGTAGGCGCCGTTCTGGCCGTAGCCGCCGGTGCCGCCCGTGCCGTCGTCGTAACCGCCGTAGCCGTTGTACCCGCCGTCGTCGGGGTTGGGCAGCGGGACGAGCCGGCCGCCCTGCGCGGTCTCGGCGAGCGGCGGGTGGCCCATGGCCATCGTCGCGGTCATGCCGTGGCCGGGGGTGTGCCCGCCGTCGTGCACGGTCACCGGGCCGGTGTTCCAGGTGCCGGTGTGGCCGCCCTGCTGCTGGAGCATCTCCAGGCCGTACTGGATCAGCCCGCGCATCTCCTCGGCGCTCTGGAACCGGTCGTCCGGCTCCTTCGCGAGCGAGCGCATCACCAGACCGTCCAGCTCCGGCGGCGTCGAGCCGCGGACCTCGGACGGCGGGACGGGCGTGTCCTGCACGTGCTGGTAGACGACCGACAGCGGCGTCTCGCCGGTGAACGGGGGACGCAGCGCGAGGAGCTCGTACAGCAGGCAGCCCGTCGCGTACAGGTCGGAGCGGTGGTCGACGGCCTTGCCGAGCGCCTGCTCCGGGGAGAGGTACTGCGGCGTGCCCATGACCATGCCGGTCTGCGTCATCGTGGCCTGCGCGCCGTGCAGCGCGCGGGCGATGCCGAAGTCCATGACCTTCACCGCGCCGGTGTGCGTGATGATCACGTTGGCGGGCTTGATGTCACGGTGCACGATGCCGTGCTGGTGCGAGTAGGCCAGCGCCTCCAGGACGCCGGAGACGATCACGAGCGCCTGCTCGGGACCGGGCGCCTCCGCGCTGACCAGCAGGTCACGGATGGTGCGGCCCTCGACGATCTCCATCACGATGTACGGCACCGGGCGGCCGTCGACGACGTCCTCGCCGGAGTCGTACACCGCCACGATCGCGTGGTGGTTGAGGCCGGCGACCGACTGCGCCTCGCGCGTGAACCGGGCCTTGGAGACCGGGTCCTCGGCGAGGTCGGAGCGCAGCAGCTTCACCGCGACCGTGCGGCCGAGCCGCACGTCCTCCGCGGCGAAGACCTCGGCCATGCCGCCGCGGCCCAGACGGTGCGTCAGGCGGTACCTGCCGTCGCCGACGACGCGGCCGACTCCCCATGACTCGGCGCCGGCGCCCGGCACACCGCCACCTGCGTCGGATCCGGGTTCCATGAGTCCTCGCCGTCGTCTGTCCGTGCCGTGTCCAGTCGTCACGCTACAGGCTTCGTACGACATCACGGTCCGCGATGACCGGCCATCCAACCCTTCTCGTGTACGCCTGTGCAAATTCCGTGAGTTTCGCCCGGTCCCGCGCGACTCCGCTTGTGCGGAGGGTCACGGAACGGGCACCCGGCTTGACGTGTCAGGGGCCTCGGGCAGACTTGGCGCAGAATCGGCCGGATATCGAGGTCCGGCCGGAGACGACAGACCGACGCCGCGGGGCGCAGGGGGACAGCACACATGAGCCACGACGGCGCTCAGGGCGGCCGCTACGCGGGCGGTTCGGTCGCGAACGGCCGCTACCAGCTGCGCGACCTCCTCGGCGAGGGCGGCATGGCCTCGGTCTACCTGGCGTACGACAGCGCGCTGGACCGCCAGGTCGCGATCAAGACGCTCCACACCGAGCTGGGCCGCGAGGCGTCGTTCCGCGAGCGGTTCCGCCGCGAGGCGCAGGCCGTGGCGAAGCTCTCGCACACCAACATCGTCTCGGTCTTCGACACCGGCGAGGACACCCTCGACGGCGGCCTCATGCCGTACATCGTCATGGAGTACGTGGAGGGGCAGCCGCTCGGCTCGGTGCTCGCCTCCGACGTCCGCCAGTACGGGGCGATGCCCGCCGACAAGGCGCTGAAGGTGACGGCGGACGTGCTCGCCGCCCTGGAGGTCAGTCACGAGATGGGGCTGGTCCACCGCGACATCAAGCCCGGCAACGTGATGATGACCAAGCGCGGCGTCGTGAAGGTCATGGACTTCGGCATCGCCCGCGCCATGCAGTCCGGCGTCACCTCCATGACGCAGACCGGCATGGTCGTCGGCACCCCCCAGTACCTCTCCCCCGAGCAGGCCCTGGGCCGGCCGGTGGACGCCCGCTCCGACCTTTATTCGGTCGGGATCATGCTCTTCCAGCTGCTGACGGGCCGTCTCCCCTTCGACGCCGACTCGCCGCTCGCCATCGCCTACGCGCACGTGCAGGAGGAGCCGGTCGCCCCGTCCTCCGTGAACCGCTCCGTGACGCCCGCGATGGACGCGCTGGTGGCCCGCGCGCTGCGGAAGAACCCGAACGAGCGGTTCCCGAGCGCCGCCGTCATGCGCGACGAGTGCCTGCGGGTGCTCTCGGCCGGCCAGTCCGCGGCCCCCGTGATCGTCGCCGGCGGCCCGGTCAACAGCGGCTCCGGCGTCGGCTCCGCCGTCTTCCCGCCGGTCGGCCAGACCCCGCCGCCGCACCCCGGCCCGCACGTGCAGCAGCCGTACCCGGCGCACACCCAGCAGCCCGGCCCGTACGGCCCGCCGACCCCGGCCCCCGCGCCGGTGCCCGGCCCCGCGTACGGCTACCCCCAGCAGGCCCCGACGCCCGCCCCCGGCTACCAGACCCCGCCGCCGGTCTCCTACGCGCCCGCGCCCGCGCCGATGGCCGCCCCGGCCGCCGCACCGCGCCGGAACATGCCGGTGATCGTCGGCGCGATCGTCGTCGCGCTGCTCGCCGTCGGCGGCGTGATCGTCGTCTCCAACCTGAAGGACAAGAACGACGGCGGGACGACCGGCGCCACCGGCGCCACCGGAACCGGCGGCACCGAGCAGACCCAGACCGACAGCCCCGGCCACAAGGGCCCGGACCTGTCGAAGACCATCGACACGAAGAAGTGCACCGAGCCGCGGGAGTCGAGCGACGACCCCGAGAAGTTCGAGGTGCCGGACTTCACCTACAAGAACCTCACCTCGGTGAAGGACTGCCTGAACGCCGCCGGCTGGAAGACGATCAAGCAGACCCCGGTGGACGAGAACACCTACGGCGAGGACACGGTGCTGGCCCAGTACCCGCCGGCCGGTACGGACATCCGGCCCGACGAGGCCGAGTTCACCCTGGAGATCTCCACCGGCAACCCCCAGAAGTAGCCGCCCCGGATGCCGGAACCACCCCGGCATGTGACGCTGAGTCGGACACCTCGGCGGCACGGCAGGGGAGGGATTCCCGGTGACTCCCACACGCGGCGGGACCGGCGGACGCGGCAGCGGCGGCAGGCACCGCCGCGCGGGGACACGGACGCGGGCGCGGGCCGCCCGGTCCGGCCGCGCCCTCCGGAGAACCGCCCTCGCACCCGCACTGGCCTGCGCCTTCACTCTGTACGGGGTCTCCGGCGCGGCCCTCGCCGGCGCCACCGGGCACCCCGCGGGACCCGCCGCCGGAACCTCCGGGGCCCCCTCCGGACGCGCCGCCCCCGCGCACGGCCCCACCGCCGGAGCCACCGCGCCCGGCTCCTCCACCCCCGCCCGGCCGTCCGGCTCCCCGCCCGCCCCCACCGCGACCGGCGGACCGGACTCCACCGCCCGGCCGGGTACGACCCCGGCCCCCGGCCCCACCCGCGGAACCGGCCTGCCGCCCGCGCCCACCGGCACGGGCACCGGCCCCGCCCCCGGCACCACCGCGCCCGTCACCCCCTCCGCGCCCACGGGCACCCCCACCGCCCCGCCCGCCGGCACCGCCGCCCCCCGCCCCGGGAAGCCCGCCACCCGGACCAGCGACGCCCCCGCGCCCACCGGCTCCCCCTCCCTCGCCGGCCGGCCCGCCGCGGAGGGCCGCACCCGGCCCGGCCGCCCCGAACAGGCCACCCCCACGGAGACCGAGGACGCCACCGCCACCCCCTCACGTGACAGAACCGCTACAGAATCCGCCGCCGACCGCCTCCCCGAGGAGGACGCCGGGGTACCCGAGGAGGAGGCCGCCGACCGCCCCGAAGCGGCCCCGGCCAGCCGCCCCGGCGCCGTACCGCAGCTCGCCGTGGGGACCGACGCCACCGTCTCCGACCAGCCCGTTCCCCTGCTCACCCTCGGCATCGGACTCACGCTGACGGGGCTCGGCCTCGGCTTCCTCGGGCTCCGGCTGCGCCGCCGCTGACGCCCGTACCGCCCCTTCCGGCTCCCCCTTGAGGCGGACCCTCCCGGTCCGTCTCACGACGGTTGCCGCCTCTGACATACCCGGTATACATACTCGGTATGTCGATCCGCCACGGGCTCCTCGCCCTCCTCGAACACGGCCCCCGCTACGGCTCCCAGCTGCGCACCGAGTTCGAGTCCCGCACCGGCTCCACCTGGCCCCTCAACGTCGGCCAGGTGTACACGACCCTGGGCCGGCTCGAACGGGACGGCCTGGTCGCCCAGAGCGGCGAGGACGGCGCCGGCCACGCGCTGTACGCGATCACCGACTCCGGCCGCGCCGAACTCCGCACCTGGTTCGAACAGCCCGTGGACCGCACCAGCCCCGCCCGCGACGAGCTCGCCATCAAGCTCGCCATGGCCGTCGGAGCACCCGGCGTCGACATCCGCGAGGTCATCCAGTCCCAGCGCCGCCACACCGTGAAGGCCATGCAGGACTACACCCGCCTCAAGGCCCAGGCCCTCACCGCCCTCGAAGGCGGCGGCTCGCGCGAACGCGACGACGTGGCCTGGCTCCTCGTCCTGGAACAGCTGATCTTCCAGACCGAGGCCGAGGCCCGCTGGCTCGACCACTGCGAGTCCCGGCTCATCCGCCTCTCCTCCACCGTCACCACCACCACGACCGCCCCCGCCGCCGCCCCCGCCGCCGTCCCGGAGCCGGGGCAGGGGCCGGGGGTCCGGCGCGGGCCGGGGGCGGGGACGGAGGGGCTGGGGGCCGGGGCCGGGTCGGGGGGCCGGCGGGGGGCCGGGGCCGAGGGCCGGGCCCGCTGACCGAGGGCCCGGGCCCCCGTACCACCACATCACTCTCACCACACCGCTCACATCCGTGCCCGGCCGCCGCCGCGCACGCCGCTAGGGGGACCCCTCCATGTCCACACCGCTCGCCGCGCAGCCCGTGCTGCGCCTGCAGAACCTGACCCGGGTCCACGGGTCCGGCGCCACCGAGGTGCACGCCCTGCGCGGCATCGACCTCGACGTGCACCCCGGCGAACTCGTCGCCGTCATGGGCCCGTCCGGCTCCGGCAAGTCCACGCTGCTCACCATCGCCGGCGGCCTCGACACCCCCACCTCCGGCCAGGTGATCGTCGAGGGCACCGACATCACCACCGCCGGACTCAAGGAGCTCGCCGCCCTGCGCCGCCGCAGCATCGGCTACGTCTTCCAGGACTACAACCTCATACCGGCGCTCACCGCCGCCGAGAACGTCTCCCTGCCGAGGGAGCTCGACGGGACCTCGGCCCGCAAGGCGCGCGTCGAGGCCGTCGCCGCCCTGGAGGAGATGGGGCTCGGCCACCTCGCCGACCGCTTCCCCGACGAGATGTCCGGCGGCCAGCAGCAGCGCGTCGCCATCGCCCGCGCCCTCGTCGGCGACCGCCGCCTCGTCCTCGCCGACGAGCCCACCGGCGCCCTCGACTCCGAGACCGGCGAGTCCGTCCTCGCCCTGCTCCGCACCCGCTGCGACGCCGGAGCCGCCGGCGTCCTCGTCACCCACGAGCCGCGCTTCGCCGCCTGGGCCGACCGCGTCGTCTTCCTGCGCGACGGCGCCATCGTCGACCAGACCGTGCGCAGCGAGGCCGACTCCCTCCTCACGGGCCGGGTGGCAGAGGCGTGAAGACCTGGTTCCACTCCTGGCGGGCGGCCGTCCGCATCGCCCGCCGCGACGCCTGGCGCGCCAAGGGCCGCAGCTCGCTCGTCCTCGCGATGATCGCCCTCCCCATCCTCGGGGTCAGCGCCGCCGATCTCACCATCCGCAGCTCCGAACTCTCCGTCTCCGAGCGGCTGGAGCGGTCCATCGGCGCCGCCGACGCCGCCTTCACCGACCCCGGCTTCGGCGGTGTCGCCGTCTTCCAGGCCCCCGAGGGCGACAACGCCTACCCGGCGAAGGACGTGGAGGACAACGTCCCCTGGCCCAGCGGTACGACCGACCCCCGGAAGGCCATCCCGGCCGGCGCCCGCTGGATCAGCGACACCCAGGGCGCGGCCAAGCTGACCACCGTGCACGGCCTGCTCCAGACCGACGTCCGGGAGCTGAAGGCCGACGACCCGATCGCCAAGGGCATCACCACCCTCCTCGACGGGCGATACCCGCAGAAGGCCGACGAGGTGATCGCCACCTCCGCGTTCCTGGAGAAGAGCGGGCTCTCGGTCGGCTCGACCGTTTCCGCTCGCAATTTCGACCAGCCGTACCGGATCGTGGGCTCCTACGAGCTCCCCGACACCCTGACGGCCGCGCAGATCACCGCGCTGCCGGGGGCGTTCCTCGCCCCGTACGGGAAGGCCGCGGAGAAGGCCGGAGCGCTCGCGCCCGGCTCCACGACCTCGTACCTGGTGCAGCACGCCGGTGGTTTCACGTGGAACAACGTGAAGGAGATCAACGCCAAGGGCGTCACCGTGATCTCCCGGGCCGTCCTGCTCGACCCGCCCGCCGACTCCGAGGTCCCGCTCTACCAGCGGGAGAACTGGCGCGACTACGAGTCCAGCGGCGCCGCCGACGCCATGCTCCTCGCCTCCGTCGCCACCGTCGTCGGCCTGGCGATGCTGGAGATCTGCCTGCTCGCCGGCCCCGCCTTCGCGGTCGGCGCCCGCCGCTCCCGCCGCCAGCTCGGCCTGGTCGGCGCCAACGGCGGCTCCCGCAGCCACATCCGCGCCATCGTGCTGAGCGGCGGCCTCGTCATCGGCGTCGCCGCCGCCGTCATCGGCACGGTGCTCGCCCTGATCCTCACGCTCGTCCTCCAGCCGTTCCTGGAGGACTTCATGGGGCAGCGGTTCGGCGCCTTCGACGTCCGGCCGCTCGAACTCCTCGGCATCGCGCTGCTCGCCGTCCTCACCGGACTGCTCGCCGCCATCGTCCCCGCCGTCACCGCCTCCCGGCAGACCGTGCTCGCCTCGCTCACCGGCCGCCGCGGCGTCCGCTCCACCAGCAAGGTGCTGCCCGTCCTCGGCCTGGTGGCGCTCCTCCTCGGCGCGGCGATCGCCCTCTACGGCTCCGTCGTCACCGACCAGTTCGTCATCGTGGCCGGCGGCTCGGCCCTCGCCGAGCTGGGCGTGGTCGCCATGACCCCCGCCATCGTCGGGCTCTTCGGCCGGACCGGCCGCTGGCTGCCGCTCTCCCCGCGGCTCGCGCTGCGCGACGCCGTCCGCAACCGGGGCCGTACGGCTCCCGCGGTCGCCGCCGTGCTCGCCGCCGTCGCCGGCACCGTCGCCGTCGCCACGTACACGTCGAGCAGCGACGCCCAGTACCGCGCCGAGTACAGCGCCAGCCTGCCGCACGGCGCCGTCTCCTTCTTCCAGATGGAGGAGGGCGGCCGGGACGTCCCCGCCGTCGCCGACGCCGTCCAGCGCTACTTCTCCGTCGAGACCCGCGCCGACGTCTCCCGCGTCGCCGTCGGCAAGCCCGGCTGCCCCGCCTGGGGCGGCGGCGCCGGCTGCGGCCAGTACGAGGTGATGGTGCCGCGCGCCAACGAGTGCCCGATGTGGGCCACGACGACCGACGGCAGCGACCCGTCCGAGAAGTTCACCGCCGAGCAGCGGCGCACGATGATGCGCGAGGACTGGCGCTGCAAGCAGACCTCCGGCGGCGGCGGTGTCTACGTCGACGGCGGGCTCCTCGTCGGCGACGCCCGGCTCCTGAAGGTCCTCGGGATCACCGACGCCGGCGCCGCCAAGGCCCTCGCCGACGGCAAGGCCGTCGTCTTCTCCCGGCCGCTGGTGGACAAGGACGGCACGCTCGGCATCAAGCAGATCACCGACCTGAAGGCCGCCGAGAAGGCGTCGGCGGAGTACAAGCCCGCCCCCGGCAAGGTCTCCCGGATCCCCACCCACCTGGTGCCCGGCGCCCCGAAGACCTACGGCCTCCAGGTCCTGATGAGCCCCGCGACCGCCAAGGCCGCCGGTCTCACCGCCGTCCCCGTCGGCGCCTACTTCAGCACCGACGCCCTGCCCGGCACCGAGCAGCGCCAGAAGCTCGACGCCGAACTGGCCACCCTGGGTGCCGGGATCGACCTCACCGTCGAGGAGGGCTACGTCTCCGACGACAGCATCTTCCTCCTCGCGCTGACCGTCTTCGCCGGCCTGGTCACCATCGGCGCCGCCGGCATCGCCACCGGCCTCGCCCAGGCCGACGCCGAGGCCGACCTGAAGACGCTCGCCGCCGTCGGCGCACCGCCGCGCGTCCGCCGCACGCTCAGCGGCTTCCAGTGCGGGGTGGTCGCCGCCATGGGCGTCGTCCTCGGATCGGTCGCCGGACTCCTCCCGGCGATGGGTCTGCGGCTCACCGAGGAGCGGCAGCAGATCCGCTTCCACGAGCAGACCATCGCCGAGGGCTGGGGCGGCGACCTCACCCCGCCGTACGTGCCGATCGTGGTGCCCTGGGAGACGCTGGCGGCGCTGCTCGTCGCCGTCCCGCTCGGCGCGGCCCTGCTCGCCGCGCTGGTGACCCGCTCGAAGGGTGCCGTGGCCCGCCGCGCGGCGACCTGACACCTTTCCGTGCCCCGACCGTGCCCGGGGAGGAGGGTGGATCACCCTCCTCCCCGGGCACACCTCGTGATGAAGCATGTGTGCGAGAGAATGGCGGCATGGAGATGCCGAGGAATGACAGGTCGCCGGAGAGCCCGCAGGTCCTCATCATGGGACAGGACGGGATGACTTTCGGCGGCGCCCAGGGCGACGACGAACCCCGCGAGGTCCCGGTGACGGAAATGGTCGAGCAGCCTGCGAAGGTCATGCGGATCGGCAGCATGATCAAGCAGCTTCTGGAAGAAGTTCGGGCGGCACCTCTCGACGAGGCCAGCCGGGTCCGGCTCAAGGAGATCCACGCCAGCTCGGTGAAGGAGCTGGAGGACGGTCTCGCGCCGGAGCTGGTCGAGGAACTGGAGCGGCTGTCGCTCCCGTTCACCGACGAGGCCATCCCCTCCGAGGCGGAACTGCGCATCGCGCAGGCCCAGTTGGTGGGCTGGCTGGAGGGCCTCTTCCACGGCATCCAGACGGCGCTGTTCGCCCAGCAGATGGCGGCCCGCGCCCAGCTGGAGCAGATGCGGCGGGCCCTCCCGCCCGGCGCCTCGCACGACGACGACGACGAGCCCGGCGGCCGTGGGCACGGCCGGGCGGTCGGCTCGGGGCCGTACCTGTAGGGCCCTGGGGGCTTTTTCGCGGAGGCTTCCTGCCGGCCTTCCCCGCGGGACCGCTTCCTCTGTACGTGACGGGCCCGGCGCACCGCGTGTGCGCCGGGCCCGTCTCCGTGTCGCCCGGGGCCCCGGCAAGGGCCGCCCCCGTGTCTCAGGGGGCCAGGAGCAGGACCTTGCCGACGTGCGCGCCCGACTCCAGGACGCGGTGGGCCTCGGCGGCCTCCTCCATCGGGAGCGTCCGGTCGACGACCGGACGGACCGTGCCGCCCTCGACCAGCGGCCAGACGTGCTCGCGGACGGCCGCGACGATCGCCGCCTTCTCCTGGAGCGGGCGGGCGCGCAGGGTCGTCGCCATCACGGCGGCCCGCTTGGCGAGCAGCGCCCCGAGGTTCAGCTCGCCCTTGACGCCGCCCTGGAGGCCGATGACGACGAGGCGGCCGTTGAAGGCGAGGGCCTGGACGTTCCGCTCCAGGTACTTGGCGCCCATGATGTCCAGGATCACGTCCGCGCCGGCCCCACCGGTGGCCGTGCGGAGCTCCTCGACGAAGTCCTGGGTGCGGTAGTCGATCAGCACGTCCGCGCCGAGCTCGGCGCAGCGGGCCAGCTTCTCCGGGCTGCCGGCGGTGACCGCGACCTTCGCCCCGACCGCCTTGGCCAGCTGGATCGCCATGGTGCCGATGCCGCTGGCCCCGCCGTGCACGAGCAGCGTCTCGCCGGGCCGCAGGTGGGCGATCATGAAGATGTTGGACCAGACCGTGCAGGCCACCTCGGGGAGCGCGCCGGCCGTGGCCAGGTCGACGCCCTTCGGGACCGGCAGCAGCTGGCCGGCCGGGACGACCACCCGCTGGGCGTAGCCGCCGCCGACGAGCAGCGCGCAGACCTCGTCGCCGACGGACCAGCCGGCGACGCCGGGGCCGAGGGCGGCGATCCGCCCGGCGCACTCCAGGCCCGGGTAGCGGGAGGTGCCGGGCGGCGGGTCGTAGAAGCCCTGCCGCTGGAGGACGTCGGCGCGGTTGACGGCGCTCGCCACCACCTCGACGAGGACCTCGCCCTCGCCGGGCACGGGATCGGGCACCTCGGCCCAGACGAGGGCCTCGGGACCACCGGGTTCCGGAATCGTGATCGCATGCATGGCGGCGAGGCTACTCCCGCTCCCCGCACCGGTGCGGGCGGTCCCCCGGCGGCGTCCGTCCGGTCAGTCCTCCGGCGGCGTCCGTCCGGTCCTCCTCCGGCAGTGGCCGTCCGGTCAGTCCTCCGGCGGCGTGGTGAGCGGGGTGACCGGGGCGGCCGCCCGGACGATGGTGATGACCCGGTCCGTGAGCTGGAGCGGGCTGGCCGCCGGGTCGTCGTAGCCGAGCAGCCGGTGGCCGCGCAGCACGCTCACCACCAGGTCGTCGGTCTCGCGGACGCTCTTGCCCGCCTCGGCCTTGGTCACCGGGCGCTCGACCAGGTCGAGGCCGGAGCCCTGCTGGATCAGGTCCTCCATGACCGTGCCCGCGCTGGGGCTGAGCACGGAGAGGCCGAGCAGCCGGCCGGCGGCGGAGGCGCTGGTGATGACCGCGTCGGCGCCGGACTGGCGGAGCAGCGGCGCGTTCTCCTCCTCGCGGACGGCGGCGACGATCTTCGCGCCCCGGTTGAGCTGGCGGGCCGTCAGGGTGACCAGGACGGCGGTGTCGTCGCGCTGGGTGGCGATGACGACCTGCCGGGCCCGCTGCACCTCGGCCCGGAGCAGGACGTCGCTGCGGGTGCCGTCGCCGACGACACCGACGAAGCCGTCGAGGTTGGCCGCCTCGATGACCTTGCCGGAGGGGTCGACGATGACGATTTGGTCCTTGCGGAGGCCGGTGGCGCAGAGGGTCTGGATCGCGGACCGCCCCTTGGTCCCGAAGCCGACGATCACGGTGTGGTCGCGCAAGGTGGACCTCCACTTCTTGAGGCGGAACTCCTCCCGGGTCCGTTCCGTGAGGACCTCGAGAGTGGTGCCGACCAGGATGATCAGGAACAGCACGCGCAGCGGCGTGATCACCAGGATGTTGACGAGTCGCGCGGAATCGCTGTACGGGACGATGTCGCCGTATCCGGTGGTGGAGAGGGTGACGGTCGCGTAGTAGGCACAGTCGAGGAAGTCGACGCTGCCGTTGGCGTTGTCGTGGTAGCCGCCGCGGTCGGCGTAGACGATGAGGACCGTCAGGAACAGGACGCCGAGGGCCATGAGGATGCGCCGGCCGACCTGGCGGAGCGGATCCACGGACCGGCGGGGCAGCCGGATCCGGGAACCGGTCACCTTCTCGTCGGCATGACGGGCCATGACGTCACGGCTGGGAAGTTTCACGTGAAACATGCTCCTTGAGCGGGCGGCGTCGCGGTCGGCCGGGGGAGGGCGAGGAGCTCCGGCCGCCGGCCGGGCTCGGCTCCGCCGGGCGGGACGACGGCCATGGCGTCGGCGGCGGCGATGCCCCGGAGCATGGCCGGCCCGTTGTAGCGCAGGGGCACGACGAGCCCGTCCTGGTGGATCACGGGGACGAGGCGGGTGTCGTGCGGGTGGCCTTGGACGGCGTCGCGGAGGGGTGCCTGGGGAGCGTGGGCGGCCTGACCGGCCTGGGCGGCCTCGGCGGTCCCGGTGGTCCCGGTGGTCCCGGCCTTCTTCGTCGCCTCGTCGGCTCGGACTCCGGTGAGCGCGGACAGCAGGGGGGCGGCGAGGGTGAGGAGGCCGGAGACGGCGGCGAGCGGGTTGCCCGGCAGGCCGACGAGATGGCGTCCGGCGTCCAGCCGGGCGAGCAGCATGGGGTGGCCGGGGCGCACCTTCACGCCGTCGACCAGGAGGATGGCGCCGGCCTTGTCGAGGACCCGGTGCACGTGGTCCACGGGCCCGGCGGCGGTGCCGCCGGTGGTCACGACGAGTTCGGCCGCGGAGCCCGTGACGGCCGCGTACAGCGCCTCGGCGTCGTCGCCGATCCTGCGGGTCGCCAGGACCTCGGCGCCGAGCGCCGTCAGCCAGGGCCCGAGCATGGGTCCGAGGGCGTCCCGGATCAGACCCTCGTGGGGGAGTCCGGTCGCCAGGAGCTCGTCGCCGAGGACGAGGACCTCCACCCGGGGGCGGGGCAGCACGGCGACCTCGTCGTAGCCGGCGGCGGCCGCGAGGCCGAGCACGGCCGGGCCGACGACGGAACCGGCGGGCAGCAGCTCGTCGCCGGTCCGGCACTCCTGGCCCCGAGGGCGGATGTCCTGCCCGGTGACGACCTCGCGGAGGGGGTGCAGCAGCAGAACCGTTCCGGCCACCGCCTCGCGCTCGTGGGCGGGGCGGGAGGGGTCGGTGGCGGTATCGGTACCAGCGGCCGCTTCCGTGCGGGAGCGCTCGGTGAGGACGTGCCCCGTACGAGAGTGCTCGGCGCGGGAGTGCTCGGTGCGGAGGACGGCGGTCGCGCCGGCGGGGACGCGGGCGCCGGTGGCGATCCGTACCGCCTCGCCCGGAGCGAGGGCCGCGGCCCCGGCGTGGCCGGCGAGGACGGAGTCCTCGCGCACGGTCCAGGGACCCGGTCCCGCGACCGCCCAGCCGTCCATGGCGGAGCTGTCGAAGGACGGCAGGTCGGTGAGGGCCCGCAGCGGTTCGGCGAGGGTGCGGCCCAGCGCCTGCCCGAGCGGTACGCGGACGGGCGGGCGGTCCGTGGCCGCGCGGGCCTCGGCTCCGGCGCGGGCGGCGAGGGCACGCGCCTCGGGCCAGGGGGTGGCGCGGTGGTGCCCCTGCCCCCGCTCGGACGCGGGGGCAGGGGCGGGGGCGGGTTGTCCGGGGGTCATCCGGCCTCGTCCTGTTCGGCCGCCCATCGCTGGGCGAGGGCGGCGGCCTTGCGGGCGGCCTCGGCGACCGCCTCGGCGGGAGCCGCGCCGCCCTCGGCGGCCTTCGCCGCCGCGTAACCGACGAGGAAGGTCGTCAGGGGAGCGGCGGGGCGGGCGACGCCGTGGGCGGCATCACGGGCCAGGTCGAGCAGGACGCCGGTGTCGACGTCCAGGTCGAGGCCCAGTTCGGTCTTGACTGCGGTGATCCATTCGTCCAGCACGGCTCCATGGTCCCTGATGCGGGCCCGGGCCGTGGCGATGTCCTCCCAGGTGTCGCAGTCGAAGGAGGCCGCCGGCTCGTC
Source organism: Streptomyces sp. NPDC058052 (assembly GCF_042885515.1). Classification (NCBI taxonomy): domain Bacteria; kingdom Bacillati; phylum Actinomycetota; class Actinomycetes; order Kitasatosporales; family Streptomycetaceae; genus Streptomyces; species Streptomyces sp. NPDC058052. The sequence continues at coordinate 36,955 of NZ_JBHVRX010000005.1, read as the reverse complement.
GGGGCCGGCCGCGACGCGCACGGCACGGAGTCCGCCGGTGACGTACCGGAGCGGGAGGTGGTCGAGGCCGCGGTGGGTGTGGCGCAACGCGTCGAGCTCGCGGCGCAGCGGGCCGGTGCGGTAGACGGCGACGAGCGGCTGGTCGCGCCCGTCGGAGTCGGTGAGGAGCGCGGCCTCGGCCTCCGGTTCGGCGTCCAGCGCGGCGAGCAGCCGGCGGACGGTCGCCTCGCCGAGGAACGGCAGATCGGCGGAGAGGACGAGCAGGACCTCGGGCGCGGAGGCAGGGGCGGAGGCGGGCTCTGGAGCGGGCGCGGAGGCGGAGGCGGGGGCGGAGGCGGGCTCTGGAGCGGGCGCGGGTCCGGCGGCCCGGAGTGCCTCGGCTCCGGCGTCCAGCGCGGCCACGGGGCCCGTGCCGGCACGCTGCTCGCGGGTCCAGCGGACGGGCCGGACGGTGGGGCGCGGGTCGCCGACGACCACGGTCAGGCGGGCTCCGGCGCAGGCGGCGAGCACCCGGTCGAGCAGGGCCCGGCCGCCGACCCGTACCGCGGGTTTGTCCACGCCGCCGAGGCGCCGCGCGGCACCTCCGGCGAGCACGACGGCGTCATATGCGGTGGTCACCCCAGCAGTATGGTCCGCCGCCGCCCACCCGTGCCCGGCCGGTCTCCTGATGAGACGCGCCGGGGCCGCTCACACCGTCGTACGGCCCGCCCCGGCCCGGTCTCCCGGCGAGACGGGTCGAGGCCGTCCACGCCCTTCCGCGGCCCCGTGCACGGACGGCCGGCCCTCGCGGACCGGCCGGTTCGTACGCGTCGCCGCGGGGCCGCGGGGCCGCTCTCAGACCGTGCGCAGCAGCACCGCGGGCTGCTCGACGCAGTCCGCGACGTACCGCAGGAAGCCGCCGGCCGTGCCGCCGTCGCAGACCCGGTGGTCGAAGGTGAGCGAAAGCTGCACCACCTGACGGACGGCCAGTTCGCCCTGGTGGACCCAGGGCTTGGGGATGATCCGGCCGACGCCGAGCATCGCCGCCTCGGGGTGGTTGATGATCGGCGTGGAGCCGTCCACCCCGAACACCCCGTAGTTGTTGAGGGTGAAGGTGCCGCCGGTGAGGTCTGCCGGGGTGAGCGTGCCCTGCCGGGCCGACTCGGTGAGCCGGCCGAACTCCTCGGTCAGCGACTCCGCGGTCCGGGTCCCGGCGTCCCTGACCACGGGGACGACGAGCCCGCGCGGGGTCTGCGCGGCGAAGCCGATGTGCACTCCGGGCAGCCGGACGATCTCGCGGGCGGCCGTGTCCACGGTCGAGTTCAGCTCGGGGAAGCGGGACAGGGCGTGGGCGCAGATCCGGGCGAGCAGCGCGAGGAGCGAGATCTTCGGCCCGCCCGCCGCGTTCATCGCCGCCCGCGCGGCCATGAGTTCGGTGGCGTCGGCGTCCACCCAGCAGGTCGCGTCGGGGATCTCGGTACGGCTGCGGGAGAGCTTGTCGGCGACGGCTCCGCGCAGCCCGCGCAGCGGGATCCGCTCCCCGGTCGACGCGGCGGACGCCGCGGGGACGACCGCGGCGGCGGGCGCCACGGGCGCGGGCGTCGCGCGGGCGGTGAGGGCCCGCTCGACGTCGGCGCGCAGGATCAGGCCCTCGGGACCCGAACCGCGCACCTCCCGCAGGTCGAGGCCCTGATCGCGGGCCAGCTTCCGCACGAGCGGGGAGATGACCGGGACCGGTCCCTCGGGCGCGGCGACGGCGACCGTCGCCACGGGGGCGGGCGCGGCGGGGGCCACGGGGGCCGCCGCCCGGGCCGTCGGGGCGGGACCGGCCGTCGCGTTCGGCGTGGGATGCGCGACGGCCGGGGCCTGGGGGCGGATGCGGCGCCGGCGGGCCGCCGGGCCCGCGGTGCCGTAGCCGACGAGCACGTTGCCCGAGTACTCCGAGGAGACGGCGGCCTCGGCGGACCCCGCCGCCCCGGCGGCGGCCGGCTGCGCCTGCGGGGCGGGCGCGGCGGCCGTCGCGTCGGCGGCGGAGGCGCCGACCGCGACCGTCAGGAGCGGGGCGCCGACGGGCAGTTCGGTGCCCTCGTCGCCGAAGCGGGCGGTGACCACGCCCCCGTACGGGCAGGGCACCTCGACCATCGCCTTGGCGGTCTCGACCTCGACGACCGGCTGGTCGATCGCGACGACGTCGCCGACGTCCACCAGCCAGCGGACGATCTCGGCCTCGGTGAGTCCCTCACCGAGGTCGGGGAGCTTGAACTCCAGGACCTGGGCCATCAGTTCCCCGCCTCCCACTGGAGCCGCGCGACCGCGTCCAGGACCCGGTCGACGCCCGGCAGGTGGTGCCGCTCCAGCATCGGCGGCGGGTAGGGCAGGTCGAAGCCCGCGACCCGCAGCACCGGGGCCTCCAGATGGTGGAAGCAGCGCTCGCTGACCCGGGCGGCGATCTCGGCGCCGGGGCCGGCGAAGCCGCCGGACTCGTGGACCACGACCGCGCGGCCGGTGCGCCGCACCGACGCGGCGACGGTCTCGTCGTCGAAGGGCACGAGCGAGCGGAGGTCCAGGACCTCCAGGTCCCAGCCCTCTGCGGTGGCCGCCTCGGCGGCCTCCAGGCAGACCGGCAGCGAGGGTCCGTAGGTGATCAGGGTGGCGCTGGTGCCGGGCCGGCGGACCACGGCCCTGCCGATGGGCTCCACGCGCGCGGGTGCCTCGGGCGACCAGTCGGACTTCGACCAGTAGAGCCGCTTGGGCTCCAGGAAGACGACCGGGTCGTCGGAGGCGATGGCCGCCCGCAGCAGCCCGTAGGCGTCCTCGACGGTCGCCGGGGTGACCACGTGCAGGCCAGGGGTGGCCATGTAGTAGATCTCGGAGGAGTCGCTGTGGTGCTCGACGCCGCCGATCCCGCCGCCGTACGGCACCCGGATGACCATCGGCATCGGCATCGCGCCGCGCGTCCGGTTCCGCATCTTCGCCACGTGCGAGACGAGCTGCTCGAACGCCGGGTAGGCGAACGCGTCGAACTGCATCTCCACCACCGGGCGCAGGCCGTACATGGCCATGCCGACGGCGGTGCCGAGGATGCCCGCCTCGGCCAGCGGCGTGTCCGTGCAGCGGTCCTCGCCGAACTCCTTGGCGAGCCCGTCGGTGACCCGGAAGACCCCGCCGAGGGTGCCGACGTCCTCGCCCATCACGTGGACGGTCGGGTCCTCGGCCATCGCGTCGCGCATGGCGCGCTGGAGCGCCTGCGCCATGGTGGCCGGCTTGGTCCGGCCCGCCGCCTTGGCGGCCGCCGCGCCGGTCGTCGCCGTCGTCATCGGCTCTCGTCCTCCGCTTCGAGTTCGGCCCGCAGCTGCGCCGCCTGCTCGCGCAGCTGCGCGGTCTGCTCGGCGTACACGTGCGTGAAGAGGTCCATCGGGTCGAGCACCGGGTCGGCGTTCATCCGCTCGCGCAGCTCCGCCGCCATCGTCTCCGCGGCCTCGGCCGCCGCCCTCCGGCCCTCGTCGTCGAGCAGGCCGCGCGCGGTCAGCTCCCTTTCGAGGAGGAGCACCGGGTCGTGCGCCCGCCAGGTCTCGACCTCGCCGTCCGCGCGGTAGCGCGTGGCGTCGTCGGCGTTGGTGTGGGCGTCGATCCGGTAGGTGATCGCCTCCACGAGGGTGGGTCCGCCGCCGCGCCGCGCGCGGGCCACGGCCTCGGTGAGGACCTGGTGCACCGCGACCGCGTCGTTGCCGTCCACCAGGCGGCCCGGCATGCCGTACCCGACGGCCTTGTGGGCGAGCGAGGGGGCGGCGGTCTGCTTGGCGAGCGGCACGGAGATCGCGAAGCCGTTGTTCTGCACGAAGAAGACGACCGGCGCCTGCCAGACGGCGGCGAAGTTCAGCGCCTCGTGGAAGTCGCCCTCGCTGGTGCCGCCGTCGCCGACCATGGCGAGCGCGACCACGTCGTCGCCCTTCAGCCGGGCCGCGTGGGCGAGGCCCACGGCGTGCGGCAGCTGGGTGGCGAGCGGGGTGCACAGCGGCGCGATGCGGTGCTCGCGCGGGTCGTAGCCGGTGTGCCAGTCGCCGCGCAGCAGGGTCAGCGCCTGCACGGGGTCGAGGCCGCGGGCGACGGCCGCGAGGGTGTCCCGGTACGACGGGAAGAGCCAGTCCCGCTCCTCCAGGGCGAGGGCGGCGGCGATCTCGCACGCCTCCTGGCCGGTGGTGGACGGGTAGACCGCGAGCCGGCCCTGCTTGGTCAGGGCGGTCGCCTGTGCGTTGTACCGGCGGCCGCGGACCAGCTCCGCGTAGAGCCGGCGCAGCAGCGCGGGGTCGGCGTCGGCCACCGCGTCCGTGCCGAGCACGCGCAGCGGCTCGGCGTCGGGCAGCAGCGGGGCGGGATCGGTCCGCGGCCGCCAGGCCGGCGGCGGCGTGGGCCGGTAAGCCGTGTCGGCGAGCGGCTCCTGGACTGTCGAACTGCGCTGTTGCAACGAGTCCACCTCCTCGTGGGAGCGGGCATAAGACCCGAAGGCGGGTGGCGCGGGTGTGGCGCGCCTCACCTACCGATTGTTCGGTCGTGGAGGCATTTTGGCTACAGGCACCTCCAGCCTGTGGACAAACGGTTCTCCACAGCCTGGGATAGAGGCAGGTCGTCCACCGGAGAGAGGCGGGGGGACATGGCGGATGAACAAATGGCCGTCGCCCGGGGCGGTGCCCCGGACGACGCGGCGGCGGACGTCACGGGTGAGGTGCTGATCGCTCCCTCGGACGCGCCGGCGCACGCCGCCCCGGCACGCCCGCTGGACGCGATAGACCGGGACATCCTGCGACTGCTCCAGACGGACGGCCGCGCCTCGGTGCGGTCCGTGGCCGAGCGGGTGCACGTCTCCCGGGCCAACGCGTACGCCCGGATCAACCGGCTCATCGACGACGGCGTGATCCGCGGCTTCAGCGCCCGGGTCAACCACGAGCGGGCGGGCCACGGCGCGTCCGCCTACATCACGCTCAAGATCGTCCAGAACTCCTGGCGCACGGTCCGCGAGCAGCTCAAGGCACTCCCCGGAGCCGCGCACATCGCGCTGGTCAGCGGCGACTTCGACGTCCTGCTGCTGGTCCACACGCCGGACAACAGGACCCTGCGCGAACTGGTCCTCACCCGTCTCCAGGCGATCCCGGAGGTGCTCTCCACCCGCACCCTGCTCGTCTTCGACGAGATGGACCTGAACGCCGACCCGAGGCCCTGACGGCCCCGCGCGGGCACGCGAAAGGGGGCTCCGGGGGTTCGACATCCCCCGGAGCCCCCTTCCCGCGCCTCAGCCCCCCTCAGGGCCGCCCCAGGGCCTCCAGGGGGCCGGGGACCGCCCGGGGCCGCGGGATCCGTCCCGGGGCGAGCCATGGCCTCCGGGGGCGCCCAGGACCTCTCCCGGGGCCGATGCCGGTCCCCGAGGGCCTCTCCCGGGCCGTGCCGGTCCCCAAGGGCCTCTCCCGGGCCGATACCGGCCCCCAGAACCTCTCCCGGGCCGTTCCCGGTCCCCCAGAGCCTCCCGGGGTCGTCTCAGCTGGCCTTCCGCAGCCCGTCGAAGGCCAGGTGGGCGACGGTCTCGGCGAGCTGGTCGCGCTCCGTCTGGTCCGGATGCGGCCGGTACCACTCCACCAGCGAGTTGATCATGCCGAAGAGGAGCCGGGTCGCCAGCCGGATGTCCACATCGGACCGCAGGTCGCCCTCGGCCGCGGCCGCCCCGAGCAGCTCGGCCACCCGGTGGTCGAACTCGCGGCGCCGCTCCATCGCCCACCGCTCGGTCGCGGTGTTGCCCCGCACCCTCAGCAGCAGCGTCACGTACGGCAGCTCCGCTATCAGCACCTCGACGGTCCGCCGGGTCACGTACTCGACCCGCTCCACCGCCCGGCCGCGCACCGCGCCCGGCTCGTCGAGGATCGCGAAGAGCCCGTCCAGCGCCCGGCTGACCGCCCGGCGCAGCAGCTCCTCCTTGCCCGCCACGTGGTGGTAGATCGAGGACTTGGAGATCCCGGCCGCCTTGGACAGGTGCTCCATGGACGTGCCGTCGTAACCGCGCTCGTTGAACACCCTCACCGCGACCGAGAGCAGCGTCTCGGGGGTGTACGTGTCGCGTCGGGCCGTCGTCATCGGGCCTCCTCCGCTTCCTCGGTGTAGCCGCGGCGCACCAGGCCGACGGCCGGCGCGTACCGGCCCGTCGGGTACCGCTCGTGGAGCTGCCCCAGCAGGGCGCACACGCGCCGGTACCCGATCTTCTCCGCCCACTCCAGCGGGCCGACGGGGTAGTTCACACCGAGCCGCATCGCCGTGTCGATGTCCTCGGCGGTGGCGACGCCCCGGTCGACGGCGTCGACCGCGAGGTCCACCAGCATCGCGACCGTCCGGCCGACGATCATGCCGGGCACGTCGCCGATGACGGAGACCTGCTTGCCGATCGCCTGGAAGAGGCCCACGGCCTCGGCGACGGCGTCGGGGGCGGTGCCCTCCCGGACCGACAGGACGATCCGGGTCGCCGCCGCGTAGTCCAGAGCGAGGTCGAAGTAGGCGATCTCCTCCTGGTGGAACTCGAAGGAGCTCTCGCCGTCCACGAGGCAGAGCTTCATCCCGGTCGGCAGCTCGATGAAGCCGTCGCCGCGCTTGCGGCGGACGACGACCCCCGCCTCCTCGAAGAGCCCCGCCAGCGGCGCGGCCGGCCCGAGGTCGCCGCGGACGATGATCCGTTCCGGCGCCTTCGCGGGCGGCTCGGTCCGCGGGGCGGGCCGTTCGGCACCCTCCTGGTACGGGAACCAGCCGTGACCCGTCTTGCGGCCCAGCCGCCCCGACTCCACGAGCCTGCGCTGCGCCAGCGCCGGCGTGAACTTCGGGTCCATGAAGAAGGACTCCCAGACCGAGCGGGTCACGGCCTCGTTGACGTCCTGGCCGATCAGGTCGGTCAGCTCGAACGGGCCCATCCGGAAGCCGCCGCTCTCGCGCAGCGCCGCGTCGACGGTCGCCGGGTCGGCGCCGCGCTCCTCGTACACGCGGAATGCCTCCGCGTAGAAGGGGCGGGCGATCCGGTTGACGATGAAGCCGGGGGTGTCGGCGCAGCGCACCGGCGTCTTGCCCCAGCCCAGGACCGTCTCGTACGCGCGCGTGGCGGCGGTCTCGTCGGTGGCGAAGCCTCGGACGACCTCGACGAGGGGGAGCAGCGGGGCCGGATTGAAGAAGTGCAGGCCGACGAAGCGGCCGGGCAGCCGCAGCCCGCCGGCGATGGCGGTGACGGAGAGGGAGGAGGTGTTGGTCGCGAGGAGGGCGTCGTCCGCGACGGTCTTCTCCAGGTCGGCGAAGAGCCGCTGCTTGACCGCGAGGTCCTCGACGATCGCCTCGACGACGAGGGCCGCGTCGGCGAGCTCGGCGAGCTCCTCGGCCGCGCGGAGCCGCCCGCCGGCTTCCTCGCGGACGGCGGCGTCGAGCCTGCCCTTCTCGACGAGGCGGTCGAGGCGGGCGCCGATCGCGGCGACGGCCTCGGCGGCCCGGCCGGGCGCGCTGTCGTAGAGCCGTACGGGATGGCCGGCGACCAGCGCCACCTGCGCGATCCCCTGGCCCATGGTGCCGGTGCCGACGACGGCGACCGTCCGGTCCCGCTCGATCGCCTCGCCCGCGGCGCTTGCGTCGTCCATGGTGGCGCTCCCCCTGACGGTCCCGTCGGCCTGCACGGCGGCACGTGTGTCGGCGCTGCTGTCGGCGCTCATAGGAGTGATCCTCCCCGATGGGTTTTCCACAGGATCGACGGACCCCCTTGTCCCGACCGATCGTTCGGTTACTCTAACTCCGTACGCGTCTCCCTGCCCAGCTCGACGAGGAGTTGGTCCATCCATGGCCACCGCCCAGCCGACCACCGACGTTCTGGCCGCGAAGCACCGGTCCACGCTCGATCAGGCCCTCGCCACCATCCGCAGTCGCGCCTACTGGTCGCCGTACCCGGAGCACCCGAAGGCGTACGGGGCGGACGGCTCGCTCGACGCCGCCGCCGGCCTCGCCGCCCACCAGGCGGTGCTCAACGGCCGCTTCGACCTCGACCAGCCCGGCACCGACGGCTGGACCGGCGGCGAGATCTCGCCGTACGGCCCCGAGCTGGGCGTCGAGTACCCGCACGCGGACGTCGACGTGCTGCTGCCCGCCATGCGCGCCGGCCTGCCCGCCTGGCGCGACGCGGGGCCGGAGACGCGCGCCCTGGTCTGCCTGGAGATCCTGGCCCGGATCTCGGCCCGCACCCACGAGTTCGCCCACGCCGTCATGCACACCAGCGGCCAGGCGTTCATGATGGCGTTCCAGGCCGGCGGCCCGCACGCCCAGGACCGCGGTCTGGAGGCGGTGGCGTACGCGTACGAGGAGCAGACCCGGACCCCCGCCGGCCGGTCCGCCTGGTCCAAGCCGCAGGGCAAGCGGGACCCGCTGGAGCTGAGCAAGGAGTTCACCGCGGTCGGCCGCGGCGTCGCCCTGGTCATCGGCTGCAACACCTTCCCGACGTGGAACGGCTACCCGGGCCTGTTCGCCTCCCTGGCCACGGGCAACGCGGTCCTGGTGAAGCCCCACCCGCGCGCGGTCCTCCCGCTCGCGCTGACCGTGAAGGTCGCCCGCGAGGTCCTCGCCGAGTCCGGCTTCGACCCGAACCTGGTGGCGCTGGCCACCGAGCGTCCGGGCGAGGGCATCGCCAAGACCCTGGCGGTCCGCCCGGAGATCCGGATCATCGACTACACCGGCTCCACCGCCTTCGGCGACTGGCTGGAGGCCAACGCCCGCCAGGCCCAGGTCTACACGGAGAAGGCCGGCGTCAACACGGTGCTGATCGACTCCACCGACGACTACAAGGGGATGCTGTCCAACCTGGCGTTCTCGCTGTCGCTGTACAGCGGCCAGATGTGCACCACCCCGCAGAACCTGCTGATCCCCCGCGACGGCATCACCACCGACCAGGGCCCCAAGTCGTACGACGAGGTGGTGGCCGACCTGGCCGGCGCGGTCGGCGGACTCCTCGGCGACGACGCCCGGGCCAACGCGCTGCTCGGCGCCCTGGTCAACCCGGACGTGAAGGCCCGCCTGGAGGCGGCCGCCGGACTGGGCGAGGTGGCCCTGGCCTCCCGCGAGGTCGCCAACCCGGACTTCCCGGAGGCGGTCGTCCGCACGCCGGTCATGGTGAAGCTGGACGGCTCGAAGCCGGACGCGGAGGCCGCGTACCTCTCCGAGTGCTTCGGCCCGGTCTCCTTCGCCGTCTCGGTGGACTCCACGGCCGACGGCCTGGAGCTGCTGCGGCGCACGATCCGCGACAAGGGCGCGATGACGGTCGGCGCGTACACGACGTCCGAGGCCACCGAGCGGGCCGTGGAGGAGGTCTGCCTGGAGGAGTCGGCGCAGCTCTCGCTCAACCTGACGGGCGGGGTGTACGTGAACCAGACGGCCGCGTTCTCCGACTTCCACGGTTCGGGCGGCAACCCGGCGGCGAACGCCGCGCTGTGCGACGGCGCCTTCGTCTCCAACCGCTTCCGCGTGGTCGAGGTGCGCCGCCAGGCGTGACCGCGCGGGCCGTCCCCGGTGCCGCGTGGTCCGGCACCGGGGACGGCTTCGGAGATCAGGCCCCCGGGATCAGGACCGCAGGATCAGGACCCCGGGGTCAGGACTCCGAGTCAGGACTCCAGGTCAGGACTCCGGGATCTCCGCGTAGCGCTGCACCCACGCGTGCATGGCGATCGCGGCGGCCGCCCCGGCGTTGATCGACCGGGTGGAGCCGAACTGGGCGATCGAGCAGACCGTCGTCACGTGCCGGCGGGCCTCCTCGGTCAGCCCGGGCCCCTCCTGCCCGAAGAGCAGCACGCAGCGGCGGGGCAGCACGGTCCGCTCCAGCGGCACGGAGCCGGGCAGGTTGTCGATGCCGATGATCGGCAGGCCCTCGGCCGCCGCCCAGGCTGTCAGCGCCTCGGTGTCGGGGTGGTGCCGCACGTGCTGGTAGCGGTCGGTGACCATGGCGCCGCGCCGGTTCCAGCGCCGCCGCCCCACGATGTGCACCTCCTTGGCCAGGAAGGCGTTGGCGGTCCGCACCACCGACCCGATGTTGAAGTCGTGGCCCCAGTTCTCCACGGCCACGTGGAAGTCGTGCCGGCGGGTGTCCAGGTCGGCGACGATCGCCTCCCGCGTCCAGTACCGGTACTCGTCCACGACGTTGCGCCGGTCGCCCTCGGCCAGCAGCTCGCGGTCGTAGCGCGGGTCCTCGGGCCACGGCCCGGCGTGGGGGCCGACACCGACCTCGGGGCCGTACCCCTCGTCGTACTGGAGCGGCTCGGCCCCGGCCGGTACGGGGTGTTCTTCGGTGGTGCTCACCCGACGAGGGTACGGGGAGCGGCCTCCCCGCCCGTCTCCCCGCCGGCCGCCCCCTCGGGGGGCTCCCCGGCGGGCCGCTGCGGGGGCAGCTCCGGCGCGGCGGGCTTCCGCCGCAGCAGCCGGTCCCGGCCCCGAGCCACGCGCGCGCCGAGCCACACCAGGAAGACGGTGGGCAGGAAGACGGCGTCGGCGGCGATCATCGCCATCGAGAAGGCCGGCAGGCCGAGCAGGACCGCGATGCCGGCGTGCTCCAGCATCATCACGACGAGCAGGACGTTCTTCACCTTGCGCTTGAAGAGCGTGAAGGGGAAGGCGACCTGCACGATCACGGTGCCGTAGCTGAGCAGCATGACCATGATCCCGCTGGAGGCGAGGATCTCGGAGAGCCCCGGCCAGGGCGTGAAGTAGTTCAGGTGCAGCGGGTAGAAGAGCGCGGTGCCGTCCTGCCAGCGCGAGCCCTGGATCTTGTACCAGCCTGCGGTGGCGTAGATCAGGCAGACCTCGGCCATGAGGACCGTGAGCGCCGCGTTGTGGGCGAGGTTGGCGAGGACGTCCAGGAGCACGCGGGGCTCGCCCGGCGCGTACTGCTCCACCAGCCACCACAGGCCCTGGCCGAGCCAGAGGACCCACAGCAGCACGTACATCCACCACTCGCCGGTGACCGGGCTGAACCAGGTCGCGGCGACCAGGAACCCGCCGAGGACGATCCAGAGGAGCGGCCCCGCGAGCTCGACCCGCGCGGCGGCGTTCCCGCCCGCGGCGGCCTTCCGGGCGGCCCGCCGGGCGTCCAGGGACCACACCTGCCCGCAGCGGGTCAGCGTGAGGTAGATCGAGACGAGGTGCACCACGTTGTCGCCGCCGTCGCCGAGGAAGACGGACCGGTTCTGCAGCGACAGCGCGCCGACCATGAAGACCACGGAGACGGCCCGGGTGTGCCAGCCGACGAGGAGCAGCGCGGCGGCGACGACGGCGAGCCCGTAGACCACCTCGAACCAGAGCCGCCCGTCGGACCACATCAGGACGGTGAAGGCCCGGTTGTCGGCGATCAGCCGGCTGGCCAGCTCGAACGACCAGGGCGCGTCGGGGCCGTACATCTCGTGCCGGTGCGGGAACTCCCGCAGCAGGAAGAACAGCCAGGTCAGCGAGAAGCCGATCCGGACGATCGCGGTCTGGTACGGGCCCAGCGCGCGCGAGGTGACGGTCTGCGCCGCCCGGGCCAGCTTGCGGTCGAAGGGCACGCGCGCCGGGGCCGCGGCCGGTGCGGGGCGGGGGGCGGTCATCGGCTCGTCTCCGTACGGCTGCGGTCGGCGTCGGTGATCTCCCACCAGGGCATGACGCTGGTGGAGGGTTCGGTGGAGCGCTTCTCGGTGCTCCAGTGCGGGGCCGCCACCGGCCGGACGACCCGGCGGAGCTGGATCCGCTCGACGGTCCCGCCGACGTCCGCGCGTGCCTCCGGGCCCTCGATGCGGGGCAGCACGATGCGGCGCATGTACGCCTCCGACAGCCGCCCGCGCATCCCCTTGGGGCGGCCTTCGTCGTCGTGCGCGTTGCCGTACCAGTCGATCGCCCGGCGCAGCATGTTCTGCTGGGTGTGGCTGGGGAAGACGTTGCCCCGGATGTCCTCGACGTCCTGCGCCGTGAGGTCGATCCAGCCGGTGGTCCGCTTGGCGCCGGAGGCGTCGGCGACCTCGGCGCGGACCTCGACGGAGACGTTCTGCTGGAGCGGATTGGGCGCGAAGAGCTTCCAGTTCTGCTCGAACTCGGGGTAGATCCAGTCGTCCACGGCCTGTCCGTGCTGCTTGGTGACCGTGTTCGACGGCGCCACGTGCAGGAAGACCATGGCCAGGTGCAGGCAGGAGAGGACGGCCACGGCGGCGAGCGCCACCGCCGCCACCACCTGGTACGGCATGGACAGCGACAGGATCCCTCCGGCCGGCCGCCGCTCCGCGCTGCCGTCGATGTGCGCGCTCATCCCACCCCGATCCCGGGCTTCCCGACCCGATCCCGTCCCGCCGGTGACCCGCTCGTCTGCGCCTCGAACGGAGCAGGCGGTTATCCACAGGGTTGACACCATACGGGCCGCCGACCCACCATTGAAGTCATTCAACCGAACGATCGGTCGGTAGGGGGTCCGATGACCGCAGGGACGGCAGGGACGGCAGTGACCGCGGAAGCGCCCGGCACAGACGCCGCGGACGCGGCGGCGCAGGCCGCCCGCGAGGCGGTGTTCGACACCGCGGTCGCCGCCGACGAGCGCATCGAGCCGCGCGACTGGATGCCGGAGGCGTACCGCGCCTCCCTCGTACGCCAGATCGCGCAGCACGCCCACTCCGAGATCATCGGCATGCAGCCCGAGGCCAACTGGATCACCCGCGCGCCCTCGCTGCGCCGCAAGGCCATCCTCATGGCCAAGGTCCAGGACGAGGCCGGCCACGGCCTGTACCTCTACAGCGCCGCCGAGACCCTCGGCGTCAGCCGCGACGAGCTCCTCGACAAGCTCCACACCGGCCGCCAGAAGTACTCGTCGATCTTCAACTACCCCACCCTGACCTGGGCCGACGTCGGCGCCATCGGGTGGCTCGTCGACGGCGCCGCCATCACCAACCAGGTCCCCCTCTGCCGCTGCTCCTACGGCCCCTACGCCCGGGCCATGGTCCGCGTCTGCAAGGAGGAGTCCTTCCACCAGCGCCAGGGATACGAAGCCCTGCTCGCCCTCTCCCGCGGCACCGAGGCCCAGCACGCCATGGCCCAGGACGCGGTCGACCGCTGGTGGTGGCCGTCCCTGATGATGTTCGGCCCGCCCGACGACGAATCGACCCACACCGCACAGGCGATGGCCTGGAAGATCAAGCGCCACACCAACGACGAACTGCGCCAGCGCTTCGTCGACATCGCCGCCCCGCAGGCCGAGGCCCTCGGCCTCACCCTCCCCGACCCCGACATGAAGTGGAACGAGGAGCGCGGGCACTACGACTTCGGACCCATCGACTGGGCCGAGTTCTGGGACGTGCTCAAGGGCAACGGCCCCTGCAACGACCAGCGGATCACCAAGCGCCGCCAGGCCCACGAGGACGGCGCCTGGGTCAGAGAGGCCGCCGCGGCCTACGCGCGCAAGCACACCGGACAGCACGGGGAGGCACAGGCATGAGCAGCGACACTTGGCCCCTGTGGGAGGTGTTCGTGCGCTCCCGCCGAGGGCTCTCCCACACCCACGCCGGCAGCCTCCACGCCCCCGACGCGGAAATGGCCCTGCGCAACGCCCGGGACCTCTACACCCGCCGGATGGAGGGCGTCTCCCTCTGGGTCGTGCCCTCCGCCGCCATCACCGCCTCCTCCCCGGACGAGAAGGACCCCTTCTTCGACCCGGCCGCCGACAAGGCGTACCGGCACCCGACCTTCTACGAGATCCCGGAGGGGGTGAAGCACCTGTGACCACCACCGACACCACCGGCACCACCGGCACCCCCGGTACGGCCACCGACCCGGCGGTCACCGCCGCCGCCCTCGCCCTCGGCGACGACGCCCTCGTCCTCGCCCAGCGCCTGGGGGAGTGGGCCGGCAGCGCCCCCGTCCTGGAGGAGGAGGTCGCCCTCGCCAACATCGCGCTCGACCTCCTCGGCCAGGCCCGCGTCCTGCTCTCCCTCGCCGGTGACGAGGACGAGCTCGCCTTCCTCCGCGAGGAGCGCGACTTCCGCAACGTCCAGCTGGTCGAACAGCCCAACGGCGACTTCGCCCACACCATCGCCCGCCAGCTGTACTTCTCCACCTACCAGCGGCTCCTCTACACGGCCCTGGCCACCGGCGACACCCCGCTGGCCGGCCTCGCCGCCAAGGCCGTCAAGGAAGTGGCCTACCACCAGGACCACGCCGAGCACTGGACCCTCCGCCTCGGCGACGGCACGGAGGAGAGCCACCGCCGCATGCAGACGGCCTGCGACGCCCTCTGGCGCTACACCGGCGAACCCTTCCAGCCCCTCGACGGCCTCGGCCTCGACACCACCGCCCTCGAAGCGGCCTGGCTGGACTCCGTCACCGCGGTCCTCACCCGCGCCGGCCTCACCGTCCCCGAAGGCCCCCGCACCGGCGCCTGGCGCGCCGGAGCCGGCCGCGAGGGCCTCCACACCGAATCCTTCGGCCGGATGCTCGCCGAGATGCAGCACCTGCACCGCAGCCACCCGGGGGCGACATGGTGACCACCACCGCCACCCCGCTCGAAGCGGAACTGGCCCGGATCGCCGGCGCCGTCCTCGACCCCGAGATGCCCGTCCTCACCCTCGCCGAACTCGGCGTGCTGCGCGGCGTCCAGGTCACCGGCCCCGGCCGCGTCGAGGTCGCCCTCACCCCCACCTACACCGGCTGCCCCGCCGTCGAGACGATGTCCACCGACATCGAGCACGCCCTCCACGAACACGGCATCCCCGAGGTCACCGTCGTCACCGTCCTCGCCCCGGCCTGGTCCACCGACGACATCACCGAGGAAGGCCGCCGCAAGCTCAGCGAGTTCGGGATCGCCCCGCCCCGCCCGCAGGGCCCCGCCGGCGGACCCGTCGCCCTCACCCTGGCGATCCGCTGCCCCCACTGCGGCTCCACCGACACCGAACTCCTCAGCCGCTTCTCCTCCACCGCCTGCAAGGCCCTGCGCCGCTGCACCGCCTGCCGCGAACCCTTCGACCACTTCAAGGAGCTGTAGATGTTCCATCCGCTCCCGGTGAGCCAGGTCGAGCGGCTCACCGACGACTCCGTGGCCGTCACCTTCGCGGTCCCCGACGACCTCCACGAGACGTTCCGGCACCGCCCCGGCCAGCACCTCGCCCTGCGCCGCACCGACGAGGCCGGCCAGGAGATCCGCCGCACCTACTCGATCTGCTCCCCCGCCGCCCCGGCCGGCGAGCGGCCCGAACTCCGCGTCGGCATCCGCCTCGTCGACGGCGGCGCCTTCTCCACCTGGGCCCTCAAGGAACTCACCCCCGGCCACACCGTCGACGTCATGGCCCCCACCGGCCGGTTCGTCCTCGACCCGCGCCCCGGCCACTTCGCCGCCGTCGCCGGCGGCAGCGGCATCACCCCGGTGCTCTCCATGGCCGCCACCCTCCTCGACCGCGAACCCGAGGCCCGGTTCTGCCTGATCCGCAGCGACCGCACCGCCGCCTCCACGATGTTCCTCGACGAGGTCGCCGACCTGAAGGACCGTCACCCCGACCGGTTCCAGCTCGTCACCGTCCTCTCCCGCGAGGAGCAGCAGGCCGGACTTCCCTCCGGACGCCTCGACCAGGACCGGCTCACCGCCCTCCTGCCCGCCCTCCTCCCGGTCGGCACCATCGACGGCTGGTTCCTCTGCGGCCCCTACGGCCTCGTCCAGGGCGCCGAGCGGGCCCTGCGCGACCTCGGCGTCGACCGGACCCGCGTCCACCAGGAGATCTTCCACGTCGACGACGGCTCGGGCCCCGCGCCCGTCCCCACCGCCGACACCCCCGCCCACGCCACCCTCACGGCGACCCTCCACGGCCGCTCCGGCACCTGGCCCGTCGAGCGCGGCGAAAGCCTCCTCGACACCGTCCTCCGCTCCCGCGCCGACGCCCCCTACGCCTGCAAGGGCGGGGTCTGCGGCACCTGCCGCGCCTTCGTCGTCGGCGGCGAGGTCCGCATGGACCGCAACTTCGCCCTCGAACCGGAGGAGACCGACGCCGGCTACGTCCTGGCCTGCCAGTCCCACCCGGCCACCCCCGACGTGGAGCTGGACTTCGACCGCTGACCCCATTCCCTTCCTCTAGAACCTGTTCTATCTTGACGGCCCGTCGGCGAAGCGCCGCCCGACGGGCCGCCGGAACAGCAACGGAAGGACAGGGCCATGGACTTCACGTTCACCGAGGAACAGCAGGCGGCCGCGGAGACGGCCCGGACCGTCTTCGCCGACGTCGCACCCGACGCCGTACCCAGCCCCGCCCTCACCCCGACCGCCGTCGCCGACGACCTCGACCGCGCCCTGTGGCAGCGCCTCGCCGCCACCGACCTCCTCGGACTCCTCGTCGCACCCGAGCACGGCGGCACCGGCCTCGACCCCGTCGCCCTCTGCCTCGTCCTGCGCGAGTCCGCCCGCGTCCTGGCCCGCGTCCCCCTCCTGGAGACCACCGCCGTCGCCCACGTCCTCCAGCGGCACGCCCCGGCCGACACCGCCGCCGCGCTCCTGCCCGAGGTCGCCGCAGGCCGGCTCGTCCTCACCGCCGCCGCCCACGGGACCACCGGCCACGAACCCGCCGAGCGGGCCGTCACCGCCCGCCACGACGACACCCACTGGATCCTCGACGGCACCGCCGACCACGTCCCGTGGGCCCACCACGCCGACCTGACCGCCGTCCCCGCCCAGACCGCCGACGGACGCCCGGTCCTCGCACTGCTCCCGCGCGACCACGCGGGACTCACCCTCGACACCCAGTACGGCACCCACGGCGAACGCCTCGCCCGGCTCCGGCTCGACGCCGTACGCCTCCCCGCCGACCGCGTCCTCGACTCCGCCGACGCCTGGCCGGCGCTTCGCGCCCTGCTCACCACCGGGACCTGCGCGCTCGCCCTCGGCCTCGGCGAGCAGGTCCTCACCATGACGAGCCAGTACACCGGGAAGCGCGAACAGTTCGGCCACCCCGTGGCCACGTTCCAGGCGGTTGCCGTCCAGGCGGCCGACCGCTACATCGACCTCCGCGCGATGGAGGCCACCCTGTGGCAGGCCGCCTGGCGCGTCTCCACCGCCGCCGAGGCGGCCCTGCCCGTCGAGGCGGACCTCGCCGTCGCGAAGATCTGGGCCGCGGAGGGCGTCCGCCGGGTCGTCCAGACCGCCCAGCACCTGCACGGCGGCTTCGGCGCCGACACCGACTACCCCCTGCACCGCTACCACGCCTGGGCGAAGTACCTCGAACTCTCCCTCGGCCCGGCCGCCGCCCACGAGGAGACCCTGGGCGACCTCATCGCCGCACACCCCCTGGGCTGAGCGGCACCGGACGCGCCGAGCCTCCTACCGGGTGCGCCGGGCCTCCTACCGGTCCCGCCGGCTCAGGCGACGAACCCGGGACCGCTGTCCGACACCACCGGACGCCCGGCGCCCTCCCAGGCCACCATCCCGCCGTCCACGTTCACCGCGTCGTACCCCTGCTGGACCAGGTACTGCGTGACCTGCGCCGACCGGCCGCCCACCCGGCACATCACATAGGCGCGGCCGTGCTCGGCGAGCTGCTCGCCGACCTCGGCGAACCGCGCCACGAAGTCACTCATCGGCACGTGCAGCGCACCCTCGACCCGCCCGGCCGCCCACTCGTCGTCCTCCCGCACGTCCAGCACGAGGGCATCGGCGGGCACGGACGCGGCGGGCACCGACGGCAGCGGGGCGAAACTCATGACACTGACCTTCTCTCGTGTACGGCGGAACCGCCTCGACCTGGAAAAACCTACTGCACCAGCGTGGCCAGCTCGGCCTCACGCTCGGACACCTGACCGCGCAGCTGCTCGGCGATCTCCTCCAGGAGCCGGTCCGGATCCTCCGGCGCCAGCCGCAGCATCGACCCGATCGCGCTCTCCTCCAGCTCCCGCGCCACCACCGACAGCAGGTCCTTGCGCTGCGCCAGCCACTCCAGCCGCGCGTACAGCTCCTCGCTCTCGCTCAGCCGCTCCTCGGCCGGGGCGGGACCCGCCTCCCACTCGGCGGCGAGCTCCCGCAGCAGCCCCTCGTCGCCGCGCGCGTAAGCGGCGTTCACCCGGGTGATGAACTCCTCCCGCCGCTTCCGGTCGTCGTCCTCACGCGCCAGGTCCGGGTGGGCCTTGCGGGCCAGCTCGCGGTAGAGCCGCCGCACCTCCTCGCTGGGCCGCACCCGCTGCGGCGGCCGCACCGGCCGCTCGGTCAGCATCGCGGCCGCCTCGGGGGAGATCCCCTCGGAGTCGATCCAGTCGTCGAAGAGCACCTCGACGCCCGGCAGCGGCAGCACCGCGGCCCGCGCCTCCTGCGCCCGCCGCAGATCCTCCGGGTCACCGGTCCGCGCGGCCCGCGCCTCCGCGATCGACGCGTCCAGCTCATCGAGCCGCGCGTACATCGGCCCCAGCTTCTGGTGGTGCAGCCGCGAGAAGTTCTCCACCTCGACCCGGAAGGTCTCCACGGCGATCTCGAACTCGATCAGCGCCTGCTCGGCCACCCGAACAGCCCGCTCCAGCCGAGCCTCCGGCCGCTCCGCCCCGACGCCACCGGCCTCGGGCTCGGCCTGCGACTCCGCCCCGGCCTCCGGACGCGCCTCGGCACCCGAATCCGCCTGCGGCTCGGCCTCCGGCTCCGGGTGGGACACCGGACCCGACTCCGCCGCACCCGACGCCACCGCGGCCGACTGCGACATCGACTGCGGATCCGACTGCGAATCCGGGTTCGGCTCCGGCTCCTGGCCCTGGCCCTGGTCCTCGCTCACGTTCACGCCCGCCCACGTCCTCGTTCCGGCCCGACCCCTCAAGCCTAGGTCCTCACCGGGGGGCCTCCCCCCTCCCTCCCCCTCCCTCCCCTCCCCCGTTCTGCGCGAGATCCCAGACGCACCCTGACGTCGGCCGCCCGTCAGCCGCCTCAGGCCACCCCGCTCACCAATCGCCGCCCCCGGTGGTCCGTCACACGCCCAGTTCGGCGGCCAGGCGTCCGGTGCGGATGGCGGTGAGCAGGTCGGCGTGGTCCTCGGTGGTGCGGTCGGCGTAGGCGACCGCGAAGGCGGCGACGGCCTCGTCGAACTCCTCGTTCTTGCCGCAGTAGCCGGCTATCAGGCGCGGGTCGGCGCTGTGGGCGTGGGCTCGGGCGAGGAGCGCGCCGGTCATGCGGCCGTAGTCGTCGACCTGGTCGGCGGTGAGGGCGGCGGGGTCGACGCTTCCCTTGCGGTTGCGGAACTGGCGTACCTGGAAGGGGCGCCCGTCGACGGTGGTCCAGCCGAGCAGCATGTCGCTGACGACCTGCATGCGCTTCTGTCCGAGGACGACGCGGCGGCCCTCGTGGCCGGCGTCGGGGACGGCGAACCCGGCGGCGGGCAGATGGGGCAGGAGCACGGACGGCCGGGCTTCCTTCACCTGGAGGACGAGCGGTTCGCCCCGGTGGTCGAGGAGCAGGACGACGTAGGAGCGGGTGCCGACGCTGCCGGTGCCGACGACCCGGAACGCGACATCGTGGACGGTGTACCGGGCGAGGAGCGGGCGGCGGTCCTCGGAGACGGTCTCCAGGTAGTCGCCGAGGGCGGCGGTGACGGCCGCGGCCTCGGTGTCGGGCACCCGGCGCAGGACCGGGGGCGCGTCGACGAAGCGGCGTCCGCCGCCGTCGGTCTCGGCGACGGCCTCGGTGGAGCGGGCGGCGAACCGGGCGCTGGTGTTGTTGCGGGCCTTGGCGGAGACGCGCTCCAGGGTGCCGAGGAGGTCGCGGGCGTCCGTGTGGGAGACAAGCTCCTCGTCGGGTATCGCGTTCCAGGCGTCGAGGGCGGGAAGGCGGGCGAGCAGCCGCATGGTGCGCCGGTAGGCGCCGACGGTGTCGAAGGCGGCGGACCGGCAGGTGTCCTCGTCCGCGCCGACCACGCGGCCGGCGAGGACGAGGGAGGTGGCGAGCCGCTTGAGGTCCCATTCCCAGGGGCCGACGGCGGTCTCGTCGAAGTCGTTGAGGTCCATCACGAGCCGGCCGCGGGCGTCGCCGTAGAGGCCGAAGTTGGCGGCGTGGGCGTCGCCGCAGAGCTGGGCGGCGATGCCGGTGACCGGGGTGCCCACGAGGTCGTGGGCCATGAGCCCGGCGGATCCGCGCAGGAACGCGAAGGGGTTCGCGGCCATCCGGCCGACACGGATGGGGGTCAGACCGGGGACGCGGCCGCGGCTGGACTCCTCGACGGCGCGGACGGCGTCGGGGCGTCCGGCGGGGAGGGTGAGCTCCGCGTGGGAGGCACGGGGGACCGCGGCGCGCAGTTCCTTGCCGCGCGCCTTGGGGGAGTGCTCCGTGGTGCCGCGCCGGGCGAATCCGGGCACGTGCGGGATGCGCTCCCCGTCCGTTCCTCCACGCTGTCCCGGCACGACGGCCTGGCTCTCGTCCATGGGACGACCTCCCCCGATGACTGGTCGGACGACGGGTCCGACACCTTCCGGGCCTGACGGTACAGCCGGTCTTGATCGTCCGTCTCCCCCTGTGGACAACGACCTGTGGACAACCGTCGGCCCCCTGGTCGGACAACCCCCGACCTCGGTCGGACAGCCCCAACGCCTCTGGTCAGACGGCCACGGCCTCCTCCATCTCCTCCTCCGCCTCCTCGGTCCCGGGCTTTGCCGCCGCGGTCCTGCCCTCGCCGCCCACGGCCGCGGTCCTGCCCTCGCCGACGGGTCCCGCGGCCGACGCCGGGGCGGGCGCAGGGACGGGCGCAGGAACGGCCGCCGCGTCCGCCGCCGCCTTCCGCTGGGCCTCGGTGCGGCCGGCCACGGTGACGAGGACGGCTCCGGCGAGGAACCAGAGGGCGAGGACGAGAACGTTGCCGCCGAGGGCGTGCCCGTCGAAGTAGACGTGGCTGCGGATGCCCTCGACGAGGCCGGCGCCGTTCCAGAAGGCGTGCAGGGAGCCGAAGAAGCCGGGCTGGAGCTCGGGCCGGTAGATGCCGCCGGAGCTCGTGAAGTTGAGCATGACGAAGAGGACCATCACGGCGAGCGTGGTCCAGCGACGGAGGTAGGTGTGGAGGCCGATGCCGATGAGGAGGATGCCGGCGGCGTAGAGCCAGGAGAGGGCCCAAACGCCGGCGAGGCCGTGGTCGACGAGGTGGAAGACGGGGCCGGCGAAGAGGGTGCCGATGAGGCTGACGACGAGGGAGGTGCCGGCGGCGAGGAGGGCACGGACGCGCAGGGGGAGGGCGGCGCCCGCGGCTCCGATGACGGCGACGGAGGCGTACGCGCCGATGCTGACGGCGACGAGGAGGAAGAAGACGCCCTGGCCGGTGGGGTCGCCGGAGGCGGTAGGGGCGAGGTCGGTGACCTTGAGGGGGGCGTCCTGGCCCGCGGCGACCTGGGTGAAAACCTTCTCGACGGCCATGGCGCTGGTGTCGGAGGAGGCGGAGGCGACGAGGAGTTCGGGGTGGTCGCCGGGGATGTAGGCGCCGTAGCTGTCCTGCTGGTGGAGGGCAGTGGCGGCGGTGGCCCGGTCGGGGACGGTACGGACGTCGAGGGCGCCGGCGCCCTTGTCCTGGAGGGTCTGGGCGAGGACCTGGGCGGCGGGCCCGGAGCCGACGACGTCGACGCGGAGGTCGTGGGGCTGGGGGGCGTGGAAGGCGCCGAGGTAGGCGAGGCCCATGCCGAGGCACATGAGGAGCGGGGTGAGGAGGTGCCCGAGGACGTGCCGCAGGGCGCCGGCGGTGGGGTTCGGTCCTGTGGACACCGTGGCCTCCGAAAACGTTGATCGACCATTGGTTGGCTTTTACAACCAAAGAACCGTTGTACTATACAACTGAAACCCCGCACGGGGCGAACGCGGCAAGGGAGCCCCACATGTCCGACTCCGACAT
Source organism: Streptomyces sp. NPDC058052 (assembly GCF_042885515.1). NCBI lineage: Bacteria > Bacillati > Actinomycetota > Actinomycetes > Kitasatosporales > Streptomycetaceae > Streptomyces > Streptomyces sp. NPDC058052. The sequence continues at coordinate 15,110 of NZ_JBHVRX010000005.1, read as the reverse complement.
CGGCACCGCCGCCGACGCGGCCGCCGGTCACGACACCGCCGCCGACCCCGGCACCGAGCCGCCGCGCGAAGCCTCCGTGGACGTCATCCAGCGTGAGCTGACCGCTTTCGCGCGCCGGGCGCGCGCCGCCGCGGCCCGGGTCCACCCGGAGCTCCCGCTCGTCTCGTACACGCTCCTCGCCCACATCGAGGAACGGCGCGGCTGCCGCGCCACGGATCTCGCGGCGCACTACCTGCTGGACAAGTCGACGGTCAGCCGCCAGCTGGCGGGCCTGGAGAAACTGGGCATGGTGGAACGCCGGCCGGCTCCCGAGGACCACCGGGTCCAGGTGCTGCACCCGACGGAGGCAGGTCTCGCGGTGCTCGCCACGGCCCAGGCCAACCGTCTCGCCGCCTACCAGGAGCGCCTGAAGGACTGGTCGAGCGAGGACCTGGCCCGCTTCGCCGGCTACCTCCTCCGCTACAACGCCGCGGGCCCCGCCGGCCTCCCCGACCCCCACTGACCCGCGACCACCCCGCCGACCCAGCGACCCCGCCGACCCAGCGACCCCGCCGACCCGCGACCCCGCCGACGCGCGACCACCCCGCCGACCCGCGACCCCGCCGGCCCGCGCCGTCCACAGACCCGCGCCCACTGACCCGCGCCTGCCGACCCGCGCCCGCCCGCGCAGCCCGCGCCGCCTCCGTCCCGCCGCGCCCCCACCGGCCGGTCGCCCCACCGAGCGGCAGGTCACTCCATCCGGCGCCCGCCCCCGCTACAGCCCCGCGTCGCGGGCGAGGAGGGCCGCCTGGACCCGGTTCTCGCACTGCAGTTTGGCGAGGATCCTGCTGACGTACGTCTTCACGGTGGCCTCGCTCATGTGGAGGCGGCGGCCCGCGTCGGCGTTGGAGAGGCCCTCGCCGAGGAGGGCGAGGACCTCGCGCTCCTTCTCGCCGAGCGCGGCGATCCGTCCGCGGGCCTCTTCGGCGCGGGCGGTCTCGCGGCCGGAGGCGAGCCGTTCGACGACGTGCCGGGTCGCCGCGGGCGAGAGGTAGGCGTCGCCGGCGGCGGTGGCCCGGACGGCGCCGATCAGTTCGGCGGGGGCGGTGTCCTTCAGCAGGAAGCCGGCGCTGCCGTGCTCCAGCGCCCGCAGGACGTTCTCGCGCTCGCCGAAGGTAGTCAGGACGATCACCCGCGCGCCCGGTGCGGCCCGGCGCAGTTCGGGGAGGGCGGAGAGCCCGTCGAGGACGGGCATCTGGATGTCGAGCAGCACGACGTCGGCGGCGTGCGCGCGGGCCGCCTCGACGGCCTCGCGCCCGTTCGACGCCTCGGCGACCACATGGATGTCCGGATCGGAGTTGAGGATCATCCGGATCCCCGCCCTGATCAGCGGCTCGTCGTCGGCCACCACGACCTTGACGGTCCGCCCGGACCGTCCCGCCTGCCCTGACAGCACTGCGCCTCCCCCAACGCCTCGGTACGGGCCGGCCGTGACGCTACTGCCTCACCTCGTACGCCTTCTTCTCGATCAGCTTGCCGTCCTTGAAGCAGAACCGGAAAACGGGCTCCGTGTCGAAGTCGTCGCTCATCTCCGTGGAGAGGAGGGCGAGGCAGTCGGCGCCCTTCGGTTCGGGCGGCGCGCCCTTGCCCGCCGTGGCCATGTTCGCGAGGGAGTCGCCGTCGGGCAGCATCGCCCGGACGTCCTCCTCCTCCATGCCGACCTCGATCGACGCGTACTTCGACGGGGCGACCATCGCGTCCTGGACCGATCCGACGAAGTAGTACAGGCCGGTGCCGGCCGCGACGACGAGAACGACCAGCGCCGCGAAGGCGATGCCGCAGCCCAGTGCGACCGATCCTCCGGTGCTGCGGGTCTTGCCCCCGTGCAGTGCCATCGCCAACTCCCGTTCCGTGAAGGTCCAGTCGGGCTGCCCGACCGGTGCGGAACGACCTTCTCGGCCGAAGGGCCTCGTCGACTGCTGCCGGAAGTCGTCGGCCGCGTCGACCAAAGCCGCCGATTCTCCGGTCGGCGCGGAGCCGTACGGCAGCATTCCGGCGACCCGGAAGCCTCCGCCGTCGGCCGGTCCCGCGTGGCACATGCCGCCGACGAGCCGGGCCCGTTCGACCAGTCCGGCCAGGCCCTGGCCGCCGCTGACGACGTCCTTCGCGGGGCCCGCGGGCGGCTCCTCGTTGAAGATCTCGACGACGAAGGTGTCGGGCTCGTAGCGCAGTTCGACGCTGATGGCGGCGCCGGGGGCGTACTTGTAGGCGTTGGTCAGCGCCTCCTGGGCCATGCGGTACGCGGCGTGCCCGGCGGCCGGCTCCAGGGGCCGCTCGTCGCCGATCCTCCGCAGCTCGACGTGGGTCCCGGCGGCGCGCGCGGAGGCGACGAGTCCTTCGATGCCGGCGATCCCCCGGGCTGCCCGTCCGCTCTCGTCGCCGGCGCCCACCGGGCCGGTGTCGGGGTCGGCGGCCTCGGTGCCGTCCCGGAGTATGCCGACGACCTCCCGCAGTTCGTGCATGGCGGTCACGGAAGCGTTCCGGAGCACGCCGACGATCTCGCGCTGCCGCTCGTTCAGCCCGCGGTCGACCTCCAGAGCGCCGGTGTGCACGGCGATCAGGGCGAGTTGGTGGCCGAGGCTGTCGTGCATGTCCTGGGCGATGCGCTGCCGCTCCCGCAGCCGCGCGTTCCGCCCGATCATCGTCCGCTCGCGCACCAGCCGTACGTTGCGCTCCTGGAGGGCGTGCAGGAGGGTGCGGCGCTGGGCCCAGTAGCGGTGGGCGAGTCCGGGGGCGAGGGTGGTGCCCAGGTAGTACAGGGTCGCCATGAAGGCGACGGTGAGCATCCGGTGCTGGTCCCAGGAGACGAGCAGGGTGGCCGCGACGTCGAGCACGTAGGCGGCGATGAACGCGTGCAGGGCCCGGCCGACGCCGACGATGTGACCGCCGGCGGACCAGCCGAGGACGAGCAGCAGCGGGCCGAGGCCGGGGACGACGGGGCTCAGCGCGGCGGTGACGACGAGCACGGTGGCGGGGAACCGGCGGCGCAGGAGCGACAGCACGGCCGAGGCGGCGGCGACCGCGGCGAGCTGCCATCCCTCGCCGCCCAGCAGTTCCTCGGTGCCCGCGGCGAGCAGCGCGACGACGGCGGTGAGGGCCGCTTCGCCGACCGTCCTGCGCCGCGACCATTCCCCGGCGGGCACGAGCCACCGCCACGCGGCGGCCGCCTCGGCTCCGAACCCGCGCCCGGCCCCCGCCCTCGGCGTCGTTCCCACACTCGTCGCTTCCACGCTCGCACCCTAGGCAGCGGCCCTCCCCCCGGACGTCCCTCTTTCGTCGCGACCCGCAACGACGAAAGACGAAAGGTCAGAAAGACATCGGCGGGAGGAGAGTCAGGGAAGGACGAGCGACCGGAAGGGACGAGCGAACAGGAGGGGGAGCGTCCGCCGTGTGGAGTGCCCGGAAGGGGGAGCGTCCGCAGTGGGAAGCGTCACACGCCTTGGACAACGCGGAAGCCCCGTAGGTCTCAGACCTACGGGGCTTCCGTCTGGTGCGCGAGGGGGGAGTTGAACCCCCACGCCCTTTCGGGCACTGGAACCTGAATCCAGCGCGTCTGCCTATTCCGCCACCCGCGCATTGGGTGGTCTCCCGGTCTCTCACCTTTTCGGTGGGAGCGCCTGGCGACATCTGAAGATTAGCACGTCGCGGACGGTGGATTCACATCCGTTGTTTCGGCCCCCCGCCCGCAGAACAGAGGAGAGGAAGAGGCCGACGGCGGAGGCGGTCGGCGCGCGACGGAGGCGGGAGGAGGAGGCGGGATGAAGGACCGGGAGCGGCGGAACACCGAGGGGCGGGGAAGGACCGACCACCGGGCGAGCGACGTGGTCGCGACCGGGACCACGCCGGCGACCGGCGCCGAGAACGCGACCGCGACCGCGACGGCGACCCCAGCCGCGACCGCGACGGCGACGACGACCCCAGCCGCGACCGCGACGCCGATACGGACGCCGAACCGCCCGGCCTCCAACGCGGCACCCCGTCACCCCGCCCCTCCCGGCGTCACCTCCCCGCCCCCCGCCCCGCCCTCCGCTTCGCCTTCCGCTCCGCCCACCCCCTCCCCGCCCCTCCCGGCACCTCAGGGGAGAAGTGAGGCGAAGAAGGAGAGAAGGGACACAGGGGAGAGAGGGGAGAGAAGGGAGAGACAGGGGAGAAGCGGGAGGTTGCGGCGCCGGCCGCACCGCGCGACGCGCTCACTCCCGCACTCCGCCCCTCCTGTCGGACAGCCGGGTGCGGGACACTGTCCACAGGCCCCCTCTACGATCCCTGGGGGGAGGGCCTGTGAGAGGTGACACTCGTCCACAGGGCAGAGAAGGGGAACCAGCCGATTTCCCGACGCGTGGATACGATCAGTAAGCAGTACCAGGACGGCAACGACGGAGGAGGTGCCCCATGGGAGTCCTGAAGCGTTTCGAGCAGCGTCTCGAAGGTCTGGTCAACGGCACCTTCGCCAAGGTGTTCAAGTCCGAGGTCCAGCCGGTCGAGATCGCCGGCGCGCTCCAGCGCGAGTGCGACAACAACGCGCAGATCTGGAACCGCGAGCGGACCGTCGTCCCCAACGACTTCATCGTGGAGCTCAGCGCGCCCGACTACGAGCGTCTGAGCCCCTACTCGGGCCAGCTGGGCGACGAGCTCGCCGGCCTGGTCCGGGACTACGCCAAGCAGCAGCGGTACACCTTCATGGGGCCGATCAAGGTCCACCTGGAGAAGGCCGACGACCTCGACACCGGTCTGTACCGGGTGCGCAGCCGTACGCTCGCGTCGAGCACGTCGCAGCCGCAGCCGCACGCGGGTCACCAGCAGCAGCCGCACCAGCCCCAGGGCCAGGGCGGCGGCTACGGGTACCCGCAGGGGCCCCCGGCCGGTGCCCCGCCGATGCCGTCCGCGCCGCCGCCCGGCGGTGGGCAGCGTCCGGCAGGCGGCGGCCGTCCTCCGGCTCCCGGCGGCGCCCAGATGCGCCGCTGGATCGAGATCAACGGCAACCGCCACCAGATCTCCCGCCCGACCCTGGTCCTCGGCCGCAGCACCGACGCGGACGTGAGGATCGACGATCCCGGCGTGTCCCGCCGGCACTGCGAGATCCGGACCGGAACGCCCTCGACGATCCAGGATCTCGGATCCACCAACGGCATCGTGGTGGACGGGCAGCACACCACCCGCGCTACGCTCCGCGACGGCTCGCGGATCGTCGTGGGCAGCACCACCATCGTTTACCGGCAAGCCGAAGGGTGAAGCGGGGGCAATGTCAGAGCTGACCCTGACGGTCATGCGGTTGGGTTTCCTGGCCGTTCTGTGGCTGTTCGTCATCGTGGCCGTCCAGGTCATCCGTAGCGACCTGTTCGGTACGCGGGTGACCCAGCGCGGTTCCCGCCGCCAGGAGGCGCGCCCCCAGCAGGGCGGGCGCCAGGCCGCGCCGCCCCAGCAGCGCGCCCAGCAGCCGCAGCCTTCCGGCGGTGGCCGGTCGCGGCGGGGCGCGCCGACGAAGCTGGTCGTCTCCGAGGGCACCCTCACCGGCACGACCGTCGCCCTCCAGGGGCAGACGATCACGCTGGGGCGGGCGCACGACTCGACGATCGTGCTGGACGACGACTACGCGTCCAGCCGGCACGCCCGGATCTACCCCGACCGGGACGGCCAGTGGATCGTCGAGGACCTCGGGTCCACGAACGGGACGTACCTCGACCGGACCCGCCTCACCACCGCAACGCCGATTCCGCTGGGGGCGCCGATCCGCATCGGCAAGACCGTCATCGAGCTGCGGAAGTAGTACGACAATGAGCGAGCTGACCGGAGCGACCGGAGGGTGGGCAGTGTGGGTCGAGACCGGCTGTACCCCGATGCAGCGGCGACAGGGCAGGTGGGCATGAGTCTCTCCCTGCGATTCGCCGCGGGCTCGCACAAGGGCATGATCCGCGAGGGCAACGAGGATTCCGGCTACGCCGGTCCCCGGCTCCTCGCGATCGCCGACGGCATGGGCGGCCAGGCCGCCGGTGAGGTCGCCTCGTCCGAGGTGATCTCGACGCTCGTCACCCTCGACGACGACATCCCCGGATCCGACATCCTCACGTCGCTCGGTACGGCGGTGCAGCGCGCCAACGACCAGCTCCGGATGATGGTCGAGGAGGACCCGCAGCTGGAGGGCATGGGCACCACGCTCACCGCCCTGCTGTGGACCGGGCAGAGGCTCGGCCTCGTGCACGTCGGCGACTCCCGCGCGTACCTGCTGCGCGACGGCATCCTCACCCAGATCACCCAGGACCACACCTGGGTCCAGCGGCTCGTGGACGAGGGCCGGATCACCGAGGAGGAAGCCACCACCCACCCGCAGCGCTCGCTCCTCATGCGCGCGCTCGGCAGCGGCGACCACGTCGAGCCCGACCTCTCCATCCGTGAGGTCCGCGCCGGCGACCGGTACCTGATCTGCTCCGACGGCCTGTCCGGCGTGGTGTCCCACCAGACCCTGGAGGACACCCTCGCCAGCTACCAGGGCCCGCAGGAGACCGTGCAGGAGCTGATCCAGCTCGCGCTGCGCGGCGGTGGCCCCGACAACATCACGGTGATCGTCGCCGACGTCCTCGACGTCGACGGCGGTGACACCCTCGCCGGCCACCTCAGCGACACCCCGGTCGTCGTCGGCGCGGTCGCCGAGAACCAGCAGCAGCTGAACGACGGCGGCGCGATGCAGACCCCGGCCGGCCGCGCCTCCGGGCTCGGCCGCCCCGCGCACCACCAGCCGCCCGCCGGGGGCTTCGGCCCGCCCGGCAGCGGCGACGACCACGGCTACGGCTCCATGCCGCCGCACGGCGCCTTCGACGCGTACAGCGACGACGACTTCGTGAAGCCGCGGAAGCGGCGCCGGTGGATCGGGCGCACCGTGATCCTCGTCCTCGCGCTCGGCGTCCTCGCCGGCGGCGCGTACGGCGGCTGGCGCTGGACCCAGACCCAGTACTTCGTCGGCTCCAACTCCGAGCACGTGGCGCTGTACCGCGGCATCAGCCAGGACCTCGCCTGGGTGAAGCTCTCGGAGGTCGAGAAGGACCACCCCGAGATCGAACTCAAGTACCTCCCCGCCTACCAGCGGAAGCAGGTCGAGGACACCATCGCGGGCGGCAGCCTCGACAAGGCCCAGACGAAGATCTCCGAGCTGGCGGTGCAGGCGTCGGCCTGCAAGAAGACCGAAGAGCGCCGCGTGGCCAAGGAGAAGGCCGACAAGGAGAAGGCCGCCGCCGAGGCGGCCGAGAAGCCGGCCGACGGAGCCGACGCCAAGCCCGAATCCAAGCCCACCGCAGCCGCTCCGACCCCGGGTCCCACCCTCACTCCGGAGGAGCAGAAGCTGGCCTCGAACTGCGGCAAGCAGTAAGCACCCGTAGGGGGCCTTTCACCACCATGAGCGTTGTCACCAACACGACCACCATCGGCGCGATCGAGGCGCCGAGCCGCCGCAACACCGAGCTGGCGCTGCTCGCGTTCGCCGTCGTCATCCCGGTGTTCGCGTACCTCAACGTGGGGCTCGCCCTGGACGGCGAGGTCCCGTCCGGCATGCTCGGGTACGGGCTCGGCCTGGCGCTGCTCGCGACCGTCGCCCACCTCGTCGTACGCAAGTGGGCGCCGTACGCGGACCCGCTGCTGCTGCCGCTGGCGACCCTGCTCAACGGCATGGGCCTGGTGCTGATCTGGCGTCTGGACCAGTCGCCGCGGCTGATCGACCTGGCGAAGCGCCAGTACGGGGCGTTCAGCGCCTCCGCGCCGAACCAGATGATGTACTCGGCGATCGGCATCGCCATGTTCGTGGGCGTGCTGCTGATCCTCAAGGACCACCGCGTCCTCCAGCGCTACACGTACATCTCCATGGTCGCCGCGCTCGTGCTGCTGCTGCTTCCGCTCGTCCCCGGCCTCGGCGCCGACGTCTTCGGCGCCAAGATCTGGATCCGCGTCGGCGGCTTCTCGATCCAGCCCGGTGAGTTCGCCAAGCTCGTCCTCGCCGTGTTCTTCTCCGGCTACCTGATGGTGAAGCGGGACGCGCTGGCCCTGGCCAGCCGCCGCTTCATGGGGCTCTACCTGCCCCGAGGCCGTGACCTCGGCCCGATCCTGACGATCTGGGCAGTCAGCCTCCTCATCCTGGTCTTCGAGAACGACCTCGGCACCTCGCTGCTGTTCTTCGGCATGTTCGTGATCATGCTGTACGTGGCGACCGAGCGGACCAGCTGGATCGTCATGGGTCTCCTGATGGCCGTCGCGGGCGCGGTGGCCGTCAGCTCCACCGCCAGCCACGTCCAGTCCCGTGTGGCGGCCTGGCTCGACCCCTTCGAGTGCCTCGCGACGGCACCGGCGGGCTCGAACATGGCGTACGCCTGTGACCAGATGACCCAGGTGCTGATGTCCTTCGGCTCCGGCGGCATCCTCGGCACCGGGCTCGGCCAGGGCAACTCCGACCTGATCCAGTTCGCCGCCAACTCCGACTTCATCTTCGCCACGGTCGGCGAGGAGCTCGGTCTGGCCGGCGTCATGGTCTTCCTGCTGATCTACGGTCTGATCATCGAGCGTGGCATCCGCACCGCCCTCGCCGCCCGCGACCCCTTCGGCAAGCTGCTCGCGATGGGCCTCTCCGGCGCCTTCGCGCTGCAGGTCTTCGTCGTCGCCGGCGGTGTGATGGGCCTCATCCCGCTCACCGGTATGACGATGCCGTTCCTCGCGTACGGCGGTTCGTCCGTGATCGCCAACTGGGCCCTGATCGGCATCCTGATCCGGATCAGCGACACCGCGCGCCGTCCGGCGCCCGCCCCCGCTCCGAACCCCGACGCCGAGATGACCCAGGTGGTCCGTCCGTGAACAAGCCGCTGCGCCGGGTCGCGATCTTCTGCGGCCTGCTCGTCCTCGCCCTGCTCCTGCGCGACAACTGGCTCCAGTTCGTCCGCGCCGACGAGCTGAACGCGCACCCGAAGAACCGCCGCGTCCAGATCGAGCGCTACTCGAACGAGCGCGGGAACATCATCGTCGACGGCAAGCCGATCACCGGCTCCGTCGACTCCGAGGACGAGTACTACAAGTTCAAGCGGACCTACGTCGACGGCCCCATGTGGGCGCCCGTGACCGGCTTCGCCTCGCAGGCGTACGACGCCACCCAGATCGAGAAGATCGAGGACGGCATCCTCACCGGCAACGACGACCGGCTCTTCTTCGATCGCACCCTGGCGATGTTCACCGGCGAGCAGAAGAAGGGCGGCGACGTCGTCACCACCCTCAACGGCGCCGCGCAGAAGGCCGCCTTCAAGGGCCTCGGCAACAACACCGGCGCCGTCGTCGCGATCGAGCCCTCGACCGGCAAGATCCTGGCGCTGGCGTCCACCCCCTCGTACGACCCCTCCTCCTTCGCCGGCTACTCGGGCAAGGACGAGAAGGCGTGGGTCGCGCTGGAGAAGAACAAGAACAAGCCGAAGCTGAACCGTGCGATCCGTGAGATCTACCCCCCCGGCTCCGTCTTCAAGGTCGTGACCGCCGCCGCCGCGCTGGAGTCCGGCAAGGTCACCGACATCGACGCGGCGACCGAGACCCCCGAGGGCTGGAAGATCCCGCTCTCCACGAAGCCGATGAAGAACCACTCGGGCGGCTGCGCCAACGCCAGCCTCAACGAGGCGCTGCGGATCTCCTGCAACTCGGTCTTCGCCAAGCTCGGTGACGACGTCGGCGTCGAGAAGATGAACGAGATGGCGGAGAAGTTCGGCTTCAACGCCGAGCAGTTCACCCCCGTCCGGTCCGCCGCCTCGGTCTACGACAAGAAGGCCGACCGCGGTGGCAACGCGCTCTCGTCCATCGGCCAGTTCAACACCGCGACCACCCCGCTGCAGATGGCGATGGTCACGGCGGCGATCGCGAACGACGGCAAGCTGATGAAGCCGTACATGATCGACCAGCTGCGCGCGCCGAACCTGGACGTCATCAAGCAGAACGAGCCGGAGGAGATGAGCCAGCCGGTCTCGCCGGAGAACGCCCAGAAGCTCCAGGCGATGATGGAGAACGTCGTCTCCAACGGCACCGGCGGCAGGGCCGACCTGAACATGGACGGCGTCAAGGTCGGCGGCAAGACCGGTACCGCGCAGCACGGCGAGAAGAACGCCAAGCGCCCGTACGCCTGGTTCATCTCGTACGCCAAGACCGATCAGGGCTCCCCGGTCGCCGTCGCCGTGATCGTCGAGGACGCCGAGGGCGTCGGCCGTGAGGACATCAGCGGTGGCGGCCTGGCCGCGCCGATCGCGAAGGCGGTCATGAAGGCGGTTCTGAAGAGCCGCGGCTGATCTTGCAAAGGGCCGGTGCCCGCCAGGTACCGGTCAGGTATCAGCTGCCCTCCGCGGGCGGTACCGCTCTTCGGGGCCGGTAGCGTATGCGCGGACAGCACACACCGCCGGACCACCCATGGGTGCGGTCGGGACAGACGGAGAGGGCTGGATTAGCTATGGAAGAGCCGCGTCGCCTCGGCGGCCGGTACGAGCTGGGCTCGGTGCTCGGCCGCGGTGGCATGGCCGAGGTGTACCTCGCCCAGGACACCCGGCTCGGCCGCACCGTCGCCGTGAAGACGCTGCGGGCCGACCTGGCCCGTGACCCGTCCTTCCAGGCCCGGTTCCGCCGTGAGGCACAGTCCGCCGCCTCCCTGAACCACCCGGCGATCGTCGCCGTCTACGACACCGGCGAGGACTACGTCGACGGGGTCTCCATCCCGTACATCGTGATGGAGTACGTGGACGGCTCGACCCTCCGCGAACTGCTGCACTCCGGCCGCAAGCTGCTGCCCGAGCGCACGCTGGAGATGACCGTCGGCATCCTCCAGGCGCTGGAGTACTCGCACCGCGCCGGCATCGTGCACCGCGACATCAAGCCCGCGAACGTGATGCTGACCCGCACCGGCCAGGTCAAGGTCATGGACTTCGGCATCGCGCGCGCCATGGGCGACGCGGGCATGACCATGACGCAGACCGCCGCGGTCATCGGCACCGCCCAGTACCTCTCCCCGGAGCAGGCCAAGGGCGAGCAGGTCGACGCGCGCTCCGACCTGTACTCCACGGGCTGCCTGCTCTACGAACTGCTCACCGTCCGGCCGCCGTTCATCGGCGACTCCCCCGTGGCCGTCGCCTACCAGCACGTCCGGGAAGAGCCGCAGCCGCCGAGCAACTTCGACGCCGAGATCACGCCGGAGATGGACGCCATCGTCCTCAAGGCGCTGGTCAAGGACCCCGACTACCGCTACCAGTCCGCCGACGAGATGCGCGCGGACATCGAGGCGTGCCTCGACGGGCAGCCGGTCGCGGCCGCCGCGGCGATGGGCATGGCCGGCGCCCAGGCGTACAACGGCTACGGCTACCCGCCGGAGGACCAGCCGACGACCGCGCTGCGCCAGGCCGACCCGATCGGCCAGACCTCGATGATGCCGCCGGTCCCGCCGGACGGTGGCGGCTACGGCGGGTACGACGGTTACGACGACCGTCCGGACCGCCGCCGGGGCGGGCAGAAGAAGTCGAACGCCTCGACGATCCTGCTCGCGCTCTGCGGTGTCCTGGTGCTGGTCGGCGCGATCTTCATCGCCCGCTATCTCATGGACACCAACGACACCCCGCAGCAGACGGTGGTGCCGCAGCTCGTCGGCCAGAAGATGGACGAGGCGCAGAAGTCCGTGACCAATGCCCAGGTGAAGCTGCAGGAGGCGGGCTCCGAGCGCTGCGAGCAGCCCACCGGAGCGATCTGCCGCCAGAACCCGGTCGCCGACAACATCAGCAAGATGGACGTCGACGGCACGATCCAGGTGTGGATCTCCGAGGGCGCGCCGCTCGTCGAGGTCCCGGACGTCCAGGAGCAGTCGCTGGAGCGTGCGAAGGAGACCCTGGAGGGCAAGGGCTTCAAGGTCAAGGTCGAGGAGGAGGAGTCCGACGAGGACCCCGGCACCGTCCTGCGGCAGAACCCGACGAACGGCAGCAAGGCCGAGAAGAACTCCGAGGTGACCCTGACGGTCGCCAAGCAGAAGCTGACGCAGCTGCCGGACGTCCGGAACCGTGACATCAGCCTGGCCCTCCAGCAGCTGAACGGCCTCAGCTTCACCAACGTGGAGCAGGAGGAGGTCGACAGCGACCAGCCCAAGGGCATGGTCCTGGAGCAGAGCCCCGGCGGCCCGAGCAACCAGCCGCTGGACGTGAAGATCACCCTGAAGGTCTCCAAGGGCCCCGCGGTGCCGCAGATCACGATCCCCGCGGACATCGTCGGCAAGACGCTCAAGGAGGTCCGGGACAACCTCCAGGGCCAGGGCATCACGGTCGTCGTGGTCGGTGTCGACAAGGACGACGCCCGGGTGGCCCAGTCGAACCCGGGCGCGGGTTCGCCGGTCAAGCAGGGCGACACGGTCACCCTGTTCACCACGGACCTGGGCGGCGGCCAGCCGGGTGGCGACAACTCCGGCAACGGCGGCCAGCCGGGCGGCGACAGCAACGGCGACGCCAACAACATCGGCGGCTGGTTCGACTAGTCGCGGTTCGTCCCGCGTCAGGAACGCGAAAGCCGGTGGCTCTCTCCGAGCCACCGGCTTTTTCCTTTCTCCGTAGGGAAGTCCAATGCGACGGGTTCTGTCTACCTCTACTACGACGGCGCGACCGGCAGGAACTGTACGGTCGACGTGGCCACGAGCGCGGGTGGATACGGCATCCCCACGTTCAAGTTCGTCATGATCGTGAAGTGTGTCGCCGGCACCAGCGCGGGCTCCACCTGCGTGCAGGACACCTACGTCCAGGACCCGTCCACCACCGCCATCACCTACAGCCAGTACGCCGGCCCGGCCAGCGTCTCCGCCGCCGGCCGGTGCATCTCGGTGACCGGCATCATCAGCCTCACCAGCGGGCCGAGCGCGTCCCAGGCGCAGTACAGCAGCAAGGCGACCCACTGCGGTCAGTCACCGTTCAGCAATTCCGGGTGACGAGAAGGACAAGGGATCAGGAATGCGTGCCAGAAAGATATTCGCCGCGGGTCTCGTAGCCTTCGGAACGGTGGTGGGGGCGTCGGGTACGGCGTCGGCCGCTCCGGCATTCGACTGCTATTTCGACCAGGTCTGCCTCTACTACAGCTCCAGTTCGTACGGGTACGGGGCCTATTTCGCACAGAGCGGCAACATAGCGGATTACTCCGGCTATTCCTTCCAGTCGGGTGCCAACGGCAGCACGGGCGCCGAAAGAGATCGTCCAGGTGTCTCGCCGCCCGTTCCGCGCCACCGCCTCACTGACCGTCCTCCCGCTGCTGCTGGCGGGGTGCGCGGGGGCGGGAGGAACGCCCCCCACGGCCGGCGGCGCGACCGCCCGGGACGGCGCGCGGACGCCGCCTCCCGCCGCTGCCGTCCCCGTCATCGACTCCGCGAACGACAAGCCGCTCCCGCTCGATCCGTATCTGGTGAACCCGGGCCAGCAGGCGACGATCGACAAGGCGTACGCGACGGCCCTCTCCCGCTGCATGGCACGCTTCGGATTCGACTACCGTCCGCCGGTCGAAGCCCCCGCACCGCGCGACAGCGACGCTCCCGTCACCCGGACCGACGGCCGGTACGGGAGCCAGAGCGCCGAACTGATGGCGCGATGGGGCTACCACCCCGAGGGATCCGCAGTGGCGGAAATCGCCCCGGCCCACTCCCCGTGAGCTGAAGGTGGCGACGGCGGACGCGGCCTGTCGGCACGAGCACAACGTGGTCGGTGTCTGGTACGCGGTGGACCACGCCCACCAGGAGAGGGCCGTCGCGGAGAACGCCGCGGCCCTGGCCGACGTGAAGGCCGGCCTGGAGTCCAAGATGCGGGCCGCGCAGCGCGTGCTGGACGAATGAGGAGGCGAGCGCCCCGCTCGCCTCACCTCACCTCGGTCCGGGATTCAGCTCGTCCCGGCGCGTCTCACCGCAGCTCCGCCGGCGGCGTCCGGTCGCGGTCGACCTTCTCGGTGCGGGCCAGTTCGCCCCAGACGATGTAGCGGTGGTCCGAGGTGTACATGGGGGTGCAGGTCGTGAGCGTGATGTACCGGCCGGGCTCGGTCCTGCCGGACTCCTCGGGGACCGGCAGGAGGACGTTCACGTTGTACTTCGTGGTCTCCGGAAGGGACTTGTAGACCTTGTAGACGTACCAGGTGTCCTTGGACTCGAAGACGATCGGATCGCCGTTCTTCAACTTGTGGATGTTGTGGAACTTGGCCCCGTGCCCGTCGCGGTGGGCGGCGAGCGTGAAGTTGCCCTCCTTGTCCTGCGGGAGGGCCGACTTGACGGGGTCGGTGTAGTAGCCGGCGACACCGTTGTTGAGGATCGAGCTCTCGGTGCCCCGCTTCACGAGGATCTCGTCGCCGCCGAAGGCCGGGACGTGGAGGAAGCCGACTCCGCCCTTGGTGTCGAGGGCGCCGGGGCCCTGGTCGGCCCACTCGCCGCGGACCTCCGCGCCCTCCTTGTCGGCGGCCCGGTCGGCGAGGACGTTCGTCCACCACAGCGAGTAGACGACGAAGAGTCCGAGCACGAGGCCGGCTGTGATGAGGAGTTCGCCGAAGACGCTGATGAGCCCGGCGATCCGGTTGCGCGCGCGTGACACTGGGTCGGCCCTCGTCCCTTCTGGAGGTGTGGGGTCTCAGCCTACGAGCGCGTCCGGCTTTCCCTTGCTGCGCGGCCGTTCCTCGACCAGCTTTCCCCACACGATCATGCGGTAGGTGCTGGTGAACTCGGGCGTGCAGGTGGTGAGGGTGATGTACCGGCCGGGCCCGGTGAAGCCGGAGCCCTTGGGGACGGGGTCGATGACGGCGATGTTCGAGGGCGGGGTCTGGGGCAGGATGCTCGCCATCTCGTAGGTGTAGTAGGCGTCCTGGGTCTCGACGACGATGGGGTCGCCGGGCTTGAGGCGGTTGATGTAGCGGAAGGGCTCGCCGTGGGTGTTGCGGTGGCCGGCGACCGCGAAGTTGCCCTGTTTGTCGGAGGGCATGGCGGTCTTGAGCTTGCCCTCGCCGTAGTGGCCGACCATGCCCTTGTCGAGGACCTTGGGCTTGTTGATGCCCTCGGCGACGGGGACGACGACGTCGAGCTTGGGGAT